>NZ_JAHBDE010000020.1:0-71384 GCF_019956175.1 Pseudomonas sp. BF-R-30 | reverse complement strand
ACAGGTATCTATGTCGACTGACACTCCGCTTTCGCGAGCAAGCCCGCTCCCACATTTGGTTTTGTGGTGCAACTTAATAAAAAGGATCAGGCCATGCGCGCACTGGCTGCATTAAGTCGTTTTGTCGGCAACACCTTCGCTTACTGGGTACTGATTTTCGCTGTCGTGGCGTTTCTGCAGCCGGCATGGTTCATCGGCCTCAAAGGCGCCATCGTGCCTTTGCTGGGGCTGGTGATGTTCGGCATGGGCCTGACCCTCAAACTCGAAGACTTCGCCGAAGTCGCTCGCCATCCCTGGCGCGTGGCCCTGGGCGTGGTTGCCCATTTCGTGATCATGCCGGGCGTGGCGTGGTTGCTCTGCCAGGTGTTCCACTTGCCGCCGGAAATCGCCGTCGGCGTGATTCTGGTCGGCTGCTGCCCAAGCGGTACCTCGTCGAACGTGATGACCTGGCTGGCCCGTGGCGACCTGGCGCTGTCGGTGGCCATCGCCGCCGTCACCACCCTTCTCGCCCCGCTGCTGACCCCAGCCCTGATCTGGCTGCTGGCCTCGGCCTGGTTGCCGGTGTCGTTCATGGAGTTGTTCTGGTCGATCCTGCAAGTGGTGCTGTTACCGATCGTGCTGGGCGTGGTTGCCCAACGGGTGCTCGGCGACAAGGTTCGCCATGCCGTGGACGTGTTGCCGCTGGTGTCGGTGGTCAGCATCGTGATCATCGTCACCGCAGTCGTCGCCGCCAGCCAGGCGAAGATCGCAGAGTCCGGTCTGTTGATCATGGCCGTGGTCATGCTGCACAACAGCTTCGGCTACCTGCTGGGCTACTTCACCGGGCGCCTGTTCAAGCTGCCTCTGGCCCAGCGCAAGTCCCTGGCCCTGGAAGTCGGCATGCAGAACTCCGGATTGGGTGCCGCATTGGCGAGTGCACACTTCTCGCCACTGGCGGCGGTGCCGAGCGCCTTGTTCAGCGTGTGGCACAACATTTCCGGGGCATTGCTTTCGACGTATTTCCGCCGCATGAGCGAGAAACAGGATCGGGAAATGGCGGCGCAACAGGCCAGTAACTGAGTTGAAAACTTGATCCCCGGGTTAATGCTGGGCACTATACTGCGCAACGCGAGGACGACCTCGCGGCTCGATCGAGTCATTAATCAGGGGACGACCCCGTCAGACGATGGAGGTCTTCATGTCCTGGATCATTCTGTTTTTCGCCGGCCTGTTCGAAGTGGGCTGGGCCGTCGGCCTCAAGTACACCGACGGCTTCACCCGCCCGCTCCCCACTGTGCTGACCGTTGCGGCCATGGCTATCAGCCTTGGCTTGCTCGGCCTTGCAATGAAGGAATTGCCGCTGGGTACGGCCTATGCGATCTGGACCGGTGTCGGCGCCGTGGGCACGGTGATCGCCGGGATCATTCTGTTTGGCGAGTCCATGGCGCTGGTGCGGTTGGCGAGTGTGGCGTTGATCATTTCCGGGCTCGTTGGCCTGAAGGTCAGCGCCTAGGCCACTATTGCCTTCGCGAGCAAGCCCGCTCCCACATGGGATCTTCAGTGAACACAAAGTTTGTGTACGACTGAGATCAAATGTGGGAGCGGGCTTGCTCGCGAAGAGGCCGGTAGAATCACCGATTATCTTACGGCCCCACGCAAATCCCCCACCAATGCCTGCAACTTGACCGGCTCCGCCACCTCAACCGCCACCGCCGGCCCTGCCACCAATGTCACCCGCGACCACAACCGGCGAAACAGCCCTTTACCCGGATCGCGGCTGAAGAAACTCCCCCACAACCCCTGCAAAGCCAACGGAATCACCGGCACCGGGGTCTCTTCGAGAATCCGCGTCAAGCCGCCCTTGAACTCGTTGATCTCGCCATCGGCGGTCAATTTACCCTCGGGGAAAATGCACACCAGCTCACCGTCCTTCAGATACCGGGCAATGCGCGTGAAGGCTTGTTCATATATCTGGATGTCTTCCTGGCGCCCGGCAATCGGAATCGTCCCCGCGGTACGGAAGATGAAGTTCAGCACCGGCAGGTTGTAGATCTTGTAGTACATGACAAAGCGAATCGGCCGACGTACCGCGCCGCCAATCAGCAAGGCGTCGACGAATGACACGTGATTGCACACCAGCAACGCCGCGCCTTCATCGGGAATCAAATCCAGATTGCGATGTTCCACGCGGTACATGGAATGGCTGAGCAGCCAGATCATGAAACGCATGGTGAACTCGGGGACGATCTTGAAGATGTAGGCGTTGACGCCGATGTTCAGCAACGACACCACCAGGAACAGCTGCGGGATCGACAGCTTGGCCACACTCAGCAAGACGATCGAGACAATCGCCGACACCACCATGAACAATGCGTTGAGGATGTTGTTGGCGGCAATCACCCGCGCCCGCTCGTTCTCGGCGGTACGCGACTGGATCAGCGCGTAAAGCGGCACGATGTAGAAACCGCCGAAGACACCCAGGCCGAGGATGTCGAGCAACACCAGCCAGGCGTGACCAAAACCGAGGATCTCGATCCAGCCATGGCCGGCGGCGCTTTCCGGTATTGAGCCGGAATGCCACCACAGCAGCAGGCCGAAAACGGTCAGGCCGAACGATCCGAACGGCACCAGACCAATCTCGACTTTGCGCCCGGAGAGTTTCTCGCACAGCATCGAACCCAATGCGATACCGACCGAGAACACCGTCAGAATCAGCGTCACAACGGTTTCGTCACCGTGCATCCATTCCTTGGCATAGGCCGGGATCTGCGTCAGGTAAATCGCCCCGACAAACCAGAACCACGAGTTGCCGACAATCGAGCGTGACACCGCCGGCGTTTGCCCCAGGCCCAGCTTCAACGTGGCCCAGGACTGGCTGAAAATGTTCCAGTTCAGGCGCATTTGCGGCGTGGCCGCTGCCGCCCGGGGAATGCTGCGGCTGGCCAGGTAGCCGAGCACCGCAATGCCGATGATCGCCGCGGACACCACCGGCGCGTAATGCGCCGAAGACATCATGACCCCGGCGCCAATGGTACCGGCCAGGATCGCCAGGAAGGTGCCCATTTCCACCAGGCCGTTGCCGCCTACCAGTTCATCTTCCCGCAGGGCCTGCGGCAGGATCGAGTACTTCACCGGCCCGAACAGCGCCGAATGGGTGCCCATGGCGAACAGCGCCAGCAGCATCAACGACAGGTGATCGAACATGAAGCCGACGGCGCCGACCGCCATGATGGCGATTTCCCCAAGCTTGATCAGGCGGATCAACGCGTCCTTGGCGAACTTTTCCCCGAATTGCCCGGCCAGGGCCGAAAACAGGAAAAACGGCAGGATAAACAGCAGCGCACACAGATTGACCCAGACAGAGCGGTCACCTTCGATGGTCAGCTTGTACAGAATGGCCAGGATCAACGACTGCTTGAACACGTTGTCGTTGAACGCCCCGAGGGACTGGGTGATGAAGAACGGCAGGAAGCGCCGGGTGCGCAGCAAGGTGAACTGTGAGGGGTGACTCATCTTCCATGTGTCCCTGGATTGTGGCTGGAGATCGGGTAAAGAATGGCCTGGATACAGTAATTGGAGTATCGAACGTCGATCCAGGCCACACCTTACCTAATCTTTGCCGGTTATTTCTTCAATCCGGCAATGCACGGCGAGACAAACAGCTCGCCACGCCAGGCGCCCAGCACCGTGCGCTTGCCGACGATCAGCCACATCACCGCCAGCAACGCCACCAGCACGCAGCCAAACACACTGAAGAACATCAGGTTCAAGGTACTGGCCAGTTTCAACGTCGCTAGAGAATAGACGCCCAGCGGGAAAGTGAAGCCCCACCAGCCAAGATTGAAGGGAATGCCGGCACGCAGGTAGCGCACGGTGATCAGCAACGCCATCAGCATCCACCACAGGCCGAAGCCCCACAGGGTGATGCCGGCCACCAGACCCAGTCCTGCGGCAATCTCACCGACTCCCGGCATACCGTTGGCCGCGAAAATCAGCGGTGCATCGCCGCCCAGTACCAGCATGCCCAGGGCACCGGTGCCGATCGGGCCAAGGGCCAGCCAGCTCGAGGCGGCCATGTTTTCGTGGGGCAGTTTATGCAGGGCCATGCGCAGCAACAGAATGGTCAGGATGCTGAAGGCCACCGGCAGGGAAAACGCCCAGAGCACATAGCTGGTCACCAGCACTATCAGTTGCGAATGAGCGTCGGCCAAATGCGGCGCCAACAGGCCCCCGCTGGCGGCCGCCACTTCTGCCGCGACCACCGGTAACAGCCAGACCGCTGTCATCTGGTCAATGCTGTGCTCCTGGCGGGTGAACATCATGTAGGGAATCAGCACGCCACAGGCCAGCGACATGGCCACATCCAGCCACCACAGCACCTCGGCGAGGTGAATCACACCGTCGCCCCAGCGCGGCAGGCCAAACACCAGGAAGCCATTGATGATAGTCGCCAGCCCCATGGGGATGGTGCCGAAAAACATCGAAACAGTGGAATGGCCGAAAATCCGCCGCGCCTCGTCGAAAAACAGCACCCAACGCGCCGTGTATACCGCCGTAAACAGCAGGAACAGAGCGATATTGAACAGCCAGAGGGCTTCGGCAAAGGCGTGCAAGGCAGGTGTGGCAACCGGCAACTGCGCCAGTGCCAACGCCAGCACACCGGTGCCCATGGTGGCCGCGAACCAGTTGGGGGTGAACTGGCGGATCACCTCGCGGGGATGCTGCAAATGACTGAAAGGTTTGATTCCGGGCTTGATGCTATTGGCGCATGTCATGGCGAACTCCTGTCCTCTCGTGAGGTAGAGCCCATGTTAGATCCGAATAGAATATCTATATAACGTGTAATATCTCTATATCTTATCGATATCACTTATATAGCGTCAGACACTCCCTTCCGATTCGATCACCAATATCCGAGCCGTTCCTACCGGTTGGCCTCGCAGACCCTGGCCGAACGTGATCGCAGTAGACTCGCCATTGCGCTGAGAGCCAGCACAATCAGCATCGCACCATAACCATCGGTCGTTGCCACCAGACCAAAAGTCCGCTCCAGGTTCCCGGCCAGTAGCGCCGGGAGGCAGAACGCCAGATAACTCAGCGCATAATATGCCGACATCAACCCGGCGCGCTCATGGGGCAAGGCCTGCGGCACCAGACTACGCACCGCCCCGAGGAAACCGGCGCCGAAACCGCAACCGGCGACCAGCGTGCCGAGGAAAAACAGCGGCAGACTGGCGCTGTGCACGCCCAGTAGAATCAGGGCGACTCCCGCCGGCAGCGAACAGGCGCCCAGTTGCAGCGCCTTGGTCACAGCCTGATTGCGCAGGGTGTAAATCATCAGGGCGCCAGTCACCGTCAAGGCGGCGACGGTCGCCCCGCCAATCAGATTCGAGGTCGAGCCAGTCGCCGTGCGCACCAGCGAAGGTGCCAGCGACGCGTAAAAACCGCCGAGCGCCCAGACCGCCGTGTTGAGCGGCAACACCCGCCACAAAGTGGAACGTGCCTGAGCCGGCACATGCAGGGTCGGTCGCAATGAGGCCCACACACCAGGCTGGCGCGAGACGCTTTCCCGCAATCGCCAGACATACACGGCCTGCATCGCGAACAGGGCCAGCAGCAGCCAGAAGGTCAAATGCAGCGGCGCGGGGGCAAACTCGGCCAACACACCACAACCCAGCGCCCCCAGAGCCATCCCGAGTAAAGGCGCGACGCTGTTGACCAGCGGCCCCTGCTCGCGGTCGGTGTCGAGCAGCGTTGCACTCAGAACCGCGGTTGCCATGCCGGTGGCGAACCCCTGCAGCACCCGGGCACTGATCAGCCAGGCGACGCTGTCGGCATGGATAAACAGCAACATCGCCAGGATGTTCAGCATCACCGCCGTAAAGATCACCGGTTTGCGCCCCAGGTAATCCGACAACGAGCCGACCGTCAGCAAGGCCGCCAACAGGCTGAGGGCGTACACGCCGAAAATCAGGGTCAAGGTCGCTGCCGAAAACTGCATCTGCTCCTGATACAGGTGATACAGCGGCGTCGGCGCAGTGGAGGCCGCCAGGAAGCTGAGCAAGGTAACGGCCAGAAACCACAGGCTGGCACGATTTGAATGAGAACCGGGCATCGACACACTCCGCAAAAGCTAATTTTTTGCTTTTGCGGAGTGTGCTACTGGATCCCTCTTAAAGCAAATTCTTTGTGTTAAGGTCCGATGCATGGCTTTCAGGACCGGGTGCCAGCCGCAAGACCCGGTGCAATACAGGAAACACAGGATGACAGTTCCCACATTACGCCCCGGCGGCCGCAGCGCCCGGGTGCAAGAGTCGATTCATTCGGCCGTGCGTCAACTCCTTGAGGAGCAGGATCGCGCCAGCGTGACGGTGCCGCAAATTGCAGCGCGCGCGGGCGTCACGCCGTCCACCATCTATCGACGCTGGGGCGATGTGTCGGCGCTGCTGGCAGACGTCGCCCTCGCCCGCATGCAGCCCGACAACGAGCCGGCCAACACCGGCAGCCTTCACGGCGACGTGCGGGCCTGGGCGGAGCAGTACCTGGACGAGATGAGCTCCGAACCCGGCCGCAACATGCTGTGCGACGTGCAGGCGGCACTTAAGCCGAGTTATTGCGCGACCATCATTGGCGGGCAATTGCAGACGATTCTGGATCGCTATCCGGATGAGCCCAGGCCCAGTGTCGATCGGTTGATCAATCTGATCGCCGCGCCGACGGTGTTTCGCATCCTGTTTGCCGAGGCGCCATTGGAGCTTGAAGAACTGCATCGTTTGATCGAAATCGCGTTGATTCCGTAATACCGCCCTTCGCGAGCAAGCCCGCTCCCACATTCGAGCGGTTTCCTTCAGGAAAAACGCGATCAACTGTGGGAGCGGGCTTGCTCGCGAAGGGGCCAGTCCAGACACTGAGAATCAACCTGCGACACCCCGCCACGCCACGACCTTGGTCGACACTGACTAACGCTGGCGGTCGTGCGAGACTGTCTGTCCGGGCGGGAGGTCCGGATGTCTTTTGTCTGGAGTCCCCATGTCGCTGTCCACCGGGCTGATTGCCGTCGTCGCCCTGGCCTATATGGCCATCCTGTTCGCCATCGCCTTCTATGGCGACCGTCGCAGCGCGCCCTTGCCGCCGCGTGTGCGAGCGTGGGTGTATAGCCTGTCGCTGGCGGTCTACTGCACCAGCTGGACCTTTTTCGGCGCCGTGGGCCAGGCCGCCGAACAGCTCTGGTCGTTCCTGCCGATCTACCTCGGGCCGATCCTGTTGCTGGTCGGCGCGCCGTGGGTCCTGCAAAAAATGGTGATGATCAGCAAACAGGAGAACATCACCTCGATCGCCGACTTCATCGCCGCACGCTATGGCAAATCCCAGTCACTGGCGGTGGTGGTGGCGCTGATTTGCCTGGTCGGTGTGTTGCCCTACATTGCGCTGCAGCTCAAAGGCATCGTGCTCGGCGTGAACCTGCTGATCGGCGCCGGTGCCGACGCCATGGGCACCCGCGCCCAGGACACCGCTCTGATTGTGTCGCTGGTGCTGGCGCTGTTCACCATCGTCTTCGGTACCCGCAACCTCGACGCCACGGAGCACCACCGCGGCATGGTGCTGGCCATCGCCTTCGAATCATTGGTGAAGCTGTTCGCGTTTCTCGCCGTCGGCGCCTTCGTGACCTACGGCCTGTACGACGGTTTCGACGACCTGTTCGACCAGGCCATGCTTGCGCCGCGCCTTGAACAGTACTGGAAAGAAACCATCAACTGGCCGTCGATGGTGGTGCAGACCGGTGTGGCGATGATGGCAATCATTTGCCTGCCACGGCAGTTCCACGTGACCGTTGTCGAGAACATCGATCCCCAGGATCTGCGCCTGGCCAAGTGGGTATTCCCGGCCTACCTCGCCCTCGCCGCCTTGTTTGTCGTGCCGATCGCCCTGGCCGGCCAGATGATGCTGCCCAGCTCGGTGTTGCCGGACTCGTTCGTCATCAGCCTGCCCCTGGCCCAGGCGCATCCGGCGTTGGCCCTGCTGGCGTTTATCGGTGGTGCATCGGCCGCCACCGGCATGGTGATCGTGGCCAGCGTGGCGCTGTCGACCATGGTGTCCAACGACATGCTGCTGCCTTGGCTGCTGCGTCGCAACAACGCCGAGCGCCCGTTCGAAGTGTTCCGCCAGTGGATGCTGTCGGTGCGCCGCGTCAGCATCGTGGTCATTCTGCTGCTGGCCTATGTCAGTTATCGCCTGCTGGGCTCGACCGCCAGCCTGGCGACAATCGGCCAGATCGCCTTCGCTGCCGTGACCCAGCTGGCCCCCGCCATGCTCGGTGCCCTGTACTGGAAACAGGCCAACCGCCGCGGCGTTTTCGCTGGCCTCGCCGCAGGCACCTTCCTGTGGTTCTACACCTTGATCCTGCCGATTGCCGCCCTCAGCCTCGGCCTGTCCTTGAACACGTTCCCGGGGCTGGCCTGGTTGCACAGCAATCCACTGAACCTGCCGATCACCCCGCTGACCCAGGGCGTGGTGCTGTCGCTGGCAGGCAACTTCACATTGTTCGCCTGGGTCTCGGTGCTGTCCCGCACCCGGGTTTCCGAGCACTGGCAGGCAGGCCGCTTCATCGGCCAGGAAATCAGCGCCCGCCCCAGCGCACGCTCGATGCTGGCAGTGCAGATCAATGACCTGCTGCAACTGGCGGCGCGCTTCGTCGGCGAAGAACGCGCCCGTCAAAGCTTCATCCGTTTTGCCTATCGCCAGGGCAAGGGCTTCAACCCGAACCAGAACGCCGACAGTGAATGGATCTCCCACACCGAACGCTTGCTGGCCGGTGTGCTGGGTGCCTCTTCGACCCGCGCGGTGGTAAAAGCCGCCATTGAAGGTCGGGAGATGCAACTGGAGGACGTCGTGCGCATCGCCGATGAAGCCTCGGAGGTGCTGCAATTCAACCGCGCCTTGCTGCAAGGCGCCATCGAGAACATCACCCAGGGCATCAGCGTGGTCGACCAGTCGTTGAAACTGGTGGCCTGGAACCGTCGCTATCTTGAACTGTTCAATTACCCGGACGGCCTGATCAGTATCGGCCGCCCCATTGCCGACATCATTCGCTACAACGCCGAACGCGGATTGTGCGGCCCCGGCGAAGCCGAAGTGCACGTTGCCCGCCGCCTGCACTGGATGCGTCAGGGCCGCGCGCATACTTCCGAGCGGATGTTCCCCAATGGCCGGGTGATCGAACTGATCGGCAACCCGATGCCCGGCGGCGGCTTCGTCATGAGTTTCACCGACATCACCGCGTTCCGCGAAGCCGAACAGGCGCTGACCGAAGCCAACGAAGGCCTGGAGCAACGGGTCACCGAACGGACCCACGAATTGTCGCAGCTCAACGTTGCCCTGACCGAAGCCAAAGGCACCGCCGAGGCGGCCAACCAGTCCAAGACCCGTTTCCTCGCGGCCGTCAGCCATGACTTGATGCAACCGTTGAACGCGGCGCGGCTGTTCTCCGCCGCCCTCTCCCATCAGGAAGATGGTTTGTCCGGCGAAGCGCAGAAACTGGTCGAACACCTGGACAGCTCGCTGCGCTCGGCCGAGGACTTGATCAGCGACTTGCTGGACATTTCCCGCCTGGAAAACGGCAAGATCAACCCGAATCGCCAGCCATTCGCCCTCAACGATCTGTTCGATACCCTCGGTACAGAGTTCAAGGTGCTGGCGCGAGAGCAAAAACTGGAGTTCCGGGTTCGCGCAAGCACGTTACGGGTCGACAGCGACATCAAGTTGCTGCGACGGATTTTGCAGAACTTCCTGACCAACGCTTTCCGCTACGGCAAAGGGCCGGTATTACTGGGGGTTCGCCGGCACAAGGATCAACTGTGCCTGGAAGTCTGGGACCGCGGGCCAGGTATTCCGGAAGATAAACTGCAGGTGATTTTCGAAGAGTTCAAGCGCCTCGACAGCCACCAGACACGGGCCGAAAAAGGCCTCGGTCTGGGGCTGGCGATTGCCGACGGGCTATGTCGCGTGCTCGGTCATACCTTGCGCGTACGCTCCTGGCCGGGACGCGGTAGCGTGTTCAGCGTCAGTGTGCCGCTGGCCCGGGCGCAAACCGCAGCGCCGGTCAAGGTCGCCGAGCTCAATGGCAAATTGCTCAATGGCGCGCAGGTGCTGTGTATCGACAATGAAGACAGCATCCTGATCGGCATGAACAGCCTGCTCAGCCGCTGGGGTTGCCAGGTCTGGACCGCGCGCAATCGCGAGGAATGCGCCGCGTTGCTGGGCGAAGGCATGCGCCCGCAATTGGCGCTGGTGGACTACCACCTCGATCATGGCGAGACCGGAACCGATTTGATGGCCTGGTTGCGCACGCAAATGGGCGAGCCGGTCCCTGGCGTGGTGATCAGCGCCGATGGCCGGCCGGAGACGGTCGACCTGGTGCATGCCGCGGGGCTGGATTACTTGGCCAAACCGGTGAAACCGGCGGCGTTGCGGGCGTTGTTGAGCAGGTACATACCGTTGTAACGAGGTTCAACACAGCCTCCTGTGGCGAGGGGGCTCGCCCCCCGTTGGGCTGCGTAGCGGCCCCAAACCATTCAATGAGCCTCTTCAGATAAAACGCGTTGCCGGACTGACGACTGCTGCGCAGCCGAACGGGGGCAAGCCCCCTCGCCACAAGGTCCACGCTCACCCGGGGCTACTCCGGTAACTCGACCAGCCCATCCACATCGGTCATCGCCCGCTCCAGCAAGTCCGCCGGCAGACTCTTGCTCGCCCGCGCGCCCAGCAGCTTGAGTTGTTCACTGCGACTGACCAGGTTGCCGCGCCCCTCTGTCAGCTTGTTGCGTGCCGAACTGTAGGCCTTGTCCAGTTGCTGCAGGCGATTGCCGACCTCGTCCAGATCCTGGATGAACAGCACGAACTTGTCGTACAGCCACCCGGCCCGCTCGGCGATTTCCCGGGCATTCTGGCTCTGGCGCTCCTGCTTCCAAAGGCTGTCGATGACGCGCAGGGTCGCCAGCAACGTGGTGGGGCTGACGATCACGATATTGCGGTCGAATGCCTCCTGAAACAGCGTCGGCTCAGCCTGCAACGCGGCAGAAAACGCCGCCTCGATCGGCACGAAGAGCAACACGAAATCCAGGCTGTGCAAGCCATCGAGGCGCTTGTAATCCTTGCCGGCCAGGCCTTTGACGTGATTGCGCAACGACAGGACGTGCTGCTTGATGGCGATCTGGCCGATGGCCTCGTCTTCAGCCGCGACGTATTGCTGATAGGCCGTCAGGCTGACCTTGGAGTCGACCACCACCTGCTTGTCGCCCGGCAGATAAATGATCACGTCCGGCTGGAAGCGCTCGCCGTCCGGCCCCTTGAGATTAACCTGAGTCTGGTACTCGCGGCCCTTCTCCAGCCCCGCATGCTCGAGCACGCGCTCAAGAATCAGCTCGCCCCAATTGCCCTGGGTCTTCTGCCCTTTCAAGGCGCGGGTCAGGTTGGTGGCTTCATCGCTCAAGCGCAAATTCAGCTGTTGCAAGCGCTCCAGCTCCTTGGCCAGGGAGAAACGCTCACGGGCCTCGTTCTGATAGCTTTCCTCGACACGTTTTTCGAAGGACTGGATGCGTTCCTTGAGTGGATCGAGCAACTGCCCCAGGCGCTGCTGGCTGGTTTCGGCAAAACGCTGCTCGCGCTCATCGAAAATTTTCCCCGCCAGCTCGGCAAACTGCGCGCGCAACTCGTCTCGCGAACCTTGCAGGTCGTTGAGGCGTTGCTGATGGCTGTCCTGTTGCTCGCGCAATTCGGCATTGAGCGACGCGGCCTGGGCATCCAGACGGCGCAATTCGGCTTCTTTGCCGGCGCGTTCGATATTCCACGCATGGGCGGCGTCCCGAGCGTCGTCGCGCTCGATCTGCAGCAATTCGACTTCACGACGCAGCGCAGCCAGATCGGCCTGTTTGGCGGCGTTGGCCTGGGTCAGATCAGCCGCTTCATCGCGGCTGGATTCGAGTTGTGCATTCAATCCGTCCTGCGCCAGTTGCGCCATGGCCAGGCGTTCTTGCAGCAGCGCGACATCGGCTTGCGTGGTGCTGGCCCGACGCTGAAGTTGCCAGGCCAATACCAGCAACGGCAACGCAGCCGCTGCCAGCCCCAGCAATACGCTGGTCAAGTCCATTGCCATAGCCACTCCTGCCATTCGGATAAAGCTTGAAGGTTAACCAAGGCGTCCGGTCTTGGACAGCTCAGTCTTCGATCAGCCCCAGTTCCTGTTGAGCGCGGTGATCGCCTGCCCGAGCGGCCTGACGCAGCAGGTCCTGACCGATCCGGCGGTCCCGGGCATTCCCGCATTCGCGGCACATCAACTGGCCAAGGCGACTTTGCGCAGCCACCACGCCTTCACGGGCCGGTTGCTTGAGCAAACGTCCGGCGATGTGTTTGACGTTACGGTTTTCGCCCAGATGCGGACTGTCCAACAGCCACTCCGCCACGCGCATGGAAAAGCGCTTGGTAGGGGCAACAGGGGGCGGTGTGGAGGAAGAGGAAACAGGGGCTGAGCGAAACTTCATAAAGCACTGTGGGGCAGATCAGAAGGCGCGCAACTTTACTCTCTTTTTCTTACAGGTAAAGCTGAAAATATCCCGGCACGCCCGTCCTAGAGCAAGCGCTCGGGACAATCCACAGAAGCTGTGGATAACTCAGTGGACAACCGCCCTTGAACTCGCTCAAAGCCCTGTGGAATGGGGCTCGCAGTCAAACTGACGATTTTTTCACCAGTAAAAAAAAGCGATGTTTTTCATTGACTTAAATTTTGGTTACAGGCAGCCATTACGCTTGAACGTGAGATGACAGCGAGGTGACAGACCACGCAACTAATGTGCACAAGTGCCTTTGCGATGGTTATATCCATGCACTTTTTCGGCGCATTTTTTTGTCATGCCTGGGGATAAGCCCTGGCAAACCCGGTGCCCAGACGGCTGCGCTGCTACAGACGTCGATGACCGATGGTCGGATTTTGTCCCGAAACAGGGCGCATGAATCCCAGGCTTTGCAGCTTTTTGCGCGCCACCACAAGACAAAACAGCCCGATCAGGCACCGGCCAGGAAACTTTTTTCGCTACCACACTTCCATTGGCCAGTTCAATCCGTTAGTATCCGCGGCGTTAGTACCAAGCTGAAAGTCAATTCTGGTCGAACAAATCCCCCCGGTCAGCCTTCCCGACGGAAGCCTCCACCGAACAAGCGGGATCGACCACCTCGATGGTTTCCAGGTAAATCTTGCGCCAACACAACCTTTGAATCGAAAGCAAAGGATGTTGCTCCGCCTGCCTACTCTGCTCGAACCAACCTGCAAATTGATCAGGATCTTCACCCCGGGCCCAGAACCTTTGCCCTCGATGTGTTGCCTGCCCTCCTAAGTACCTACCTGCCAGCCCAAGCGCGCCAACTTATCAGCGCTTCAAACTGGCTGCTTTGTTCCAGTCGGGTTCTTCGTTCGATCAATGGTGATCGACGTTACTGGAACGTTTTAACGTTGCACGGTTCTTATCCGTGTCATTTGTAGGAACACCCAATAATGTCTACTCAAATCCAGACTCAGGATGCCATTCGCACCCTAACCAACGCTTTTGCACCAATGAACTGCCTGATCATGGCCGCTCGCAAAGGCTGCTTCAGCTTCACCCTGGTCAACGAACACGGCATCGCTCGTCACAGCGAACGCCTGTACCCCGATCAATACTCCAGCGCCGAGCCGCTGCAGGCCGTGATCGAGCGTACCCGTCAGGCACTGGTTGCCTGAAACGCCAGAAAGGCTGAAAAACCCAAAAGCCCTGCCCGAAAAGCGGGGCTTTTTATTGCCCGATATTTCCCTTTCCTCGAATCACGACTAAGCACGATCCGATATAACGGTTATAACTGATCGCTGGAAATATTTTAAAAACAGGCCTTTACAGCGCGAATATGACACTACACTTCAACTCAAGCGGCTTGACCCGCTTGCGGCGAGCCTGAGTCGATTCACTGCTGCCAAGCCCCCCCCTTCAGGTATCGCCGTCCATTTCAGGTTTCGAGGGTTTTATGGGTATCGCTGCCAGCGAACTGTGCCGTTATGTGATTCGTCCGACCTTGATCTACCTCGGACGCCATAGCGCTACGGCCGAATCCCTGCTGTTGGGCATTGCCGCCAGCCAGTCCGCCCTTGGTTCCGCCCTGCATGACCGCCGTGGGCACGGCCTCTACCGTATCGCCGAGCCCCGTCACCAGGCCCTTTGGGACCATTACCTGGCCCTTGATCCGGAGCGTGCGAGCCTGGTCCGCGGCCTGGCCAGTCAGCATGCGTTCCTGAGTGGCCCGCACCTCGAGTTGACCGTCAACCTGCGTTACGCCACTGCCATCGCCTGGCTGCTGGTGGAAGAACAGAACACCCCCCTCCCCGCCCCTGATGATTTGCTGGGTATGGCCAGAATCTGGCGCCAGACATTTCAGCCCCAGGGACGTCTGCGTGATTTCACCTGCGCCTGGCAAACCTGTGTTTCACCGTTGAATCAGGTAGCCTGCTGACACACCTGGATCCAAAGATCGCTCAACACGCCGCGATTTTGGTCGGATTGTCCTACAAAACCGCTCTAAATCAAGGCATACAGCCTATGGCGCCGGGACGAAAATGTTGGTAATTTTCGCCCCGGTGATCACCAGGAGTTCTAATAATGAAAAAAGTAATGCTCAAAACCACCATTAGTCTCGCCGTTGCCATGGCATCCACCCAGATCTTTGCAAGTGGCTTTGCCCTCAACGAACAAAGCATCAGCGGGATGGGGTCAGGTTTTGCCGGGCGATCTTCCTCTGCCGACGACGCATCCACCATTTTTGGCAACCCTGCCGGCATGTCGCGCATCAAGCGCGAACAAGTCACCGGCGGTGTTGCGATGATCGACGCACACACTGACATCAGCCACGCAAGCTCCTCCCCGAACAATCGTGGCAGCAATGACGGCGACATGGTTCCGTTCATCGCCGTGCCCATGGGTTACTACGTCAAGCCAATCGACGACCATTGGGCCTTCGGTATTGGCATATACGCCCCGTTCGGCCTGGTAACCGACTACGAAAACGGCTTTGAGGGTCGTTACTTCGGCAGCAAGAGCGAAGTCAAGATCGTCACCGTGCAACCGACTGTCAGCTACGCCTTCAACGACAAGGTTTCCATCGGTTTCGGCCCGACCATCAACCGCATCGACGGCAGCCTGGAATCGAACATAACGGCCTTGCCGACCTTAACGAATTTGCCCGATGGTCATGTCAAGATCAAGGGTGACGACACCGCCCTGGGCTACAACATCGGCGTGCTGGTCCAAGCCACCGACAGCACCCGTGTCGGCCTGACCTACCACTCGAAAGTGAAGTACAAGCTCGAGGGTGACACCAAGGTCAACTACAACCTGCTGGGTCTGGTCGGCCAGAACCCGAGCCAGAAATACGACGCTTCGCTGGATGTGACCACGCCTGAATCGGTGGACTTTTCGGTCACTCACCAGCTCGACGACAAGTGGACTCTTTACGCAGGCAGCACCTGGACCCGCTGGAGCCGCCTGAAAGAAATCACCGTTGAAAACACAGGTGTTCCGGCGGTTCTGAACGGCCAGTTCGGCACCATCACCGAAGAACAGAACTGGCACGATACCTGGGCTCACGCCATCGGCGCGTCCTACCAGTTGAACAAGCAATGGGTACTGCGTACCGGCCTGTCCGTTGACCAGGCACCGACCAACAACGTCGACCGTTCCCCACGCATCCCGACTGGCGATCGCACGATTTTCAGCGTGGGCGCCGGCTGGAGCCCAACCGACGACCTGACCATCGACCTGGCGTACTCGTACCTGCGCGAGGAGTCGGTGAAGGTCAACGGCGACGACCATGGCCAGACCTACAACGCCAAGTATGACAACTACGCGAACGGCTTCGGTCTCGGTGCGACCTACCGCTTCTGATGATTCCCGGCGAGCCTGAACCGCT
Organism: Pseudomonas sp. BF-R-30; assembly: GCF_019956175.1. Taxonomy (NCBI): domain Bacteria; kingdom Pseudomonadati; phylum Pseudomonadota; class Gammaproteobacteria; order Pseudomonadales; family Pseudomonadaceae; genus Pseudomonas; species Pseudomonas sp. BF-R-30. Next base: position 55,424 of record NZ_JAHBDE010000020.1, on the reverse strand, counting down.
CGCCATCGGAATCAAAAAAGCCCCGCTCTCCTCACGGAGGCGGGGCTTTTCATTTGTAGGAACGAGCCTGCTGGCGATGAACGCGAACGATGACGCGTACTTTCAGGATTTACGAGACGCCTTGAGGTTTTCGCGAGCAAGCTCGCTCCTACAGGTCAGGGGGTCGAAACAAGTGGTGGCGAAGCCAGGGCCTTTTCCACCGCCGCAATGAACTCGGGATCGTCCGGCTTGGTCAGGCTGGAGAAATTGGCGACCACCTTGCCTTGGCGGTCCACCACATACTTGTAGAAATTCCACTTCGGCGCGCTGCTTTGACTGGCGAGGACCTTGAACAAGTGCGTCGCATCGTCGCCGCGAACCCTTTGCGGCTCGGTCATGGTGAAGGTCACACCATAGTTGACGTAGCAGACCTTGGCAGTCTCGGCGCCATCCTTCGACTCCTGCTTGAAGTCATTGGACGGAACGCCAATTACCTCCAGCCCTTGATCCTTGAAGCGCTGGTTCAGCGCCTCAAGGCCTTTGAACTGCGGAGCAAAGCCACAGAAGCTTGCGGTATTGACCACCACCAACGGTTTACCGGCGAAGCGCTGGCACAAATCGATGGATTCCTTGGCGCGCAGCTTTTGCAGTGATCCTTGCAACAGCTCCGGGCACTCGGCCGCGTAGGCCAGCCCGGTAAACGCCACCAGCAACGCGGGAACTGCAATCCAGCGCATCAGCATGTCGGTGCACCCTTGATAATTCGTCAAAAGCGACGTTACTCGCCCTCGCCGCTCGCTAGCAAGCACCCATGCCCAACTGCATCAGCGCCAGCCCGCCCTGATGCCAGCCCCACCACGACAACGCCAGCAATAAGGCGCAGACGGCGGCTACAGCGATCCGTGGCCAAAGGTTGTTCATATCGCACTCATTTGTGATTGCAGACGCTCTACCGGCCGCTCACGCACCGGCCAGTTGAGGGCAGCGGCCAACAGGCTCAAGAGAATCGCCACTTGCCAGATCAAGTCATAACTCCCGGTTCGGTCATACACCACGCCACCCAACCAGCCGCCCAGGAACGAACCGAGTTGGTGAAACAGGAAAACAATCCCGCCGAGCATGGACAGGTTTCGCACACCAAACAAGGTCGCCACCGTACCGTTGGTCAATGGCACCGTCGACAGCCACAAAAAACCCATGGCCATGCCGAACAGATAAGCCGTGGTGGTGGTCACCGGTGCCCACAGGAACAACGCAATGACCACCGCCCGCAGCAAGTACAACCCGGTGAGTAAACGCGGCTTGGACATGCGCCCGCCGAGCCATCCCGCGGTATAGGTGCCGAAGATGTTGAACAGGCCGATCAGTGCCAGCACCGTGGTGCCGACCGTCGCCGGAAGGTGTTGATCCACCAGATAGGCCGGCAGGTGCACACCGATGAACACCACCTGGAATCCGCACACGAAAAAGCCGAACGCCAGCAACCAGAAGCCGGAATGGGAGCAGGCTTCGCGCAGCGCTTCGCCAAGGGTCTGTTCGTGGCCCAGGACGGGCAGCGGCTTGTCCTTGAGCATGCCAACCAGCGGCACGATCAACGCCACCAGCAAGCCCAGCGCCAGCAGCGCCGCGGACCAGCCAAGCCATCCGATCAAACCGAGCGTGCCGGGCAACATCGCGAACTGGCCGAACGAACCGGCCGCACTCGCGATCCCCATGCCCATGCTGCGTTTTTCCGGTGGCACCGCGCGGCCGACCACCCCCAGGATCACCGAGAACGACGTACCCGACAGTCCGATGCCGATCAGCAGGCCGGCGCTCAGGGACAGGGTCATCGCCGAGTCGGAGAGCCCCATGCAAATCAGCCCGGCCGCGTACAGGACGCCACCGATCAGCACCACTTTCGCTGCGCCGAAGCGGTCGGCCAGGGCACCGGTGAATGGCTGGGCGAGGCCCCAGATCAGGTTTTGCAGGGCGATGGCGAAGGCAAAGACTTCACGGCCCCAACCGAACTCGGCGCTCATCGGCGCCAGAAACAGCCCGAAGCCATGGCGAACCCCCAGAGACAACGCAAGGATCAGCGCACTCCCCAACAGAACCCAGCCGCAAGTACGCCACATCGATGTCATTGTTGTTCTCCAATAGCGGGTATATACCCGCTTAAGATCGAAAAAACCGGCATCATGCCAGTTCGTCCAGCAGCTTCAATAAGGTTTCACGCTTCTCGGCGCCCAGGCGATCGATCATGCGTTGCTGTGCGGCTTCCCAGGCTGGCAAGGCCGCCTTGAGACGCTCTGCCCCGGCCTCGGTCAGCAGGACGATGCGATTGCGCATGTCCTCGCCCTCGACCAGCGTCACCAGGCCATCACCCTCCAGCACCCGCAAATTGCGCCCCAGGGTGCTGCGGTCCAGGCCCATGGCCTCGGCCAGGGTCGAGATGCTCGGCTGATCCAGACGCTGCAGATTGCACAGCAAAGAATACTGCGCAACGTTGATCCCGAAGCCGTCGAGAGCGCCGTCGTAGTGCCTGCTGACGCCACGGGCGGCGCGACGCAGGTTGATGCATAAACATTGGGAATCGAGCATGGTGCGTGTATATACCCGCGAGTCGGTTAAATCAAGTGGCATGGGGTTTGTTCAGTGATTGGGCGGTGTCCTGTAGATCGCCATCGCGAGCAAGCTCGCTCCCACAGTTGATCGCATTCCAATGTGGGAGCGGGCTTGCCCGCGAAGAAGCCGGAACATTCAACACAACCCGATCAGGCCAACGCCAAGCCTACCAGCACTGCAACTTCCAGCAACTCCAGCATCGCGCCCGCCGTGTCCCCTGTCGTGCCCCCCAGGCGCCGCAACATCACCTGGCGCAGCCAGACAAACCCCAGCGCCGCCAACACCACCGCCAGCGCTCCACTGACGCCGGCGATCAACACACAAGCCAATGCGCTGACCGCCAACACCTGCTTGCCCGGCGAACGCGGAAGATGATCGGCCAATGCCTGGCCCAGGCCACCGGCACGCACATAGGGCGTAGTCAGGAACAAGCCGAGCAATGCGCTGCGACCGATCAACGGCACGATGATCAAGGCCAGCGAATGCGGCTGCTCGATCAACGCCAGCAGTGCGGTGAATTTAAGCAACAACACCAGCACCAGCGTCACCACGGCGATCGGCCCGCTGCGCGGGTCTTTCATGATGGTCAGCGTGCGCTCACGGTCGCCAAAACCACCGAGCCAGGCATCGGCGCTGTCCGCCAGGCCATCGAGGTGCAAGCCGCCGCTGAGCAGCACCCAAAGGCTCAGCAACAACGCCGCGTGCAGCAACGTCGGCGTGCCCAGCAGCAGCCAGTTAACCGCCCACAGAATCGCGCCAAAGAGTAATCCCACCAGCGGATAAAACAGCAACGACCGCCCCAGTTCCCGGGGCTCAGGCATTCCGGGCAGGCGAATCGGCAGACTGCTGAGAAATTGCAGGGCGATCCAGAATGGCAGCATGGTCAGAGCACTTCCTTCAACGAGCCCGCAGGCTCCACCGTCAGCGAAAACAGCGCGCCATGCCCGACCTCAACGTTGAGCAGTTGCTCCCGTGGCAGCCCGCGCGCCTGTGCCAGCAACAGACGCATCACACCGCCATGGCTGATCAGCAGAATGCGCTCACCGGCACAGGTCGCGTGCAAACGCTCCAGCGCTGCCAGCACCCGTGCCGAAAAGTCTGCAACCGGCTCACCCTGAGGCGGCGTGAACGAATAGGGATCGGCCCAGAACAAACCCAGGGCCTGCGCGTCGGTTTCCATCAACGCCGCCGCGCTCTGTCCTTCCCAAGCGCCGAAATGCAACTCCTGCAGGTCTTTGTCCAGTTGCACCGGAATACCCAGTTGCGCAGCGAGTTCCTCGGCAAACAGCGCACAACGCTGCAACGGCGAACTGACCAGCCGGTCCCACGGACCTTGCCCGACCACGGCGACGCGCATCTGCGCCCAGCCCGTGTCGGTCAACGCATCATCGATGCTGCCGCGCAAGCCGCCGCCAAGTTCGGTTTCACCGTGACGCAACAGATCCACGCGCAAGGTCATGCCGGACGATCTGCCACGGCGGCTTCGGCAAAGGTCGCCATCTGCCCGTGCAGGTCGCAAGCCAGGCGCAGCAGCGGCACAGCCAACGCCGCACCACTGCCTTCGCCAAGCCGCAGGCCGAGATCGAGCAAGGGTTGTGCATCCAGGGTTTCCAGTACATGACGATGCCCCGGCTCGGCGCCGCGATGACCGAACAACAGCCACTGACGACACTCTGGATTCAAGCGCACCGCAACCAGTGCCGCGACGCTGCAAATGAAGCCGTCCACCAGCACCGCGACACCTGCCTGGGCACACGCAAGATAGGCACCGACCAGCGCGGCGATCTCAAAGCCGCCGAGGTTGAACAGGGTCTGCAAGGCATCGCCACGCTGCGCGCCATGCAATGCCAGGGCGCGCTCGATGACCTGGGCCTTGTGGCTGACACCTTCGGCATTGAGCCCGGTGCCAGGACCGGTCAGATGCACCACCGGACAATCGAGTAGCGCACACGCCAATGCACTGGCAGCGGTGGTGTTACCGATGCCCATTTCGCCACCGATAAACAACTGCGCACCGGTGGCAATTGCCCGCTGCACGCTGTCACGACCGGCCTGCAAGGCGAGTTGCCCCTGGGCCTGGGTCATGGCCGGTCCCTGTACAAAATTCGCCGTTCCCGGGCCGACATTCAGATGACACACGCCCGGCAGGTTCAGCGACGGCGTCACCGTGCCAAGATCCACCACCTCAAGGGAAGCGCCCAGTTGCCGCGCCAGCACGCTGATCGCCGCGCCACCGCTGACGAAGTTGAGCAGCATCTGCCCGGTGACTTCCTGGGGAAACGCCGACACGCCCTCGGCGACGACGCCATGGTCGCCGGCAAAAATCGCGATCCACACCTGCTCCAGGCTTGGCTTGACCCGCCCCTGCAATCCCGCCAGCTGCACCGCCACCGCTTCCAGCTGACCGAGGGAGCCGGCCGGCTTGGTCAGTTGCTGTTGCCGCGCCTGGGCCTGTTCGACCGCTTGGGTATCGACCGGCTTGCACGGGTTCAGCCACCAGGATTGAGTCATTACGCAGTTCCTTTCAGAGTCAGGGGCAGGCCGGCGACGGTCAGGACGACACGCTGACAACGCTCAGCCAGAGCTTGATGCAGCCAACCGGCTTCATCGACATAGCGGCGAGTCAATTCGCCCAGCGGCACGACACCCATGCCGGTCTCGTTGCTGACAAAAATGATTTCACCCGGCAGCGACGCCAGGCAGTCCAGCAAGGCATCACGCTCGGCGTGCAAGCGCTCGGTATCGTCGAGCATCAGCAGATTGGTCAGCCACAGGGTCAGGCAATCCACCAGCAGGCAGCGGTCGACACCGGCGGACTCACGCAGCACCCGGGCCAGTTCCACCGGTTCTTCGATCAAGGCCCATTCGGCAGGACGACGGGCGCGGTGATGGGCCACCCGCTCGCTCATTTCTCCGTCCAGTGGCTGGCTGGTGGCGATGTAGGTCACGGCCAGGGCGCTGTCGATGGCGAGTTTTTCAGCCAGGCGACTCTTGCCGGAACGGGCGCCGCCGAGGATCAGTTGGAGCATGGTTACATCCTTTCAAATGGGCGGTGTGGCCACTTCAGTCTTCGCGAGCAAGCCCGCTCCCACATTAGAACGCGGTCAACTGTGGGAGCGGGCTTGCTCGCGAAGAGGCCAGAGCTTTCAACTCAAAATCCACAGAGCTGCCGCAACAGCCCGGTATCCAGATGCTTCTCCACCAGATCAGCCAGCCGCTCGATATCACGCTCGCGCAAGGCGTGGTAATCCACGGCCTGCACATCCTGCAACCCGGCCCAGCGCAGCAGTGCACTGCACGCCGCCGGCGATTCGAACAGCCCGTGCAGGTAGGTGCCGAAAATCTGCCCGTCGGCACTTTGCGCACCATCACCGCGGCCGTCATCCAGATGCACGGCGGCATGTTCCAGGGCCGGTCCGGTGGTCACGCCGGCATGAATTTCATAACCCGCCACCGGCGCATCTTCCAGCGCCAGGCGACCACGCACATTGCGCAATTGCTTCTCCTGTTCGAGCTGGGTCTGGAACGCCAGCAGCCCCAAACCGGCACTGGAACCCGGCGCACCTTCGAGGCCCAGCGGGTCATGTACCTGCTCACCGAGCATCTGCAGGCCGCCACAGATCCCCAGCAGTTTCCCGCCGTAACGCAGATGCCGGGCGATGGCGGTGTCCCAGCCGTTGGCCCGCAGGTACGCGAGGTCGCTGCGCACACTTTTCGAGCCGGGAAGGATGATCAGGTCGGCGGGCGGAATCGCCTGGCCGGGGCCGATGAATTGCAGGTCCACTTGCGGATGCAGGCGCAGCGGATCGAAATCGGTGTGATTGCTGATGCGCGGCAGCACCGGCACCACCACCTTGAGCACCTGTTCGGCTTTATCGGTCTGGCGTTGATCGATGCCGTCCTCGGCCTCCAGGTGCAGATCCATCACGTATGGCAGCACGCCGATCACCGGTTTGCCGGTGCGCTCTTCAAGCCAGTCGAGACCGGGTTGCAGCAACGCGATATCGCCACGGAAACGATTGATGATGAAGCCTTTGACCCGCGCCTGCTCACTCGGCGACAGCAGTTCGAGGGTGCCTACCAGATGGGCAAAAACCCCGCCGCGATTGATATCGGCGATCAGCAGCACCGGGCAATCCACCGCTTCGGCGAAGCCCATGTTGGCGATGTCCCCGGCCCGCAGATTGATTTCCGCCGGCGAGCCCGCACCCTCGACCATCACCAGCGGATACGCCGCGCTCAAGCGCTCGTGGGAGGCCAGCACCGCTTGCATGGCGATGGTTTTGTAGTCGTGATAGGCGACCGCATTCATGGTCGTGACAGCGCGGCCATGGATGATCACCTGGGCACCGGTGTCACTGTTGGGCTTGAGCAACACCGGGTTCATGTCGGTGTGCGGTTCGAGGTGCGCGGCCTGGGCCTGTACCGCCTGGGCGCGGCCGATCTCGCCACCGTCGGCGGTCACCGCACTGTTGAGGGCCATGTTCTGTGGCTTGAACGGCACCACCCTGACGCCCTGACGCGTGACCCAGCGGCACAACGCGGTTACCAGCGTGCTCTTACCGGCATCCGATGTGGTGCCCTGCACCATCAGCGTGGTCATTGGTTTTCCTTGGCGAAATCGTCGAACGCCAGCGCCAGTCGTACCCAGGCGATTTCGTCACCGGGCAAGCCGAATCGCAGGCTGCTGTTGTGCGTGAACAACCGCAGGAGAATGCCGCGCCGGGCCATGAATTCATGCAGCTCTTCGGCGCGCTCGGTGATCAGCCACTGGAACAGCGCACAACCGCCCTGGGGCTCGAAGCCGTGCTGTTCGAGCAACGACGCAAGGCGCTCGCTGGCCTCTTCGGTGCGCACCCGTTGCCGCGTTTGTCCCTCGGTATCGCGCAGACAGGCCTGGCCCACTACCCGGGTTGCCCCGCTCACAGCCCACGGCCCCACTTGTTCTGCCAGCAACTTGAGCAGCTTGCGCTCGGCCAGCACAAACCCCAGGCGCACACCGGCCAGGCCGAAAAACTTGCCGAAGGAACGCAAGACGATCAATCCGACTTGATGGGCAAACGGCGCCAGACTCAGTTGCGGCGTGTTATCCATGAACGCTTCGTCCACCACCAGCCAGCCACCGCGCTGCGCCAGTCGCGTGTGCCAGTCGAGCAGCCGACTGGGGGTGAGGCTCAGGCCCGTGGGGTTATTCGGATTGACTACCACCAGCACGTCGAAACTGTCGATAAAGAAGTCGACTTCCTGCTCCAGCACTTCACGCACGATGTAGCCGTTGCGACGCCACGCTTCGGCGTGCTCGGCATAACACGGCGACAGTACGCCGACTTTGCCCGCCCGACGCAATCGCGGCAGCAGTTGAATCGCCATTTGCGAGCCGGCCACCGGCAATGCCTGCAAGGTGCCGTAGTAATCACAGGCGGCCTGCTCCAGACCGTCGTCCGTCTCCGGCAAACGGGCCCAGGCCCGCAGCGGAATATCCGGCACCGGAAACGGCCAGGGCGCAAGGCCGGTGGACAGGTCCAGCCAGTCGGCTTCATCTATGCCGTATTCGAGCGCCGCCTTGCGCAGTCGCCCACCGTGCTCAAGCATAAAATTCGGCCCCCAGGCAGAGAATCAGCAGCCATAACCATACCCCGCGCTGGACCAATTGCCAGCCCCGGTCAATCGAGTCGGCATCCGCCGGCACACCTTCGCCCAACTGCGGACGCTGATGCAGTTCGCCGTGATAAATCGCCGCCCCACCCAATTCGACACCAAGGGCACCCGCCCCTGCCGCCATCACCGGGCCGGCGTTCGGGCTATCCCAGGTCGGGGCCTGGGTGCGCCAGCATTTCAATGCCAGCCGGGTTTTGCCCAGCAGCGCGTATGTCAGTGCCACCAGGCGCGCAGGAATGTAATTGAGCACATCGTCGACCTTCGCCGCCGCCCAGCCGAACCGTTCGAAGCGCTCATTGCGATAACCCCACATCGCATCCAGCGTATTGCTCAGGCGGTAGAGCACCACGCCCGGCGCGCCCGCCACGGCAAACCAGAACAACGCCGCGAACACCGCATCGCTGCCGTTTTCCAGCACCGACTCGGTAGCGGCACGGGCGACTTCGGTTTCATCCAGTTCGCTGGTCTGGCGACTGACCAGATAGCCCACCCGGGTGCGCGCCGCTTCCAGGTCATTACTGCGCAGGGCCTTGGCCACAGGCGTGACGTGCTCACCGAGGCTGCGCATGCCGAGGGCGCAATAGAGCGCGAGAATCTCGACGATCCAGCCGACATAAGGCGCCCAGGAGAATGCCGTGGCCAGCAGCGTCAGTGGCAACACGGCAATCACCCACGCGGTGACGCCATGGCTGCGCCAGCCGCGACCGCCGCCGTTGAAACGTTGCTCGATGCGCTCGGCAAAACGGCCGAACGCCACCAGCGGATGCCAGCGTTTGGGTTCACCCAGCAGCGCATCCAGCGCAACCGCGGCGACACTCAACAACGCCACACTCATTGACTCACTCCCCAATAATTTTCATACAGCAATTCATGTAGCGGACGCGCCTGCGCCCAGCCTTCGAGCACCAGCATCGGCGCCGGGTAGAACTCTTTGACCGGCCCCAGGCACAGCACGGCCAATGGCTTGGCACCCGGCGGCAACCTCAACAGGTCCGCCAGTGCCTGTGGTTCGAACAGCGACACCCACCCCATGCCCAGCCCTTCGGCACGGGACGCCAGCCACAGGTTCTGGATCGCGCAGGACAACGAAGCCATGTCCATTTCCGGCAGCGTGCGGCGGCCGAAGATATGCTGCTCGCGGTCGTCCATCAGTGCGGCGACCAGCACCTCGGCGCAATCGTTGATGCCTTCCACCTTGAGCTTCATGAACTCATCGCTGCGCTCGCCAAGGGCTTCGGCGGTGCGAATGCGCTCTTCTTCTACCAGGGCCTGGATTTGCCCGCGCAAGGCGCGATCGCTGATGCGAATGAAGCGCCAGGGCTGCATCAGGCCGACACTGGGGGCCTGATGCGCGGCTTCGAGCAGACGACGGAGCAATTCGGGCTCGACGGCGCCGCCGCTGAAGTGGCGCATGTCGCGGCGCTCGGCAATGGCGCGGTACACCGCCGTGCGCTCGGCTTCGGAGAATGCGTTGTCGCTCATGGCCGCTTCGCGAGCAAGCCCGCTCCCACATTTGAAACGCAATCCCCTGTGGGAGCGGGCTTGCTCGCGAAGGCGGCTTCAAGGTCAGGCGCAAACAGCGCGGCAATCGCCGAGGGGTTCGACGGAAAATAAAAGTGCACGTAAGAGGCAGTCATCCGCCCCTCACGGTAGACCGCCTCCGCTCCACGCCCGCCGTTAGGGCTCAAGCCACGGGCAATCGGCGCCAGTTCAGTGGTGGTCAGCGAATGGTGATAGGTGTGCCCGCGCAGCGAGCCTTCCGGCAGTTCCACCGCTTGCAAAGCCAGCGCTGCCAGTCGCTTTTGCATGACCGCATCACCGGCCAGCAAGCCAACCAGTTCGGCGCGAGTGCCTTCGACATCGGTCAGGGAGTCGAGCAGATACAGCATGCCGCCACACTCGGCGAGCAACGGTTTGCCTGCCCGGTGGTGGGCGCGGATCGCATCGAGCATCGCGGTGTTTTGCGCCAGTGCAACGTGGTGCAGCTCCGGGTAGCCGCCCGGCAGATACAGGCTGTCCGCCTGCGGCAACGCACGGTCGCGGATCGGCGAGAAGAATGACAACTCGGCGCCCATCGCCCGCAGCAGATCCAGGCTCGCGCCGTAGGTGAACGCAAAGGCTTCATCGCGGGCGACGGCAATGCGTACACCGGCCAGCAGTGGTTCGGCCACGATGACATCAGGTGCGGCGAATTCGACTGCCGGTGGCAGCGCGACCTCGCAACTGCTGGCCAGGGCATCGGCTGCCGCGTCGAGGCGCAGGTCGAGATCGTTCAACTCACTGGCCTGCACCAGCCCCAGGTGCCGACTCGGCAGTTCGATCCCGGTTTCCCGGGACAGCGCGCCGTACCAGCGCAAACCCTCAGTCAGGCTACCTTCGAGCAGTTGCGCATGGCGCAGCGTGCCGACACGATTGGCCAGCACGCCGGCGAATGGCAAGTCCGGCTGATAACGCGCCAGCCCCAGGGCCAATGCGCCAAAGGTCTGGGCCATGGCGGTGCCATCGATCACCCCCAGCACCGGCACACCGAAATGCCGCGCCAGATCGGCGCTCGACGGCGTACCGTCGAACAACCCCATGACGCCTTCGATCAGGATCAAGTCGGCTTCAGCGGCGGCTTCCCACAGCAACCGGCGACTCTCCTGCTCGCCGACCATCCACATGTCCAACTGATACACCGGCGCACCGCTGGCGCGCTCGAGGATCATCGGATCGAGAAAGTCGGGCCCGCACTTGAACACTCGGACCTTGCGCCCCTGATTGCGATGCAATCGGGCCAGTGCCGCGGTGACGGTAGTCTTGCCCTGGCCAGAGGCCGGCGCGGCAATCAGTACCGCCGGACAGTGCCGAGGCTGACTCACAATTCGACGCCTTTCTGCGCTTTGATCCCGGCTTGGAAGGCGTGCTTGATCACGCCCATTTCGGTGACGGTGTCAGCCATCTCGATCATCTCCGGCTTGGCGGCACGACCGGTGACCACCACGTGTTGCATCGGCGGTCGGGCCTGCAAGTCGCTGAGCACCTGATCGAGATCGAGGTAGCCGTGCTTGAGGGCGATGTTCAGCTCATCGAGCACCACCAGACCGATGGACGGATCGCGCAGCAGTTGCTGCGACACCGCCCAGGCCGCTTCGGCGGCGGCGATGTCGCGCTGGCGGTCCTGGGTTTCCCAGGTAAAGCCTTCGCCCATCACATGAAAACGCACCTGCTCGGGAAAGCGCCGGAAGAACAACTCCTCCCCCGTACTGTTGCGGCCCTTGATGAACTGCACCACGCCGCATTGCATGCCGTGCCCCATGGCGCGGGCAAGCATGCCGAAGGCCGAACTGCTCTTGCCCTTGCCGTTGCCGGTCAGCACCAGCAGCAGGCCACACTCGTTTGGGGAATTGGCGATGCGCTCGTCGATCACGGCTTTTTTGCGCTGCATGCGCGCCAGGTGGCGTTCGTCACGATCGGGGGTATCAGTCATGGGGGAGCTCTCCGTTGAGGCAGGAATAACGGCGGGCAGGCACAAGAATAGAAGGCAACAAGCCTGGCATCGCCCACCGTGATGCCGCTGGATGAATCAGGCCGGTCTCCGGGCTCATGAGTGGCCGCGGGGCCAGACCGTGCGCCTTCCCGCATCAAATCGACACAGTGGCATCACACACAGTTTTCACTCATTTACCGTTGCGGGGGCAGCGCCGGAATTGCGGGCCTTCAACCAACAGAAGGACTCACTCACCGGCTTCCCTGTTTCACTCTGTCGACCCAAGCCACAGAGCACCTGAAACAAGCCGCGAAGGTTAGAGGGTTGGGGGTGGAGCGTCAATTAAAGCCGGGAGGCCATCGACCGAATAACTGCCATCAATCAATAAACTGACGTCAATCTTGTGCCACGCTCCCAGCAGTGATATCAAAGAGCCACAACCTCACAACACAACAACAAGGGTGAGCCCATGCAAGGCATGATCATCAGCAATCCAAAGCTGGAATTCCTGCGCCCGGTGCTCGAACGCTGGTTCGAATGCATCGACCGTTACAACGCCGTCCGCGGTGATGGCGACACACCGTACTGGCACGACGAGAAGGCCAATCTCGGACTGCTGTCTGCCGCCGCCTGGATGGCCGAGATGGTCACACTGCAACAGACGCCCACCCGCAAGCAGACCGAAGAAGGCGAACGCAACAGCCGCGCCGACCTGCTCCTGGCCTCGCCCGAAACCCGCGCCTACATCCAGACCAGCCAGCGCTGGCCACGGGTCAACGGCCTCAATCTGACCCAGGCCCTGCTCGACATCGCCAGCGATGCCAAGCGCCTGAGCCACGCCAGCGACCTGAAACTCGGCTGCCTGTTCGTCGCCCCGCAAAAAGCCCAGCAGGGCGCCACACCGGAAGAGCTCCAGGACATGGTCGACGACCTGCAAAAGGAACACAGCTGCGCTGTCGCCTGGTATTTCCCTTATGCCTACCGCAAGTTGCGCAACGAAGCCGGCAACTATCACCCCGGCATAGCAGTGCTGTTCAAGGAGGCACGTGGCTAAGGGTTGAACCATCGGACGACAACGCGCCTCTATGATTAGAACAAGGCACTCATAGGGAAGCCCCGTATGCGCACGCCCCCGCTCGTTCTCGTTATCGCGTTCTGCGGAGGGCTCGCCGCTTGTGGCGGGACCGCCCGCCTGCAAGTCTCCGACGGCACCGGTCCTTCTCCTCAACTGCCAGAACCCGACAAAACCCTGATCCCGACCGTGAACATCGCCCCGGCCATCGGCTGGCCGAAGGGTGCGAAGCCCATCGCCGCCAATGGCACTCAAGTGGCCGCTTTTGCCGAAGACCTGGATCACCCGCGCTGGCTTTATGTACTGCCCAATGGCGATGTGCTGGTCGCGGAAACCAATGCACCCCCCAAACCCGAAGACGGCAAAGGCATTCGCGGCTGGATCATGAAGAAATTCATGGGGCGTGCCGGAGCCAGGGTGCCCAGCGCCAACCGCATCACTTTGCTGCGCGACAAGGACCACGATGGGGTCGCGGAAACCCGCACGGTGTTTCTGCAAAACCTCAACTCGCCCTTCGGCATGACCCTGGTCGGCAATGACCTGTATGTGGCCGACACTGATCGGCTGCTGCGCTTTCACTATGAAAGTGGCGATACGCAGATCAAGTCAGCGCCGGCAAAAGTGGTCGACCTGCCGGGCGGCCTGCTGAATCACCACTGGACCAAAAACGTCGTCGCCAGCAAGGACGGCAGCAAGCTGTACGTCACCGTGGGTTCCAACAGCAACGTTGCGGAACACGGCATGGACAAGGAAGAAGGTCGCGCGGCGATCTGGGAAGTGGATCGCGCCACCGGCCAGCAGCGGATCTTCGCGTCCGGCCTGCGCAACCCCAATGGCATGGCCTGGGAACCGCACAGTGGCGCGCTGTGGACCGCGGTCAACGAACGGGATGAAATCGGCAGCGACCTGGTACCCGACTACATCACCTCGGTGAAAGACGGCGCATTCTATGGCTGGCCGTACAGTTACTTCGGCCAGCATGTCGATATTCGCGTCGAGCCGCAAAACCCGGACCTGGTGGCCAAGGCTATCGCCCCGGACTACGCCGTCGGCCCGCACACGGCATCACTGGGCCTGACCTTCGCTGAAAACAGCAAACTGCCGCCGCCCTTCACCCAAGGGGCATTCATCGGGCAGCACGGCTCCTGGAACCGCAAGCCGCACAGCGGCTACAAAGTGATTTTCGTGCCCTTCCGCGCCGGCAAGCCGGTCGGGAATCCGGTTGATGTGCTCAGCGGGTTTCTCAATGGCAAGGAAGAAGCCATGGGTCGCCCGGTGGGCGTGGTGATCGACCGACAGGGTGACCTGTTGGTGGCCGATGATGTGGGGAACAAGGTGTGGCGGGTGTCGGCAGCAAAATAAATTCCAACTGCCAACATATTCCCCTGTGGGAGCGGGCTTGCTCGCGAAGGCGGTGTATCAGTCAACAGATGTGGCGTCTGACATTGCGCATTCGCGAGCAAGCCCGCTCCCACAGGGTTCAGGGGTCTAGCGTTTGCGACAGAGTGTGAGCCCATCACCCAACGGCAACAACGACAGATCCACCCGCGCATCGTCCTTCAACGCCCGGTTGAGCGCCTGGATCGCCCGGGTGTCCGCGCTCTCGGGACTGATCTCGAGCACGCGCCCGCTCCATAGCGTGTTATCGAACACCGCCAGCCCGCCGACCCGCAGCAATCGCAGGGCGTGCTCCAGATAAGCCGGGTAGTTGGCCTTGTCGGCATCGATGAAAATCAGATCGAACTGGCCTGGCTGGTCCAGCTTGCCGAGGGTTTCCAGCGCAGGCGCCAGGCGCAGATCGATGCGTCCGGCCAGCCCGGCTTCCTGCCAGTAACGCAGGGCCGTGGCGTTGTAGTCACCGGGGATATCACAGCAAATCAGCGAACCCTCAGCGGGCAATGCCGCCGCCATGCACAGTGCGCTGTAACCGGTAAAGGTGCCGACTTCGAGCAAACGCCTGGCCCCCGTCAGTTTCACCAGCAAAGCAAGAAACTGCCCCTGCTCAGGCGCCACCTGCCAGCGTGCCATCGGCAGCGCCTGGGTCTCATCGCGCAAGCGCTTGAGCAGAGGCGTTTCGCGCAGGGAAACATCGAGCAGGTATTGGTACAGGGCGTCGTCGAGATTGAGCGTGCGAGCAGTCATGACCACCAGCTCCGGAGGTTACGGATTGCGCGCCAAATGTTCAGGCTGCAGAACACGCTTGGCGCTCAGGTAAGCCTTTTGCCAATAGGCCTTGGACAGGCTGTCGAGCTTCACGGTGCCGCCGGTGGCCGGCGCATGGACGAAACGCCCCTCTCCCACATAGATGCCAGCATGACTGACCTGGGAACCGCCATTGGTGGCAAAGAAAAGCAGGTCGCCGGTCTGCAAGCCGTCCTTGCCCACATTCGCCGCTTGCATGGAGATCATCTCGCGCGTGGTACGCGGCAAGGCAATACCGGCGACATCGCGGTACACATAAGCGATCAGGCCGCTGCAATCAAATCCGGAATCCGGTGTATTGCCACCCCAGCGATAAGGCGTGCCCACCAGACCGAGCGCGCGAAACAGCACGTCTTCCGCTTCGGGTGAAAAAGCCTGTGAGGAACCAAATACGATGGGAGCGCGAACCACCGGCGCAGGAGGCGGTGTGCGGCTGGCGCAGGCACTGAGCAGCGCTGCGAAGAACATGATTGCGAGGCGGGCCGACGTCGTCATAAGCAGAACATCCTGATCTGGCTGCGGCTTTTTCTGCGGGGAGCGCAGAAAAGAAAACCGCCTGCGTGGGACGCAGGCGGTTTGCCATCATTTGTAGATCAAGATTCTAGCGGCTACACGACAAACTTCAAGTAAGACTTTAAGTTCGCCTTACTAATTGTCCGCTTATTTGCGTGCAGTGACGATTGGCGACGCGTTAGGTGCCATTGCCAGGGCGCGCTTGGCTTCGATGAAGGTCTTGCTCCAGTAGCTGTCGCCCAGGCTATCGATGCGCACACCGCCGCTGCGGCGGCTGCTGGAGTGGATGAACTGGTTGTCACCCAGGTAGATCCCGGCGTGACTGACGCGACCACGACGACCGTTGGTTGCGAAGAACAGCAGGTCGCCCGGTTCAAGCTTGCTGCGCGAGACCAGCGGAGCGTCCACGTTGATCATTTCGCGGGTGGAGCGTGGCAGGTTCATGCCCGCTTCTTCGCGGAACAGGTAACCGATGAAACCACTGCAATCGAAGCCGGCTTCAGAAGTACCGCCGAAACGGTAGCGGGTACCGATCAGGGACATGCCACGTTCGAGGATGCTGTCAGCCAGGACCGGAAGCTGGTAGGACTTGCCGCCAGCGAAGTCTGCGAGTTCTTTTTCGGTAGCCAGTTCTTCCTGGAAGAGAGCGGAAGACTGGGCGGTAGCCGAGTTTTGAACCTGCTGTTGCGGAGCCTGCTGGGCCACTGGAGTGTGGGCAGCGCAACCGAACAACAGGGTAACGAGTGCGAGAGGCACGAGGGGTGCGAAGCGATTTAGCATGGGCACGACCGTGGCTGAAAGTTGTAAAGAAGCCGAGACTATGCCCGCTATCAACCTCATTTGCAAATTCAATCGATCTTTTTGTGACTTATCCGTTTCTCGTTTACATCTAAGCGCTTAAGCCCATTTTAAACACACACGCGGCCTGCAACCTTGCAGGAAAGCGGGATTTCTGGCGCCTGAAATATGCCGAAACGGCTAAACGCCCCGGTTTCAGCGGGTTTACCAGCCGAGGGTTTCTTTCAAAAACGGGATTGTCAGCTTGCGCTGAGCCTGGAGGGAGGCCTGGTCGAGGCGCTCGAGCAACTCGAACAGCGCACTCATGCTGCGGGTACCGCGAGTCAGAATGAAATGCCCGACTTCATCGGTCAGATGCAGACCGCGACGGGATGCGCGCAATTGCAGGGCACGCAGTTTGTCCTCATCGGACAGCGGACGCATCTGGAAGATCAAGGCCAGGGTCAGGCGGGATTTGAGATCCGCCAGCTTCACCGGCAGCTCCCGAGGGGATGTCGACGCGGCAATCAGCAAGCGCCGACCGCTGTCGCGCAAGCGATTGAACAGATGAAACAGCGCCTCTTCCCAATCCGCTCGTCCGGCAACCACCTGCAAATCATCCAGGCAGACCAGCTCGTACTGTTCGAGGTTGTCGAGGATTTCAATGCCGCGATCGAGCAGCTCGGCCAACGGCAGATACACCGCCGGCTCGCCCAATTGCTCGAAGCGCAGGCAGGCGGCCTGCAACAGGTGCGTACGCCCTACCCCGTCCTTGCCCCAAAGGTAAATCAGGCTTTCGGTCCAGCCGGCGTCGGCTTCGCACAGCCGCTCGACATAGCCGAGTGCAGCGGCATTGGCGCCTGGGTAGTAGTTGATAAAGGTGGCGTCGTCACGCAGACGCACACCTAGGGGCAGCTGAATCGGTTTCATGCTGACTGAACAGTTCCAAAGGAACCGTTAGTGGCCTCTGTGTAAAGTTTGCGAAGTTTATACCCGTGAAGCGGACCGCACAATGCGACAGACCACAAGCAAAATCAAAGGTTTGCGTTAATGCATTGGTTTTGTGACAGATTCTTTGGCGGTGCATGTGACAGTCGGGCGACGCCGGCAGGCTGATCCGGCACGAACCCGGGCAGCCCGCCATCGGCTATCGACGGCCCTTACAGCTGCGGCTCGTCGGCCCTCCCGTAGATTTCAGAATCCTTATACAAATCATGCACATGGCGCACCAGCACCATGATCACCGCGGCGACCGGCAATGCCAGCAACACGCCGGTAAAGCCAAACAGCTCACCACCGGCCAGGATCGAGAAAATCACCGCCACCGGGTGCAGACCAATCCGGTCACCGACCAGCAACGGCGTCAGCACCATACCCTCCAGCGCCTGGCCGACCATGAACACCGCGACAATGCCGAGCATTGGATAAAGATCACCACCGAACTGGAACAGCCCCGCAAGCAGCGCCGCGCCAATGCCGATGATAAACCCCATGTACGGCACGATCGCCGCCAGACCGGCAATCAGGCCAATCAGCAGACCCAGTTCCAACCCGACCAGCATCAGGCCTGCTGCGTAGATCACACCCAAGGCCACCATCACCAGCAGCTGTCCGCGCACGAACGCTCCGAGCACTTCATGGCATTCACCCGCCAGCGACACCGCGCGCGCTTCACGATCACGGGGCAGCAGGCTGCGGACCTTGGCCATCATCAGGTCCCAATCCCGCAACAGGTAGAAGCTCACCACCGGAATCAACACCAGGTTCGCCAGCCAGCCGATCAACGCCAGCCCCGAGGCCGTGGCATGGCTCAACACCACACCGACAACATCAGTGGTCTGACTCATATGCTCGCTGATGGCGGCCTTGAGCTTGTCGAACTTCCAGAAACCGTCCGACAGGCCGAACTTCGATTGCGCCCAGGGCAACGCCGTGTGCTGCAGCCAGTCGAGCATTTGCGGGGCCAGCTCATACAAACGAAACAACTGCCTGGCGAGCAAGGGCACCAACACCAACAGCAGCGCGGTGAAGATCAATGTAAACAGGGTAAACACCGCCACGACACCCCAGGTTCTGGACAGGCCTGCCTTCTCCAGCCGATCCACCAGCGGGTCGAACAGGTAGGCCAACAGCAGCGCCACCAGGAACGGCGTCAGGATCGGATGCAACAACCAGACAAACACACACAGCAGGACCACCCCGCCGAGCCAGAACCAACGCCGCGTATCGGCCATGAACCACTCCATTGCTTCTATATAAAGAAAGAAAAACTACCAGCGAAAACGTAGCTGCGGGATCGGGGCCGGTGCGGCGGCTGGCACCGGGCTGCCGGTGGCTGGCTGAACGGGCGCGACCGGGGCCGGGGCCGTGGCCTGACCCACCGGCGCCTCCTGCAGTCTGGCCAGCGACAGTTGCGCACGCAACTGATCGACGCTGCCATTGACCCGATAAAGAATCCGGTCACCGTCGACACTGCGCACACGCCCGCCAAACGGTTCCAGCAATCGTCCGAGCGACGCGTAGCGCTCAAGATTCATGCCTTGCACTTCCAGCAATTGCTCGCTCGAAGCACCCGGCCTGGCGACAAACCGCGGCGCCAGGCGCTCGTTGACCGCCAGCATTACCGCATCGGCCACGGCGGCCTGATCGGCGCCCTGCACACTGCCGGCCTCTTTTTTATCCCCCAGCCACAATTGCCACTTGGCTTGCCATTGCCCGCCCTCTTCCCTGGCGTGTACCGCAAGCAGGGCGTCGGCATTGTAGCGTTCCGATGCCGCATGCAAAGGTGCGGGATCTGCGCCCTCCAGGTTCGGCGCGGTTGCGACGATCTGTTCGTTCAGGTCCGCCAATGGCAAGCGCAATGGCAAGCCCCGATGCTGGGCAGCCCGACGCAGTGGCGCCGCGCTGGCCTGGCCGTCGCCCACCAGGCTCGAACCCTCGGTGGAATCATTCAACCACCAGCCGAGGATCGACGGCCGATTGGCCCCCCACATGGCCAGGCCGGCGCGGCGCAAGGCCTGCTCGGTGGTACCCGGATCGAAATCGACCTTCAGGACTTCCGGGGGCCCGGCCTCAAAGCCGTATTGGCTGATGATCTGTTGCGGGTCTTTGCGAATCGCTGCCAACCCCGGACTTTGAGCGGCTTTGGGGTCGCCGGTCAGGCGCAGTACCAATGTGTCCAACGCACGCTGAGTCGCCTGGTCGCGCTCCTCGGGCGACTGGCCATTCACCGGCTCGCGCACCAGGTAAAGGCCTTTGACGGTTTCGGCTTGACTGACCAGGCTGACCACTGACAAACAACTCACAAGCAAGAATTTACAGAAACGCATGGAGGATTCCTGACGACAAGAGCGGCTGGAACAGACCGCATGAAGACGATCGAGCAAGACTGTGACCGTTGCCCGACGCAAAACATTCACACGTTCCGGGTAAGTTTTCGCACTGTCATAACGATAGACGGTTAATGCGATACCTTATACAGCCATGCAGGATGCCACCGACACCGCGCATTAACGGTTTTTTTGAACGGATATGGCCCTGCTGTCGGCCTGAGGATGGCCGCTGCGGCTCAAGCCTGATAAAATCGCGCGCCTTCGCAGACCGGCAACAGCCGGGCACCCTGAAATTCGTGCATGGCCCTCGCCTTCGCCTGTTTCGGCGGTCCCGATGGACTCGGTCGTTACCCAGAAATCCCCCCCTAAAGGCCTGGATCATGAGCAAGCAACCCTCCCTGAGCTACAAGGACGCCGGTGTAGACATCGACGCCGGTGAAGCATTGGTCGAACGCATCAAGAGCGTCGCCAAGCGCACTGCGCGCCCGGAAGTCATGGGCGGCCTGGGCGGTTTCGGCGCCCTCTGCGAAATCCCGGCCGGCTACAAGCAGCCTGTGCTGGTTTCCGGTACTGACGGCGTCGGCACCAAGCTGCGCCTGGCACTGAATCTGAACAAGCACGACAGCATCGGCATCGACCTGGTTGCCATGTGCGTCAACGACCTGGTGGTGTGCGGTGCCGAGCCGCTGTTCTTCCTCGACTACTATGCAACCGGCAAACTGAACGTCGACACCGCTGCCCAGGTTGTGACCGGCATCGGCGCTGGCTGCGAACTGTCGGGCTGCTCGCTGGTTGGCGGCGAAACCGCTGAAATGCCGGGCATGTACGAAGGTGAAGACTACGACCTGGCCGGTTTCTGCGTCGGCGTCGTGGAAAAATCCGAAATCATCGACGGTTCCAAGGTTGCTGCCGGCGATGCCCTGCTCGCCCTGCCGTCTTCCGGCCCGCACTCCAACGGCTACTCGCTGATCCGCAAGATCATCGAAGTATCCGGCGCCGACATCGAGAACATCCAGCTCGACGGCAAGCCGCTGACCGACCTGCTGATGGCCCCGACCCGTATCTACGTGAAGCCGCTGCTCAAGCTGATCAAGGAAACCGGCGCTGTCAAAGCCATGGCCCACATCACTGGCGGCGGTCTGCTGGACAACATCCCGCGCGTTCTGCCAAAAGGCGCTCAAGCCGTGGTTGACGTGGCAAGCTGGAACCGCCCGGCAGTGTTCGACTGGCTGCAAGAGAAAGGCAACGTTGACGAGAACGAAATGCACCGCGTGCTGAACTGCGGCGTGGGCATGGTCATCTGCGTGGCTCAGGAGCACGTTGAAGCCGCCCTGAACGTTCTGCGCGAAGCTGGCGAGCAGCCTTGGGTCATCGGCCAGATCTCCACCGCTGCCGAAGGCGCAGCTCAGGTTGAACTGAAGAACCTCAAGGCTCACTGATGCCTAAGACCTGTGATGTCGTGGTGCTGTTGTCCGGCACCGGCAGTAACTTGCAGGCCCTGATCGACAGCACGCGGACCGGCGACAGCCCGGTCCGCATCGCTGCGGTGATTTCCAACCGCGCCGACGCCTACGGCCTGCAACGCGCCAGGGACGCGGGTATCGACACCCGCGCCCTGGATCACAAGGCTTTCGAAGGTCGCGAGGCCTTCGACGCCGCGCTGATCGAACTGATCGACGCCTTCAATCCCAAACTCGTGGTACTCGCCGGATTCATGCGCATTCTCAGCGCTGGTTTCGTACGCCACTATCAGGGTCGCCTGCTCAATATCCATCCCTCGCTGCTACCCAAATACAAAGGGTTACACACCCATGAGCGCGCGCTGGAGGCTGGCGACACCGAGCACGGCTGCTCCGTGCACTTCGTCACCGAGGAACTCGATGGCGGACCACTGGTCGTACAAGCTGTAATACCGGTAGAGTTACAGGATTCGCCGCAGAGTCTGGCGCAGCGGGTCCATGTTCAGGAACACCTGATCTACCCGATGGCCGTACGCTGGTTTGCCGAAGGTCGTCTAGCCCTCGGCGAGCAAGGTGCTTTACTGGATGGACAGTTACTCGCGGCCAGCGGCCACTTGATTCGAAACTAGGAGATTTTATGCGTCGCGCCCTGCTCTTCGCTTGCGCTCTGCTCGCCTTGCCCTTCGCCCAGGCGGCAGACCTTCAACCTTTCTCCGCCAGCTACACCGCCGACTGGAAACAGCTGCCCATGAGTGGCACTGCCGAGCGCAGCCTGACCAAGGAAGCCAACGGCGTCTGGAAGCTCAGCTTCAAGGCTTCGATGATGATCGCCAGCCTGTCCGAAGAAAGCACCCTGACCGTGGACAAGGACACCTTGCTGCCCCAGTCCTACCACTTCGAGCGTGGCGGTTTGGGCAAAGCCAAGAAAGCCGACCTGGATTTCGACTGGGCCGCGAAAAAGGTCACCGGCACCGATCGTGGTGACGCGGTCGATATTCCGCTGAACCGCGGCATGGTCGACAAATCCACCTATCAACTGGCGCTGCAACATGACGTGGCTGCCGGCAAAAAGAGCATGAGCTATCAGGTTGTCGATGATGGCGAAGTCGATACCTATGACTTCCGTGTGCTGGGCTCGGAAAAAGTCGACACCAAGGCTGGCCAGATCGATGCGATCAAGGTCGAGCGCGTACGCGATCCGACGCAAAGCAAGCGCATCACCGTGCTGTGGTTCGCCAAGGATTGGGACTACCTGCTGGTCCGCCTGCAACAGGTCGAAACCGACGGCAAGGAATACAACATCATGCTCCTGGACGGCACGGTCAACGGCAAGCCAGTCAAAGGCAGCTGATCCGGATCGAGACCTGTAGGAGCGAGCTTGCTCGCGATGGACTTTAACGATGACTCGCCCTGGCGGATACACGCAGTGCCAGTGAGATCATCGCAAGCAAGCTCGCTCCTACAGATTGGAACACCCGACAAACGCGATGGCTCTACACCTTCAAGGTCCTTTTTGATCGAATGAGTTTTCCTGTCGCCTGCGAGGTTTGCCATGACTGTTACCGTCAATACCGTTTCTGCCGAAGGTTTGCGCCACAGCGTCCAGATCGATGACCACGAACTCTTCGCCGACGCGCCCGTCACGGCTGGCGGAGAGGGCTCGGCGCCGGAGCCACACGATTATTTCGATGCCGCGCTGGGTGCCTGCAAAGCCCTGACCCTGAAGCTGTATGCCAGGAAGAAAGACATCCCGCT
Organism: Pseudomonas sp. BF-R-30; assembly: GCF_019956175.1. Taxonomy (NCBI): domain Bacteria; kingdom Pseudomonadati; phylum Pseudomonadota; class Gammaproteobacteria; order Pseudomonadales; family Pseudomonadaceae; genus Pseudomonas; species Pseudomonas sp. BF-R-30. The sequence goes on along the minus strand of NZ_JAHBDE010000020.1, from coordinate 32,600 downwards.
GACCGGTGTCGGCGTCGAGGTCAAGCGCGACAACAGCCTGGAACAGAAAGGCCAGTACGCGCTGCACGTCAAGCTGACCCTCAAGGGCGTACTCACCGACGCCCAGCGCGATGAACTGCACCGCGTCGCCGATCGCTGCCCGATCCACAAGCTGATGACCACCTCTGAAGTCAGCATCGAAACGCATTTGTCCGAAGGCACGTTCAGCCAATAGCGGCAAGGGTTGCCCAAGCGGGTTATGCTCGAACGCATTACCCGCTCAGCCTGGAACGCACCATGAACACTCCGCTCGTGATCCGCCCCCGCACCGAAGATGTCGAGGGCCAGCCGATTCTCCGCCCGCTGCCATCGGCCAAGTGCCGCAGCGTCGGGCCATTCGTGTTTTTCGACCACATGCTGGAAACCCGTTATCCACCGGGCAAAGGCATGAACATCCGCCAGCATCCACACATTGGCCTGTCCACCCTCACCTACTTGTTCCAGGGGCAGATCCAGCACAAGGACAGCCTTGGTTCCGATCAAGTGGTCGGGACTGGCGACGTCAGCTGGATGACGGCCGGCAGCGCCATCGCCCACGTCGAACGCACGCCCGAGGCTCTGAAGGAAAGCGGCTTCACGATGCACGGCTTGCAGATCTGGCTGGCATCACCCAAGGATAAAGAACAGGGTCCGGGGCATTACAGCCACCATCCAGCGTCCACATTGCCGGTCAGCGAAAACCTGGGGGTGAAGATTCGCATGATTGCCGGGTCAGGCTTTTGCCTGGAATCGCCAGTGCCAGTGCTTTCTCCTACGCTGTACGCGGAACTGCACCTGCAAACGGCGACGACATTGCTGATTCCCACGGAGCATGAAGAACGTGCGCTGTATGTGTTGAGTGGCGAAGTGCAACTCGATGGCGAGCCAATAGAGCCGTACTCGCTGGTGGTACTGCCTGCGGGGGAAGAGATGACACTGTTTGCCGAAAGCGACAGTCACGCCGTGTTGTTCGGCGGTGCTCCGCTGGACGGGCCACGGCGGATCAACTGGAATTTTGTCGCGAGCGATCCGGCGGCGATTGATGAAGCGCGCCGGCGTTGGGCGGCCGGGGATTGGCCGACGGTGCCGGGGGAAGTTGAGAGGATCGAACTGCCCTGAGATTTTAGTTACCTGTGGAACCGCCTTCGCGAGCAAGCCCGCTCCCACATTGGAACGCGGTTAAATGTGGGAGCGGGCTTGCTCGCGAAGAGGCCGGTTCAGGCTCTGACAAAGTCGGTGTCAGGCAACAGATCAGCCCTTGAACACTTCATCCAGCAGATTGTGCATCGACGTGAACGCCCGGGCGGCCACCTTGGCGTCATACATCATCATGCCCGGCACATTGGCGTGCGGGTCGGTGAACGAGTGGAACGCACCGCCGTAGCTCAGCAACTGCCAGTCCACACCCGCCGCGTTCATTTCGTCTTCGAACGCCGGCAACTGCTCCTTCGGCACCAATGGATCGGATGCGCCATGCAGCACCAGGACCTTACCCTTGATGTTTTTCGCATCGGCCGGATTCGGTGTGTCCAGCGTGCCGTGGAACGACACCGCGACCTTCACCGGCGCGCCGGTACGGGCAAACTCCAGGGCGCAGCAACCGCCGAAGCAGAAACCGAAAGTGGCCAGTTTCGAAGTATCGACAGCCACTTCACCCTGGCTTTGCAGCTGTTCGAACGCCACCTGCATGCGCTTGCGCAGCAATGGGCGATCATTCTTCAACGGCATCATGGCCGCGCCGGCCTCGTCATTGTTCGTCGGTCGAACCGATTGGCCGTAAAGGTCTGCAATCAACACCACATAACCCTTGGCAGCTACCGACTTGGCGATCTCCTCGGCACCGGCGCCGACGCCCATCCAGTTCGGCGCCATCAACAAACCCGGGCGCGGGCCTTTATGGTCGGCATCGAAGGCCAGACGGCTTTCGTAAGCCTGGCCGTCAATCTGATAGGCAACGGAACGTACAGTGATTTGGCTCATTTCTGACTCCTGATGTTTTAGCACCGAAATGAAAAAACCCGCCGAAGCGGGTTTTTCTACAACACCGTCAGGCCGATAGCTCGACCAACAGCTTGTTCAGACGGCGTACATAGGCCGCCGGGTCTTTCAAGCTGTCGCCGGCCGCCAGGGCCGCCTGATCGAAGAGGATGTGCGACAGGTCGCCGAAGCGCTCGTCGCTCTGCTCGTTGTCGAGCTTCTCGATCAGCGGGTGAGCCGGGTTGAATTCGAAGATCGGCTTCGAATCCGGAACCTTCTGACCGCTGGCTTCCAGGATCTGGCGCATCTGCAAGCCCAAGTCCTGCTCGCCGATGGCCAGGATTGCCGGGGAGTCGGTCAGGCGATGGGAAACCCGCACTTCAGCAACGGACTCGCCCAATGCGGTTTTCAGACGCTCGACCAGACCTTCTTTGGCCTTGGCGACTTCTTCCGCGGCCTTCTTGTCCTCTTCCGAGTCCAGGTTGCCCAGGTCCAGGTCACCGCGCGCCACGTCGACAAAGCTCTTGCCGTCGAAATCGCTGAGGTAGCTCATCAGCCACTCGTCGATACGATCGGTCAACAGCAGCACTTCGATGCCTTTCTTGCGGAAGACTTCCAGGTGCGGGCTGTTCTTGACCTGGGCGTAGGTTTCGCCGGTCAGGTAGTAGATCTTGTCCTGACCTTCCTTGGCGCGCGCCAGGTACTCGGCCAGACCAACAACCTGCTCGCCATCGTCGCCATGGGTCGATGCGAAACGCAGCAGGCCGGCGATTTTCTCCTTGTTGGCGAAATCTTCTGCCGGGCCCTCTTTCATGACCTGGCCGAAGTTCTTCCAGAAGCCCTTGTATTGCTCAGGCTCGTTCTTCGCCAGTTTTTCCAGCATGTCCAGGACGCGCTTGGTCAGCGCCGACTTCATCGAGTCGATGATCGGATCTTTCTGCAGGATTTCCCGCGACACGTTCAGCGACAGGTCGTTGGAATCGACCACGCCCTTGATGAAGCGCAGGTACAGCGGCAGGAAGGACTCGGCCTGATCCATGACGAACACGCGCTGCACGTACAGCTTCAGGCCTTTCGGCGCCTCACGCTGGTACAGGTCGAACGGCGCACGGGTCGGCACGTACAGCAATGAGCTGTATTCGAGCTTGCCTTCGACCTTGTTGTGGCTCCAGCTCAGCGGATTTTCGAAATCGTGAGCGATGTGCTTGTAGAACTCCTGGTATTCCTCGTCCTTGATCTCGGTACGCGGACGGGTCCACAGGGCGCTGGCGCGGTTGACGGTTTCCCACTCAACGGCCGGCTGCTCTTCACCTTCGGCAGCGGCCACTTCTTTCGGCAGCTCGATCGGCAAAGCGATGTGGTCGGAGTACTTCTTGATGATGTTGCGCAGACGCCAGCCATCGGCGAACTCGTCTTCACCGGACTTCAGGTGCAGGACGATGCGAGTGCCGCGCTCGGCCTTGTCGACGGTTGCGACTTCGAAATCGCCTTCGCCTTTGGACGACCAATGCACGCCTTCGCTGGCCGGGCTGCCGGCGCGACGGCTGAACACATCAACTTTGTCGGCGACGATGAAGGCGGAGTAGAAACCGACACCGAACTGGCCGATCAGGTGCGAGTCTTTCTTCTGGTCGCCGGTCAGGTGCTTCATGAAATCGGCGGTGCCGGACTTGGCGATGGTACCCAGGTGGGTGATCGCGTCTTCGCGGCTCATGCCAATACCGTTGTCTTCGAGGGTGACGGTTTTAGCGTCCTTGTCGAAGCTCACACGGATTTTCAGTTCGGCGCCACCTTCCAGCAGCTCTGGCTTGGCCAGGGCTTCGAAACGTAACTTGTCGACAGCGTCAGAGGCGTTCGAGATCAATTCGCGAAGGAAAATTTCCTTGTTGGAATACAGCGAATGGATCATGAGATGCAGCAGCTGCTTCACCTCGGTCTGGAAGCCCAGGGTTTCCTTTTGAGTTTCCACACTCATGGTCATCAAACTCCAATCAGATGGCATAAGCCGCGACCTTGAGGATCGACGGCGGGTTGTCCTCAGAGTTTGGGGCTGAGTTCAGGATTTCAAGGGCTCTTCGAGTTTGAAATGTGCACGGGCCGTGGCAATGGGCTCGGCTTCGGTGCTTTGCCAGGCGGTAATCGCCACATTGGCGACCCGGCGACCCTGGCGCCAAACCTGGCATCGGGCCCAGGTATCGCGAAACTGCCCGGCTCGCAGGTAATCCAGGGAGAAGTCGATGATCTTCGGCACCCCGGGCGTTCCGGTAAACACCAACAGGTGCAGCGCCGCGGCCAATTCCATGAAACCGGCGATCACACCGCCATGAATCGCCGGCAACAAGGGGTTACCGATGTTGTCCTGGTTCGCTGGCAGCTTGAACAGCAACTCATCTCCCACCCGGGAACATTCGACGCCGATCAGCCGGGCATAGGGAATCAAATCCAGCAACGAGGCGTAATCGCCCTGCTCATGGGCCTTTTGCAATTGCTCTTTCAGCGACTCGCTCATTGCGCACCTCCGGCAACCGCGCCACCAAAGCCCTTGGTGCCTTTGATGTTCTTTCCCATGCGCATGAAAGTGCCCATCACATGGGCAATGGGTTGCCCGGGGTCATCCTGATAGGCGAAGCCACGGGCAAAAATCACGTCGGTGGTGACCCGATAGCACTGGGCAAAGCCGTAGACATCCTTATGTGGTTCGGCGGCGTGCATGTAGTCGATGCGCAGGTCCAGGGTCGGGCAGACTTCGAATTCCGGGAGCACGCAAAGGGTCGCCATGCCACAGGCGGTGTCCATCAGCGAAGTCAGCGCTCCGCCATGAATCACGCCGGTTTCGGGATTGCCGACGATCTGCGGGCTGTACGGCAGCACAATCGTCAGCCCTTCGTTGCTGGCGCTGTGAACGCTTAGTCCAAGTACCTGGCAATGTCGCAGCGCTGACAGAAAGCGCTTCGCACGCTCAAAAACGGGGTTTTCAGTCATTTGATAAAAACTCTTGTTTATGTCTGTACAGTGCAGTGGCGGTCCGGGTAAAAGTTCCGCACTAGAACAAACTTATATATCTGAAAAAATTAAGGAACTTAACCCTGATGCGTGAGCTCTTAATGCCAGTAGATGCTTTTCATCAGGAGAAACACCCCATGCGTAAGACTTTAGCTATTGCCTTGATGTTGACCGCTTCCCTCGGTCTCGCGGCCTGCGATAAAAAATCCGAGGACAAAGCTCAAGATGCTGCCAAACATGCTGAGCAAGCTCAGCAAGACATGAGCAAAGCTCAGGATAAAGTGAACGACGCGGCGAAAGAAAACGCCGAAGCCGCCAAAGATCAGGCTGAATCGAACGCAGAAGCGGTAAAAGAGGCTGCTCCAGCCGCTCCGACTGCTCCAGCTGCCCCGGAAGCGCCTAAGAACTAATACGGTTTTTAGCGTGACAAAAGAAAACCCGCCAAGTGCGGGTTCTCTTTTGCCTTGATAAAAGTGGTTAGAGCAAAATCGTTCGAAAAGTCGGACTAATCATCAGCAACAGCGAACAGATCAATCCCACCAGCCAAACCAGACTGCGTTGCCAAGCCAGGTCCTTCCAGTAGCACACCAGGTAGATAACCCGCGTGATCACGAAGATGATCGCCAGGCAATCGATCAGCCAGCCCGCCGTCTGCGTGGTATGCGCCATCAACACACCCACCGCGAACAATATGAACGCTTCGAAACTGTTCTGATGCGCCGCCAGCGCCCGGGCTCCCAGACCTGTGAGTTGCATCTGCTGTTGGCGCGGCAGGTGGTTATCGTAACCACCCTGCTCTTTCATGGCCCTGGTCACGGGCATTCGCGCCAGATAAATCAACACCGCACTGATAAACACGCACCAGAATGGAATACTCATCAAGCTGCCTCTTTAATTGCCTCCGGCAACGGCGCCTCTGTAGGGGTATAGACCATCACGTCAAGAACGTCGGAATGAAACTCGCGGCGGTACAAAACAAACACGACGCCGGCACTCATCAACATGAACAGCCACGGGCTGACAAACCAGGCCAGCATGGTCATGCCGAAGTAGTAGGAACGCAGCCCGAAGTTGAACTGGTTGGCGGCCATGGAGATGACGCGGGCGGCGCGTGAAGCGAATGCTTTGCGCTCTTGCTCCGATACATGGCGCTCACCGACCATCGGCGCCGAACCTACCAGTACCGCCGCAAAGTTGTACTGGCGCATGCACCAGCTGAACGTGAAGAACGCATAGACAAACACCAGCGCCAGGCACAGCAACTTGATTTCCGACATGCCCTGGGACGCCTGTTGCACCATCGGAATATCCGCCAGCAAGGATACCGCCCGTTCCGAAGCCCCCAATACCGTGAGAATACCGGCCAGGATAATCAATGTACTGGAGGCGAAGAACGACGCATTGCGCTCCAGATTGCCGATCACGCTGGCATCGGCGATGCGGTTGTCGCGCAGCAGCATGCGGCGCATCCAGTCTTCACGATACAGGTGCAGCACACTGGCCAGGCACGCGGTGTCACGGTCTTTCCATGTGGCATAGCGGGTGTACCCGCCCCAGCAGATAACAAACCAGACGGCGGCAAGAATGTGGATCAGGTTGGCTTGGATGAACGACATGCAGGTCCTTGTGATGTGTTTGCGGTGTACATAAACCCTGTAGGAGCGAGCTTGCTCGCGAAGACCCTGAGAGCAACGCGTTTATCCAGAAATCACGCGCTATAGTTCACGACCTTCGCGAGCAAGCTCGCTCCTACAAGGGCCATGGCAGTATTTCGACGTTAGCGCAGAAGAAAAGACACCGCATCACCCCATAAAAAAATGCCCCGTATCGATTGATACGGGGCATTTCTGTTTTGTTCACAGGCCCGCTTGTGACGGGCCGGTAAAGCTTAAGCCAGCGCTTCTTCGCGCTTGCCCAGCAGACGGTCGCAGACCACGGCGACCACCAGCGTCATCACCGACGGCACCAACCACGCCAGGCCCTGCTCGCTAAGCGGCAGGTGGGCCATTTGTGTTGGCATCCAGTCCGCCAGGCCGGCCCCCTTCAGGGCATCGATCAGGCCGAAGATGAACGACACCAGCATCACCGGGCCGAGGATACGACCCTGCTCATGCCAGAAGTCCTTGCAGAAGCTCAACGCCACCAGAACGATGCACGGCGGGTAGATCGCGGTCAGTACCGGGATCGAGAACGCGATCAGCTTGGTCAGGCCCAGGTTGGACACCAGCAGCGAGAACGCCGCCAGGATGATTACCAGTGTCTTGTAAGACAACGGCACCACACGGCTGAAGTACTCGGCGCAGGCACAGGTCAGGCCGACCGCGGTCACCAGGCATGCCAGGGAAATCAGCACGGCCAGGAAACCGCTACCCAGCGAACCGAAGGTGTGCTGCACGTAAGCGTGCAATACCGCCGCGCCATTGGTAGCGCCAGCGGCCACTTCATGGCTGCCCGAACCGAGGCGGAACAGGCTGACATACACCAGTGCCAGACCCACGCCGGCGATCAGGCCAGCGATGATCGCATAGCGGGTGATCAGGGCTGGCGACTCGACGCCGCGGGAACGGATGGCGTTGACGATGACGATGCCGAACACCAGGGCGCCCAGGGTATCCATGGTCAGGTAACCATTGATGAAGCCTTGGGAAAACGGTGCTGCAACGTATTCAGGGGTTGCATGGCCAATGTCACCGGCCGGCAAGGCGAATGCTGCAATGCCCAGCGCGGCCAGGGCGATGATCTTCAGCGGCGCGAGGAAGCGTCCTACGGTATCCAGCAAACGGCCCGGATACAGCGAGATGAAGAACACCAGCAGGAAGTAAACCGAGCTGTAGAGGAACAGAGCCAGCGGGCTCTCGCCGGTCAGGGGCGCCAGACCCACCTCGAAGGATACCGTCGCGGTACGTGGCGTCGCGAACAGCGGGCCAACAGCGAGGTAGCAAGCCGCTGCCAGCAGGCCACCGGCCACTTTACCGATCGGGCTGCTCAAGGCATCCATTGCTCCGCCGACCTTGGCCAGCGCCACGACGGTGATCACCGGCAGACCAACTGCGGTGACCAGGAAACCCAGCGCCGCCATCCAGACATTGGGCCCGGACTGTAAACCGACGATAGGTGGGAAGATGATGTTGCCAGCCCCGACGAACAGGGCAAACGTCATAAAACCAAGTGCCAGGATGTCCTGGCCTTTCAACACTTTCATTAAGGAAATACCACACTACTGAATCGGAATTTAGAGAGGGATTTCCCTATGGGTGAGGGAAATGCTGTCAGTCCGTATAAGACCGACCCTTTTAGCGCGTTGCGCGCCTTGTGGGCCGCAGACGCAAAAATGGCGCATAGACTAACGAATTTGACCGATAAACGCACTGTTAGAGGGCGAACTATCCGATCTACGACATTTGCGTGTCGCATTTTCGCATGTAAATGGTTGGCGCCTGTAAGTCCGCCTTCGCGAGCAAGCCCGCTCCCACATTGGTACGCGTACAAAATGTGGGAGCGGGCTTGCTCGCGAAGAGGCCGGTACCGCCAACACAAATCCCGGAAACGACAAAGGCCACCCGAAGGTGGCCTTTGTTTGGTGAAGCGTCAGCTAAGCGCGAGGCTTACTTGACAGCCCAACCAGTCAGCTCGGCCAGGGCCTTGCCGATGTCTGCCAGCGAACGCACGGTTTTAACGCCTGCGTCTTGCAGAGCAGCGAATTTCTCGTCTGCAGTACCTTTGCCGCCAGAGATGATTGCGCCAGCATGGCCCATGCGCTTGCCCGGAGGAGCAGTCACACCAGCGATGTAGGAAACAACCGGCTTGGTCACGTGTGCCTTGATGTAGGCAGCCGCTTCTTCTTCAGCCGAACCGCCGATCTCACCGATCATCACGATCGCTTCGGTCTTCGGGTCTTCCTGGAACAGCTTCAGGATGTCGATGAAGTTCGAACCCGGGATCGGGTCACCACCGATGCCGACGCAAGTCGACTGACCGAAACCGGCGTCAGTAGTCTGCTTCACAGCTTCGTAGGTCAGGGTGCCGGAACGGGAAACGATACCGACCTTGCCTGGCAAGTGAATGTGACCTGGCATGATGCCGATCTTGCATTCGCCTGGGGTGATCACGCCTGGGCAGTTAGGGCCGATCAGGACTACGCCCAGCTCGTCGCACTTAACTTTAGCGTCCAGCATGTCCAGGGTAGGAATGCCTTCGGTGATGCACACGATCAGCTTGATGCCGCCGAAAGCAGCTTCCAGGATCGAATCTTTGCAGAAAGGAGCCGGAACGTAGATCACGCTGGCGGTGGCGCCAGTGGCAGCTACAGCGTCTTTAACGGTGTTGAACACTGGCAGGCCCAGGTGCTCGGTACCGCCTTTGCCTGGAGTTACACCACCAACCATCTTGGTGCCGTACTCGATGGCTTGCTGGGTGTGGAAACTACCTTGCGAACCGGTAATACCCTGGCAGATAACTTTGGTGTCTTTATTGATCAGGACGCTCATTATTTGCCCTCCGCAGCTTTGACAACTTGTTGAGCAGCGTCGGTCAGGCTGGTAGCAGCGATGATGTTCAAACCGCTTTCTGCCAGTACTTTAGCGCCCAGCTCAGCGTTGTTGCCTTCAAGGCGAACAACAACCGGGATTTTCACGCCGACTTCTTTCACTGCACCGATGATGCCTTCGGCAATCATGTCGCAGCGAACGATGCCGCCGAAGATGTTGACCAGTACTGCAGCGACGTTAGTGTCGGACAGGATGATCTTGAACGCTTCGGTAACGCGTTCCTTGGTAGCACCGCCGCCCACGTCGAGGAAGTTGGCTGGTTTGCCGCCATGCAGGTTGACGATGTCCATGGTACCCATGGCCAGGCCAGCACCGTTGACCATGCAACCGATGTTGCCTTCCAGCGCTACGTAGTTCAGTTCGAACTTGGCAGCGTGCGCTTCGCGCGGATCGTCCTGCGACGGATCGTGGAAAGTCTTCAGCTTAGGCTGACGGTACATGGCGTTGGCGTCGATGTTGATCTTGGCGTCCAGGCAGTGCAGATCGCCGTCAGCCTTGATCACCAGCGGGTTCACTTCCAGCAGGGCCAGGTCGTGATCCTTGAACAGTTTGGCCAGACCTACGAAGATCTTGGCGAACTGGGCAACTTGCTTGCCTTCCAGACCCAACTGGAATGCCAGCTCGCGACCCTGGAATGGCTGAGCGCCAACCAGTGGATCGATAGTGGCTTTCAGAATTTTTTCTGGAGTGTCGTGAGCGATTTTCTCGATGTCCACGCCACCTTCGGTGGAAGCCATGAACACGATACGACGGCTCGAACGGTCAACGACAGCGCCCAGGTACAGCTCTTTAGCGATATCAGTGCACGATTCAACCAGGATCTTGGTGACTGGCTGACCATTGGCGTCAGTCTGGTAAGTCACCAGACGCTTGCCCAGCCACTGCTGTGCGAAGGCTTTGGCGTCTTCTTTGCTGCGAACCAGCTTTACGCCGCCCGCTTTACCGCGACCACCGGCGTGGACCTGGGCTTTGACAACCCACTCGCTGCCGCCGATTTTGTCGCAAGCTTCTGCTGCTGCTTCCGGGGTGTCTACCGCGTAACCGGTGGAAACTGGCAGGCCGTACTCAGCGAACAGCTGCTTACCCTGATACTCGTGAAGATTCATGCTTATTACCGTCTTCGTTAGGTACTGCGCATTCGGTGCTGCACTCATTCAAGTGCCGCACCACCTGTGACTGCTGCTTGCATAGCCTTTCCGGATACCCGGTGCAGCTATGCAAGACTGCGTCCAGCGGATATTCCGCGGTGAGTCTTGCATGCAAGGCTCACGACGGGCCATTCCGCCGTGGTTTCTTATTGTCTTAACGCTTCTTGCGGTTGGCGATGTGGATGGCGCCGCCATTCACAGCCAAAGCAGCTTCGTGCAAGGCTTCAGACAGGGTCGGATGGGAGAAAACCATCATGCCCAGGTCTTCAGCGCTGGTGCCGAATTCCATACCGATCGCGCCCTGCTGAACCAGTTCTGCAGCGCTCGGGCCAATCACGTGGACGCCCAATACGCGGTCTGTCTTGGCATCTGCGATGACCTTGACGAAACCACCGGTGTCGTTGGCAGCCATGGCACGGCCAGAGGCTGCGAACGGGAAGGTGCCGACGTTAACTTCAACGCCTTCAGCTTTCAAGGCCTGCTCGGTTTTACCGACCCACGCGATTTCCGGGTGAGTATAAATAACCGAAGGGATCAGATCATAGTTCATCTGGGCCTTGTGGCCCTTGATGCGCTCGACAACCATGATGCCCTCTTCCGAGGCCTTGTGCGCCAGCATCATGCCGCGAACCACGTCGCCGATGGCGTAAACGCCCGGTACGGTGGTGGCGCAGTGATCGTCAACGTGCACGAAACCGCGCTCGTCCAGGGTCACGCCGCAGTCGGCAGCCAACAGATCAGTGGTCACCGGACGGCGACCAACGGCTACGATCAGCTTGTCGAAAGTGATGTTCTGTTCGCCCTTGGCATCGGTGTAGTTCACCACGACTTCGTCGCCGTTCACTTTGGAACCGGTGACGCGAGCGCCCAGCTTGATGTCCAGACCCTGCTTGGTCAGGGTTTTCAGCGCTTCCTTGGAAACAGCGGTGTCCGCTGCCATCAGGAAGGTGTCCAGGGCTTCCAGGACAGTCACTTCTGCCCCCAGACGCGACCAGACCGAACCCAGTTCCAGACCGATCACGCCAGCACCGATCACGCCCAGACGCTTGGGTACGGATTGGAATTCCAGGGCACCGGTGGAGTCGACGATCACATTCTGGTCAACCGGAGCTGGCGGAATGTCGATCGGACGCGAACCTGGAGCCAGGATGACGTTTTCGGCTTCGATGATTTCTACCGAGCCATCAGGCTTGGTGACTTCAACTTTCTTGCCGGCCAGCAGCTTGCCGTGACCCTGGATCGAGGTCACACCGTTGGCTTTGAACAGGGTCGCAACGCCGGAGGTCAGGCCTTTGACGATGTTGGCTTTACGGCCGACCATCGCTGGCACGTCCATGGTCACGCCAGCGTGATTGATACCGTGGATCGCGAAACCGTCCTGGGCTTCGTGGAATTTCCAAGAACTGTCCAGCAGGGCCTTGGATGGAATGCAGCCGACGTTCAGGCAGGTACCGCCCAGAGCCAGTTTGCCTTCCTTGTCGGTGTACTTCTCGATGCAGGCCGTCGAAAGACCAAGCTGAGCGGCCTTGATGGCAGCCACATAGCCGCCAGGGCCAGCGCCGATCACTACTACGTCAAATTTCTGCGACATTCAAAAAATCCTCTTTAGCGAAAAGCTTCAAGCCGCGAGCGGCAAGCCAGGCTGCGGGTTTTCCGACAGCCCGGGCTTGCAGCTCATGGCTGCTTCTATCAGATATCCAGCAACAGACGAGCCGGATCTTCCAGCAGGTTCTTGATGGTCACCAGGAAGGTCACAGCTTCTTTGCCATCGATCAGACGGTGATCGTAGGACAGTGCCAGGTACATCATCGGACGGATAACGACCTGGCCGTTGATGGCCATCGGACGCTGGATGATGTTGTGCATGCCCAGGATGGCTGCTTGTGGCGGGTTGACGATCGGGGTCGACATCATCGAACCGAAAGTACCACCGTTGGTGATGGTGAAAGTACCACCGGTCATTTCGTCCATCGACAGTTTGCCGTCGCGGGCTTTCTTGCCGAAGGTGGCGATGCCGCCTTCGATTTCAGCCAGGCTCATCAGTTCGGCGTTACGCAGAACCGGTACAACCAGGCCGCGATCGCTGGAAACTGCAACGCCGACGTCAGCGTAGCCGTGGTAAACGATGTCGCCGCCGTCGATCGACGCGTTGACAGCCGGGAAGCGTTTCAGCGCTTCGGTGGCTGCTTTCACGAAGAACGACATGAAGCCCAGGCGCACGCCGTTGTGGGACTTCTCGAACAGGTCCTTGTACTTCGAACGCAGCGCCATGACTTCGGTCATGTCGACTTCGTTGAAGGTGGTCAGCATCGCCATGTTCGATTGAGCTTCAACCAGACGCTTGGCCACGGTGGCACGTACGCGGGTCATCGGTACGCGCTTCTCGATGCGATCGCCAGCAGCGAATACCGGAGCGGCAGCGGCAGGTGCAGCAGCCTTGGCAGGCGCGGCAGCCGGAGCGGCTTTCTTGGCTTCGACAGCGGCAACCACGTCTTCCTTGGTTACACGACCATCTTTGCCGGTGCCTTTGACGGAAGCCAGGTTGATGCCGTTTTCTTCGGCCAGCTTGCGAGCAGCTGGAGCCGCGATAGCGTCTTCGTCAACGCCGGCAGCTGGAGCTGCGGCAGCAGCGGCCGGAGCAGCAGCAGCAGCAGCAGCGCCGCCTTCAACGATGGAGCCCAGAACTTCGTCGGACAGAACGGTTTCGCCTTCGTTCTTGACGATAGCGCCCAGCACGCCGTCAGCGGTAGCCAGCACTTCCAGCACGACTTTGTCGGTTTCGATGTCGACGATCAGTTCGTCGCGCTTGACCGCGTCGCCCGGTTGTTTGTGCCAGGTGGCAACGGTGCCATCGGCAACCGATTCCGGGAAAGTGGGGGCTTTGATCTCGATAGCCATTGTCTGTGGTTCCTTAAATTCGGTTTCAGGTGCGCGAAGGCGTTAAACAGTAAAGGCGTCTTGCAGCAGTTGTTCCTGCTGTTCGGCGTGCATCGATGCGTAACCGCATGCAGGTGCAGCAGAAGCCTCACGGCCCGCGTACTCGAGTACGAGAGACTTGTTGAGGTTGCTGATGCTGCGACGCATGTGGTGTTGGCTGCAGTACCACGCACCCTGGTTCATCGGCTCTTCCTGACACCAGACGGCATGCTTGGCGTTGGTATAAGGAGCCAGGACTTCTTTCAAGTCGTCCTCAGGGAATGGGTACAGCTGCTCGATACGCACGACAGCGATGTCGTCACGACCTTCGGCACGGCGTTTTTCCAGCAGGTCGTAGTAGACCTTGCCGCTACACAGAACAACGCGCTCGACCTTTTTCGGGTCTTGGGCATCGATTTCCGGGATAACGGTCTGGAACGAACCTTCGGCCAGATCTTCCAGCGTCGAGATGGCCAGCTTGTGGCGCAACAGCGACTTCGGAGTCAGGACTACCAGTGGCTTGCGCAGCGGGCGGATCACCTGACGGCGCAGCAAGTGGTAGATCTGAGCCGGCGTCGTCGGCATGCACACCTGAATGTTGTGCTCGGCGCACAACTGCAGGTAACGCTCCAGACGAGCCGAGGAGTGCTCCGGACCCTGACCTTCATAACCGTGCGGCAGCAGCATGGTCAGACCGCACAGGCGACCCCACTTGTGCTCGCCACTGGTGATGAACTGGTCGATAACTACCTGGGCGCCGTTGGCGAAGTCGCCGAACTGGGCTTCCCAGATAACCAGGGCATTCGGCGTGGTGGTCGAGTAACCGTACTCGAACGCCAATACCGCTTCTTCGGACAGGAACGAGTCGTACAGGTCGAAGCGTGGCTGACCGTCGTACAGGTTCTGCAGCGGGATGTAGGTGCCCGCGTCCTTCTGGTTGTGCAGGACAGCATGGCGGTGCGAGAACGTACCGCGGCCGATGTCCTGGCCAGTCATGCGAATCGGGTGACCTTCGAACGCCAGGGTCGCGTACGCCATGGTTTCGGCGTAACCCCAGTTGATCGGCAGGCCGCCGGCTTGCATCTTCTGGCGGTCTTCGTAGATCTTGGCAACCTGGCGCTGAACCACGAAGCCTTCCGGGATTTCCAGCAGCTTGGCGGACAGTTCCTGCAAGGTCTTGAGGTCGAAGCGAGTGTCGTGACGCGCGGTCCAGGCGTGGCCCAGATACGGACGCCAGTCCACGAACAACTCTTTGTTCGGCTCTTTGACCAGGCTTTTGACCACGTGCAGACCGTTGTCCAGCGCGTTGCGGTACTCGTCGACTTTCGCCTTGACACGCTCAGCATCCAGCACACCGGCCTGGGTCAGACGATCGGCATACAGCTCACGGGTGGTGCGCTGTTTGGTGATCTGCTGATACATCAGAGGCTGGGTGCCGCTTGGCTCGTCGGCCTCGTTGTGGCCGCGACGACGGTAGCAGACCAGGTCGATCACCACGTCACGCTTGAACTGCATGCGGTAGTCGATGGCCAGCTGGGTCACGAACAATACGGCTTCCGGATCATCACCATTCACATGGAGGATCGGCGCCTGGATCATTTTCGCAACGTCGGTCGCGTACTCGGTGGAACGCGAGTCCAGCGGGTTGCTGATGGTGAAACCGACCTGGTTGTTGATCACGATGTGCACGGTACCGCCGGTCTTGAAACCGCGGGTCTGCGACATCTGGAAGGTTTCCATGACCACGCCTTGACCGGCGAATGCAGCGTCACCGTGGATGGAGATCGGCAGAACCTTCTCACCGGTCGGGTCGTTGCGACGATCCTGACGGGCGCGAACCGAACCCTCGACCACCGGGGAAACGATTTCCAGGTGGGACGGGTTGAACGCCATGGCCAGGTGAACTTCACCGCCGGTGGTCATCACGTTGGACGAGAAGCCCTGGTGGTATTTCACGTCACCGGAACCCAGCTCGACCTTCTTCTTGCCTTCGAACTCGTCGAACAGCTCGCGCGGGTTCTTGCCGAAGGTGTTGACCAGCACGTTCAGACGGCCACGGTGGGCCATGCCGATGACGATTTCCTTGGTGCCGTAGGAGCCGGAACGCTGGATCAGCTCGTCGAGCATCGGAATCAGGCTTTCGCCGCCTTCCAGACCGAAACGCTTGGTACCCGGGTATTTGGTGCCCAGGTATTTTTCCAGGCCTTCGCCGGCGGTCACGCGCTCGAGCAGGTGGCTCTTGATGTCGGCGGAGTACGTCGGACGACCGCGCACGCTTTCCAGACGCTGCTGGAACCACTGGCGCTGCTCGGAATCGGTGATGTGCGTGAATTCAGCGCCGATGGTGCGGCAATATGTCTGCTGCAACGCTTCGTGAATTTCGCGTAGGCTCGCTTCCTCTTTGCCGATGAACAGGTCGCCGGCACGGAAGGTCGTATCAAGATCGGCATTGGTCAAGCCGTAATGATTGATCGACAGGTCTGCAGGTGCAGGACGCTGCCACAGCCCCAGCGGGTCAAGCTGGGCTGCCTGGTGGCCACGCATACGGTAGGCCTGGATCAATCGCAGCACTTCAACTTGCTTCTTCTCGTGCTCACTGCTCACGCTGCCGGCGGAAACCGGTTGGGCGCGGCGCTGGTTCTTTGCCAGCAAGACGAAATGATCGCGAATTGTGGAGTGCGAAACATCGGTGGCAGAGTTGCCGTCAGCAGGCAACTTCTGGAAGTAGGTGCGCCACTCTTCTGGCACAGCGTTAGGGTCGTGCAGGTAGAGCTCGTAAAGCTCTTCCACATAGGCAGCGTTACTACCGGATAGGTAGGCGCTGTTCCACATGCGCTGCATCACGCTTTCTTGCATGCTTGGTCACCCTCGGTTAGGGGAACACCATCGATGTCGACACCGAGCAAACTTGCAGAAGTCCGAATGCAGCGACCAAAACAAGCCACTAGGATCACACTGATAGTCCGGGTACCAGCCCGGATGCCCCTGCTTGTCTCATTTCTTCAAAATAAGAGCCGCAGCCTTTTAAGCTGCTGCTCAGGTTAAAACTACGGCGCCGGTTGAAGCCTGCGCCGTAGCATCTACGGGTACAGCGGGTACAGCAGCTGAATCACACGCCGCTTGAGAGCAACATGTTACGGATGTGACCGATGGCCTTAGTCGGGTTCAGGCCTTTCGGACATACGTTGACGCAGTTCATGATCCCGCGGCAGCGGAATACGCTGAACGGGTCATCCAGCGAAGCCAGGCGCTCGGACGTCTTGGTGTCACGGCTGTCTGCCAGGAAGCGGTACGCTTGCAGCAGGGCAGCTGGACCCAGGAACTTGTCCGGGTTCCACCAGAAGGACGGGCAGGAAGTCGAGCAGCAAGCGCACAGGATGCACTCGTACAGACCGTCCAGCTTTTCACGTTCTTCAGGGGACTGCAGGCGCTCGATGGCCGGAGCCGGCGTGTCGTTCTGCAGGTATGGCTTAACCTTTTCGTATTGCTTGTAGAAGATGCTCATATCGACGACCAGGTCACGGATAACCGGCAAACCTGGCAGAGGACGAACGATCAACTTGTTACCTTTTACGACAGCAGACAGCGGCGTGACGCACGCCAGGCCGTTTTTGCCGTTGATGTTCATGCCGTCGGAACCGCAAACACCTTCACGGCAAGAGCGACGATAGGAGAAACCCTCGTCCTGCTCTTTGATCAGGGCCAGCACGTCCAGCACCATCAGGTCTTTACCACCGGTATCAACCTGGAATTCCTGCATGAACGGCGCGGCGTCCTGATCAGGGTTGTAACGATAAACGCTGACTTGCAACATGGCGGCCACCCTTAATAAGTCCGAATCTTAGGTTCAAAAGTCGGAACAGTCTTCGGCGAGAAGTTCACGGCACGCTTGGTCACGCGCTTGTCACCCGGGAAGTAAAGGGTGTGGCACAGCCAGTTTTCGTCGTCACGATCTTCGAAGTCTTCACGGGCGTGAGCACCACGGGACTCTTTACGCACTTCGGCAGCGATGGCGGTGGCTTCGGCCACTTCCAGCAGGTTCTGCAGTTCCAGAGCTTCGATACGTGCAGTGTTGAACGCCTGCGACTTATCGTTGATCTTCACGTTGGCGATGCGCTTGCGCAGGTCAGCCAGCTGGGCAATACCCTTCTGCATGTATTCGCCGGTACGGAATACACCGAAGTAGTTCTGCATGCAGTTTTGCAGCTCGCGACGCAGGGTTGCCACGTCTTCGCCTTCGGTACGCTCGTTCAGGGCGGACAGGCGCGCCAGGGCAGCCTGGATGTCGGCGTCGGTGGCTTCGTCGTATTCGATACCGTCGGTCAGCGCCTTTTCCAGGTGCAGGCCGGCAGCACGGCCGAATACCACCAGGTCGAGCAGCGAGTTGCCGCCCAGACGGTTGGCACCGTGAACCGATACGCAAGCCACTTCACCTACAGCGAACAGACCAGGAATGATCTCGTCCACGCCTTCGGCGTTCTGGGTGATTGCCTGGCCATGAATGTTGGTGGCAACGCCGCCCATCATATAGTGGCAGGTCGGAACAACCGGAACCGGAGCAACAACCGGGTCAACGTGCGCAAAAGTCTTCGACAGTTCGCAGATGCCTGGCAGACGGCTGTGCAGCACTTCTTCGCCCAGGTGGTCGAGCTTGAGCATCACGTGGTCGCCGTTCGGACCGCAACCGTTGCCGGCGATGATCTCTTTAACCATCGAACGGGCAACAACGTCACGACCGGCAAGGTCTTTGGCGTTCGGAGCATAACGCTCCATGAAACGCTCGCCGTGCTTGTTGATCAGGTATCCACCTTCACCACGGCAACCTTCTGTAACCAGTACACCCGCGCCGGCGATACCGGTCGGGTGGAACTGCCACATTTCGATGTCTTGTACCGGTACGCCAGCACGCAGCGCCATGCCAACGCCGTCACCGGTGTTGATCAGGGCGTTGGTGGTCGAAGCGTAGATACGACCTGCACCGCCGGTGGCCAGTACGGTGGCCTTGGCGCGGATGTAGGTGGTTTCGCCGGTTTCGATGCAGATGGCGATCACGCCGACGAACTCGCCTTCGCCGTTCTTCACCAGATCGACAGCGTAGTACTCGTTCAGGAACACGGTACCGGCTTTCAGGTTGCCCTGATAAAGGGTGTGCAGCAGAGCGTGACCGGTACGGTCGGACGCAGCGCAAGTACGCGCAGCCTGGCCGCCTTTACCGTAGTCCTTGGACTGACCGCCGAATGGACGCTGGTAGATACGACCTTGCTCGGTACGCGAGAATGGCATACCCATGTGGTCCAGCTCGTAAACGGCAGCCGGGCCTTCCTGACACATGTATTCGATAGCGTCCTGGTCACCGATGTAGTCGGAACCCTTGACGGTATCGTACATGTGCCAGCGCCAGTCATCGTTCGGGTCAGCGGACGCGATCGCGCAGGTGATGCCGCCCTGGGCGGATACAGTGTGCGAACGGGTCGGGAAAACCTTGGTGATCACGGCAGTCTTGTGACCGCCCTGTGCCAGTTGCAGCGCTGCGCGCATGCCGGCACCGCCACCACCAATAATGATGGCGTCGAAAGAAATCGTTGGAATGTTAGCCATGACTCAGATACCCCAGAGAATCTGCACGCCCCAGACGAAGTAAGCGAACATCGCAACGCCGCAGACTGCCTGGAAAAGGAAACGTATAGCGGTCGCGGACTTGCCGAACGCCATTGGCGTCAGGTAGTCGGTCGCGATGGTCCACATGCCGACCCAGGCGTGAGCGCCGAGGGCAACAAGGGCCAGGAGGCTGAAAATACGCATTCCGTTATGGGCGAACAGTTCATGCCACTGGGCGTACTCGAGGCCAGGGTTGGCCACGATGTATCCGATCAGGAAGATGAAGTAAGCCGCGAGAACGACCGCAGACACACGTTGCGCCATCCAGTCATAGAGGCCCGAACGCGACAGGTTCGTGACGTTAGTTACCATATCCAAACTCCTGCCAGAACGATTACCACCACGGAAACGGCGATAACGATTTTCGAGCCCAGCTTGCCGCCTTCCAGCGTCTCACCGATGCCCATGTCCATCATCAAATGGCGCACACCGGCTACCAGGTGATAAAGCAGAGCGGACAGGATGCCCCATGTCACTAGCTTGGCTAGCGGACTGGTCAGACACGCTTTCACCTGACCGAAGCCTTCCTCGGAGCTCAGCGACTTGTCCAATGCGTAAAGCATGATGGCAAGGCACACGAAGAGGATGACACCGGAGATTCGGTGAAGGATGGACGTGTAAGCAGTGACTGGGAGTTTGATGGTCCTTAGGTCTAGGTTTACAGGTCGTTGGCTTTTCACGGCTTTTTTTTCACACTGAAGAGCCCCTAACAATCAGGGCAAAGTTGTTGGGGAGTGCACTGGTCAGGTAACCACCACCCAGGGATGCGACCCCCAATGAAAGCAAGCCCAAAAGCCCTTGGCGGTCGGTGGCCGAGTATAGACAGTTAGGCTACTAATGACAACGCAAACACCTAACCCAAACAGCTGATTGCGCAACTGACATAAAAGGCGTAAATGGCAGCCAATTTCGAGAAAAAAGTCCGGTTAAAGCCTTCTGGAGCAAGACTTTAGGCAAATTGACATTCGAATTTATCTCACTATAGTGGTGCGGGCCCTGCGTGGGGGGTCTGTCTGATGATTTCAAGCATAAATAGGAGGCCACATGGCTGACAAAAAAGCGCAGTTGATCATCGAGGGCGCAGCCCCCGTCGAGCTGCCCATTTTAACCGGCACCGTTGGTCCCGATGTTATCGATGTTCGGGGCCTGACGGCCACGGGCCGTTTCACCTTTGACCCTGGTTTCATGTCGACCGCCTCGTGCGAGTCGAAGATCACCTATATCGACGGCGACAACGGCATTCTGCTGCACCGCGGCTACCCGATCGAACAGCTGGCTGAAAAGTCGGACTACCTGGAAACCTGCTATCTGCTGCTCAACGGCGAACTGCCGACCGCAGAACAGAAGGCCCAGTTCGTCAGCACCGTGAAGAACCACACCATGGTTCACGAGCAGCTGAAGACCTTCTTCAACGGCTTCCGCCGCGACGCCCACCCGATGGCCGTCATGTGCGGCGTAGTCGGCGCCCTCTCGGCGTTCTACCACGACTCCCTGGACATCAATAACCCGCAGCATCGCGAAATCTCCGCGATCCGCCTGGTTGCCAAGATGCCGACCCTGGCCGCAATGGTTTACAAGTACTCCATGGGCCAACCCATGATGTACCCGCGCAACGACCTGTCGTACGCGGAAAACTTCCTGCACATGATGTTCAACACCCCGTGCGAGATCAAACCGATCAGCCCGGTACTCGCCAAGGCCATGGACCGGATCTTCATCCTCCATGCCGACCACGAGCAGAACGCCTCGACGTCCACCGTGCGCCTGGCGGGTTCTTCGGGCGCCAACCCGTTCGCCTGTATCGCCGCCGGTATCGCTGCACTGTGGGGCCCTGCCCACGGCGGTGCGAACGAAGCCGTACTGACCATGCTCGATGAAATCGGCGATGTTTCGAACATCGACAAGTTCATCGCCAAGGCCAAGGACAAGAACGATCCGTTCAAACTGATGGGCTTCGGTCACCGCGTTTACAAAAACCGCGACCCGCGCGCCACGGTCATGAAGCAGACCTGCGACGAAGTATTGAAGGAACTGGGCATCCAGAACGATCCGCAACTCGAACTGGCCATGCGCCTGGAAGAGATCGCCCTGACCGACCCGTACTTCATCGAACGCTCGCTGTACCCGAACGTCGACTTCTACTCGGGGATCATCCTCAAGGCGATCGGCATTCCAACCAGCATGTTCACCGTGATCTTCGCCCTGGCGCGGACCGTCGGCTGGATCTCCCACTGGAAAGAGATGCTCTCCAGCCCGTACAAGATCGGCCGTCCGCGCCAGTTGTACACCGGCTACGAGTCGCGTGACATCACCAAGCTGGAAGACCGCAAGTAAGATCTGTCTTGCTGTAGCGTGTTGAGTTGTACCGGGAACGGCCTCTGCTTTTTATATAAAGAGCAGGAGGCCGTTTTTGTTTGTGCGCTTTTTTGATGGTGTACATATCCGTTTCTGCGGTTACGGCCGCTATTGGTTCCGCCCTTACGGCGGGTCACTTGGAAAAGCGCCAAGTAACCAAGCGCTTTTGCCCCTGACATTCGGTGCCTCGCCCAGGCTCGGCATTCCCTCGCTCCGGTCCTGCTCCGTGGGCCCGCCGCCATCGGCCATCCATGGCCGGGGGCGGCTAACCCGAGGCGGCCTACCGGCCGGCCTGGTTGCTGGTTGAGCTCGCTGCAGAATTTCGATCGGCCGACAGGTCGCCATCGCGAGTAAGCTCGCTCCCACAGAAGAGCAGAGCAAAAGCAGGGCCGCGTACCCCCACGCTCTTCACCACTCATCAGGCCGAGCGTTAGCTCGCCTGCAGCTTTTGATCTTGATCCACCCGCCCCCTCGGCAGGCTGAGCGGAGGTGTTTATCCGGGGATTGGCGCGCAGCGCCGTTCGACGCAGTCGAACTCATCGCATGTAGGTGCCAGCGAAGCCAACCGGAGGGCGATGCCCCCGGATGAATGCCGGAGCGAAGGAACCCCGAGCCCTGGCGAGGGGCCGTACGTTCGGGGCGAGACTTTTTGGTTCCTTTTGTGTCGTTTGACAAAAGGGACTCGCCGTAAGGGCGAAACCATAAGTCGCCGTTACCGAAGGAATGGATATGTACCCCCTCAAAAAACACTCCAACTGACACAAAGTCTTCGCGAGCAGACTCGCTCCTACAGTAAAACGGGCAAATCCAAAAAACCGGGTCGATTACCGCCCAATAAAAAAATGCCCCGATCTCTCGACCGGGGCATTTCTGTTTAACCCAACTTACACAAACAATCTCGAAGCCTTAGTGTGAAACCGCCCCACTCGCCCCCAACCCCGTCTGCGAACGAACAAACTGCGGGAAGAACAACGCCCGCTCATTATCCGCAGCAGTCGACTTGTCAGTGATCGAGAAGAACCAGATCCCGACAAAGGCAATCATCATCGAGAACAGCGCCGGGTACTCATACGGGAAGATAGCTTTCTCGTGATGCAGGATCTGCACCCAGATGGTCGGACCAAGCACCATCAGGCCCACGGCACTGACCAGCCCCATCCAGCCACCGATCATCGCACCGCGAGTGGTCAGCTTTTTCCAGTACATGGAAAGCAGCAGCACCGGGAAGTTACAGCTCGCTGCGATGGAGAACGCCAGGCCCACCATGAACGCGATGTTCTGGCTTTCGAACAGAATGCCCAGACCGATCGCCAACACCGCCAGCGCGATGGTGGTGATTTTCGAGACGCGAATCTCGTCCTTCTCGTTGGCCTTGCCCTTCTTGATCACGCTGGCATACAGGTCGTGGGACACCGCCGAAGCACCGGCCAGGGTCAGGCCGGCAACCACTGCCAGAATGGTCGCAAACGCTACTGCCGAGATGAAGCCCAGGAAGATACTGCCGCCAACCGCATTGGCCAGGTGCACCGCCGCCATGTTGTTACCGCCCAGCAAGGCGCCAGCAGCGTCTTTGAAAGCCGGGTTGGTGCTGACCAGCAGGATCGCGCCGAAGCCGATGATGAAGGTCAGGATGTAGAAGTAGCCAATGAAACCGGTTGCGTACAACACGCTCTTGCGAGCTTCCTTTGCGTCACTCACGGTGAAGAAGCGCATCAGGATGTGTGGCAGGCCAGCGGTACCGAACATCAGCGCCAGACCGAGGGAGAACGCCGAGATCGGATCTTTCACCAGGCCGCCAGGGCTCATGATCGCATCAGCTTTCGGGTGGACCTTGATCGCCTCGGAGAACAGCATGTTGAAGTCGAAGTTGACGTGTTTCATCACCATCAGCGCCATGAAGGAAGCGCCGGACAGCAGCAGGACAGCCTTGATGATTTGCACCCAGGTGGTCGCCAGCATGCCGCCGAACAACACGTAAAGGCACATCAGAATACCGACCAGGATCACCGCAACGTGGTAATCGAGACCGAACAGCAGTTGGATCAGCTTGCCGGCACCGACCATTTGCGCGATCAGGTAGAACGCCACCACCACCAGCGAACCACAAGCGGACAGCGAGCGGATCTGGGTTTGCCCCAGGCGATAGGACGCCACGTCGGCAAAGGTGTATTTGCCCAGGTTACGCAGACGCTCGGCGATCAGGAACAGAATGATCGGCCAGCCCACCAGGAAGCCGATCGAGTAGATCAGGCCGTCGTAGCCAGAGGTGAACACCAGCGCGGAAATACCCAGGAAGGACGCAGCCGACATGTAGTCACCGGCAATCGCCAGACCGTTCTGGAAACCGGTGATCTTGCCGCCAGCGGCGTAGTAGTCGGCTGCCGAATTATTACGCTTGGAAGCCCAGTAGGTGATGCACAGGGTGGCACCGACGAAGGCGACAAACATCACGATCGCGGACACGTTAAGCGGTTGCTTCTGCACGGCACCGGTCAGGGCGTCAGCCGCCCAGGCGCCAGGTGCGAAAGCTGCGATGCTCAAAAGAGCCATTAGACGGCGGATCATTGCTGAGCCTCCTTGAGAATCGCATTGTTCAGGTCGTCGAACTCGCCGTTGGCGCGTCGTACGTAGATACCGGTCAGGATGAAAGCCGAAACGATCAGCCCGATACCGATCGGTATGCCCCAGGTAATCGAGGACTCAGGGCTGATTTTCGCCCCCAGCACCTGCGGCCCGTAGGCAATCAGAAGGATGAATCCGGAGTAAAGCCCTAGCATGATCGCCGAAAGAATCCAGGCGAATCGTTCCCTCTTGCTAACCAGCTCCTTGAAGCGCGGGCTGTTTTGAATCGAGAGGTAAATGCTGTCGTTCATTGTTTTTATCCTCGCAGCACAGATTTAGTTGGAACGGTATCCACTCTATGCGGCTGCGGGGCAGGTTCCAGACGACCTTAGTCTTAGAACCCCATGGGGGTTTTCGCCAAATTTCAGTACGCCA
This sequence comes from Pseudomonas sp. BF-R-30, assembly GCF_019956175.1. NCBI lineage: Bacteria > Pseudomonadati > Pseudomonadota > Gammaproteobacteria > Pseudomonadales > Pseudomonadaceae > Pseudomonas > Pseudomonas sp. BF-R-30. The sequence continues at coordinate 7,981 of NZ_JAHBDE010000020.1, read as the reverse complement.
TACACAAGTGTGGGAGCGGGCTTGCTCGCGAAGAGGCCATAACATTCAACATTATTGTTGACTGTTACACCGCTTTCGCGAGCAAGCCCGCTCCCACAATTTAAAGCGAGGTGCCTGTTATTTAGTCCAGTCAGCCACACGCTCAGGGTGTTTGGCGATCCAATCCTTCGCCGCGGCTTCAGGTTTGGCACCATCCTGAATCGCCAACATCACCTGGCCGATTTCATCCTTGGATTCCCACTGGAAGTTCTTCAGGAACTTGGCCACTTCCGGCGCCTTGGCTTCCAGACCCTTGCTGCCGATGCTGTTCACGGTTTCAGCCGCGCCGTACACGCCTTTCGGGTCTTCGAGGAAGCGCAGTTTCCACTTGGCGAACATCCAGTGCGGTACCCACCCGGTGACCGCGATGGATTCGTTCTTCTTCTCGGCACGGGTCAGCTCGGCGATCATGCCGGCGCCAGAACTGGCCTTGAGTTGATAACCCGTCAGGTCGTAGTCCTTGATCGCCTGATCGGTCTTGAGCATCACGCCTGAACCGGCGTCGATGCCGACAATGCGGTTCTTGAAGGTGTCATCGGTCTTGAGGTCGTCAATGGACTTGGCCTTGACGTACTCCGGCACGATCAGGCCGATTTTCGCGTCCTTGAAGTTCGGGCCGTAGTCGACGACCTGATCCTTGTTCTTCGTCCAGTACTCACCGTGGGTCACCGGCAGCCAGGCCGACAGCATGGCGTCGAGTTTGCCGGTGGCCACGCCCTGCCACATGATCCCGGTAGCGACGGCTTGCAGCTTCACGTCATAACCGAGTTTCTGCCTGATCACTTCAGCCGCCACGTTGGTCGTGGCGACACTGTCCGACCAACCGTCGACATAACCGAGCGTCACGTCCTTGCCGGCGGCGCTCGCCACGGCCGAACTGATCGCCAGCACCAAAGCCGCACCTGCGCCCAAGAGTCGTCGCATCTTCATCGTTACTTCCCCGAAAGTGCTGCGCTCGACGGATGCCGAGTCGCTTAAACGTATTGTTATGGTGCACAGCGCCCCCATCACGCCCACCGCAAACTCGTTCGAACATCAGCGGAGTACTGACACTTGCGATAATCAACCTGACGCTCATGGCGACCTGCTCTGCCAGCGACCTCAAGGCATCGAGAAACGACATCAGAAAGCCATTAATCTTCAGCGCAACAAACACCCCTGCCAATCCGCTCGAACTTTGCATGTCAAAATCATGCAGGCCACCAAGCACGCGGCAAATGCAGGTAACATGCGCCGCTTTGCTCCCACACGGCCTGACCATGTCCGCGACCTCCCGCTTCCCTTTTGCTGCTTATCTATTCGCTTGCCTGCTCGGGCTGTTTGCCCTTGGCGGCTTCTGGTACGGCCTCGGCAAACCGGTGATCCTACCGGACGTCGCCAGCGCGACGCACAAGCTGCAATGCGCCTCCTACACCCCGTTCGACAAGGATCAATCGCCGCTTGACGTGCCATTCAACTTGCGCCCCGAGCGCATGGATGCCGACCTCGCGCTGCTGTCCAAAAGCTTCGAATGCATCCGCACCTATTCCATGACCGGCCTCGAAGCCCTGCCGGACCTGGCGCGCAAGCATGGCTTGAAGCTGATGATCGGTGCCTGGGTCAACAGCAACCCGGTGGACACCGAGAAAGAAGTCGACCTGCTGATCGCCTCGGCCAATGCCAACCCGGATGTGGTGAGCGCAGTGATCGTCGGCAACGAAACCCTGCTGCGCAAGGAAGTCACTGGCGCGCAATTGGCGAAGCTGATCAACAAGGTCAAGAGCCAGGTCAAACAGCCTGTCACCTACGCCGACGTCTGGGAGTTCTGGCTCAAGCATCCGGAAATTGCCCCCGCCGTGGACTTCCTGACCATTCACTTGCTGCCCTACTGGGAAGATGATCCGTCGAACATCGACGCTGCCCTGCAACATGTGGCCGATGTACGCCAGGTGTTCGGCAACAAATTCGCACCCAAGGATGTGCTGATCGGCGAAACCGGCTGGCCAAGCGAAGGTCGCCAGCGCGAAACGGCCCTGCCGAGCCGGGTCAACGAAGCCAAGTTCATTCGCGGCTTTGTCGCCATGGCCGAGCAACAGGGTTGGCACTACAACCTGATCGAAGCCTTCGACCAGCCCTGGAAACGCGCCAGTGAAGGTGCGGTCGGTGGATATTGGGGCTTGTTCGACGCCGATCGCCAGGACAAGGACGTGCTGGCGGGGCCCGTGACAAACGTACCGTACTGGTCGCAGTGGCTGGCGGTGGGCGGCTTGATTTTCATCGGCACCTTGCTGCTCGGCGGTCGGGTCCGCACGACGCGGTCGGCACTGGTGCTGCCCCTGCTCGGTGCCTTGGCTGCGTGTTCGATTGGCGCCTGGGGCGACCTGGCACGGGTGACCACGCGTTTCACCAGTGAATGGCTATGGGTCGGATTGCTGACCGCTCTGAATCTGCTGGTGCTGGCCCATGCCGCGCTGACATTGAGCCCTCGCAACGGTTGGCGTGGGCGAGCTTTCAACCTGCTTGAGCGCCGAGCTGGCTGGCTGGTTGCAACGACAGGTTTCGCAGCAGCCGTGATGATGCTGGAACTGGTGCTCGATCCGCGTTATCGCAGCTTCCCGAGTGTCGCGTTCATCGTGCCGGCACTGGTCTATCTGTGCCGCCCGGTGAACGTGCCGCGCCGCGAGATTGCGCTGCTGACCTTCATCATCGGTGCCGGCATTGCACCGCAGCTGTACCGTGAAGGTTTGCAGAACCAGCAGGCCTGGGGTTGGGCGCTGGTGAGTGTGTTGATCGTGGCTGCGTTGTGGCGCTGCTTGCGGGTTCGCAAGGTTTAACTCTTTAGCGACCTGACTGACCTCATCGCGAGCAAGCTCGCTCCCCCAGTAGATCTTCTGTGAACACAATGTTTGCGTGCGATAAAGATCAAATGTGGGAGCGGGCTTGCTCGCGAAGACGGACTTTTAAGCGCTGCGAGAAGCCCTGACCAACCGCAACCCCGCAATCACCACCGCAAACACTGCCAGCGTGGTGTTGTACAACGCCAGTGCCGGAAAACCGAACACCAGCGCCAGCACCGCCAGCCACCAGCCTGCCCGCCCCGGCACGACAAAGCCGATGATCGCCGCACCCAGCGCAGCCCAGCCCAACACCCCGAAATGGATCATCAGCCCCAGGTTCGAACGTACCAGGCATTCCCAACGATTCGCTTCATCCACACAAATGCCAACCCACTGCGCATCCTCCATGAAGCCATAGCGCGCGCCATAACTGGCGGCCAGCCATAAAGGCAGCAAAACAAGCAGCAGAATCACGGGCAAGCGGCGAGACATGAAACACTCCAATTGGCGAAAAGCGGCGGCCAGCTTAATCGCCCTTAAGCGTTTCGCAAGCGATAACAACTGTTAACTGGTCTTTCAATCGCTGCAAAGTGTATCGTCCAGCTACTATTACTTCGAAATTAAGCCTGTTTGGTGCCGAGGGTTGGCACTTTGGCGCAAATCCGGTGGTCATAGCCTGCGAAATTCATTCGGTACCTTCCTCTAAGGGATTTAGTCATGCTCCGTTCCTTGCGCTTCGCTGCCCTGTTCGGCGGCCTTATATTGAGTGCGTCCGCACTGGCGGCCGACATTGACGCCGCCAGCTATGGCTACCCCCTGACCAACCCGTTCGAGGCGACCATCGCGACCACACCGCCGGACCTGCGTCCGGAGTTACCCCTGGACGAAGACATCGATCAGACGGTGCGCAGTGTCACCTTGCGTCCGGAACGGGCGTTCGAATTGCCGAACAACTTCTGGGCGGTCAAGACGCTCGACTATCGCATTGCCACACAGGATCACGCCGCACCGCTGATGTTCCTGATCGCCGGCACCGGCGCGCGCTATGACAGCACCCTGAACGAATACCTGAAGAAGCTCTATTACAAAGCCGGCTACCACGTGGTGCAGTTGTCATCGCCCACCAGCTATGACTTCATGAGCGCCGCATCGCGCTTCGCCACGCCGGGTGTTTCCAAGGAAGACGCCGAAGATCTGTACCGGGTGATGCAGGCCGTACGGGCACAGAATCCGAAAGTGCCGGTCACCGATTACTACCTGACCGGGTACAGCCTGGGTGCACTGGATGCCGCTTTCGTCTCTCACCTGGACGAAACCCGCCGCAGCTTCAACTTCAAGAAAGTCCTGCTGCTCAACCCGCCGGTCAACCTCTACACCTCGATCACCAACCTCGACAAGCTGGTCCAGACCGAGGTCAAGGGCATCAACACCAGCACCACATTCTATGAACTGGTACTGGACAAGCTCACCCGCTACTTCCAGCAGAAGGGCTACATCGACCTCAATGACGCCCTGCTCTACGACTTCCAGCAGTCCAAGCAGCACCTGACCAACGAGCAGATGGCCATGTTGATCGGCACCTCGTTCCGCTTTTCGGCGGCCGACATCGCCTTCACTTCGGACCTGGTCAACCGTCGCGGCCTGATCACCCCACCCAAGTTCCCGATCACCGAGGGCACCAGCCTCACGCCATTCCTCAAGCGTGCGCTGCAATGCGACTTCGACTGCTACATCACCGAACAAGTGATCCCGATGTGGCGCGCCCGCACCGACGGCGGCAGCCTGCTGCAACTGATTGACCAGGTGAGCCTGTATGCACTGAAGGACTACCTGCACGAAAGCCCGAAAATCGCGGTCATGCACAACGCCGATGACGTAATCCTCGGTCCTGGCGACCTGGGCTTCCTGCGCAAGACCTTCGGTGATCGCCTGACCGTTTACCCGTATGGCGGCCACTGCGGCAACATTAACTACCGCGTCAACAGCGACGCCATGCTGGAGTTTTTCCGTGGCTAAATATCTCCTGCTTTTCGCAGCGTTACTCTGTGCAGGCGTCGCCAATGCAGACAACAGCAAAGCCAATGCCCCCGTGGTCGTCGACAGCGATGGCTTCAAGGAGCCGCTGAGCAAACTCAAATTCAACCCGGGCCTGGATCAGCGCGAGTTCGAGCGTTCGACGCTCAACGCGCTGGCCGTCTACGATCCGCTGGAGGAGTGGAACCGGCGCGTCTATCACTTCAACTACCGCTTCGACCAATGGGTGTTCCTGCCGGTGGTCAATGGTTACCGCTACGTTACCCCGAGCTTCCTGCGCACCGGTGTCAGCAACTTCTTCAACAACCTCGGCGACGTGCCGAACCTGATGAACAGCCTGCTGCAACTCAAGGGCCAGCGCTCGCTGGAAACCACCGGGCGACTGCTGCTCAACACCACCATCGGCATCGCCGGCCTGTGGGACCCGGCCACCGCCATGGGCCTGCCGCGTCAGAGCGAAGACTTCGGCCAGACTTTAGGCTTCTACGGCGTGCCGGGCGGCGCTTACTTCGTCCTGCCGATCCTCGGTCCGTCGAACCTGCGTGACACCGGCGGCCTGCTGGTGGATTACTCGGCCGAGAATGCGATCAACTTCCTCAACGTGGCCGAAGTCAGCTCCAACCATCCGGAAGTCGTGATCCTGCGCGGCATCGACAAGCGCCACCAGACCGGCTTCCGCTATGGTCAGATGAACTCGCCATTCGAGTACGAGAAAGTGCGTTACGTGTACACCGAAGCGCGCAAGTTGCAGGTTGCCGAGTAAGCCCGGCAACCGAAAAACACTGTGGGAGCGGGCTTGCTCGCGAAAGCGGTGTGTCAGACAACCTATTTGGTGACTGACACGACCTCTTCGCGAGCAAGCCCGCTCCCACATTTGCCTTGTGTTGCTTTCAGCCTTTCAGCGCCTTCCAGATCTTGCTGACAGCCATCACGCCAACCAACACCACCGCCCCCGCCACAATCCCCGCCACGCCATTGAGCAACACCGGCACGATAAATCCGCCGCCACCCGCCGCCGCACCGACACTTTCGATCCAGTGATGCACCACCGGCACACCGTGGGTGAGAATCCCGCCGCCCACCAGAAACATCGCCGCCGTGCCGATCACCGACAGGCTCTTCATCATGTACGGTGCCGCACGCAGAATCCCGCCACCGATGCTTTTCGCCATCTGCCCGGGTTTTTGGGTCAACCACAGGCCAAGGTCGTCGAGCTTGACGATACCCGCTACCAATCCGTACACGCCGACCGTCATGACAATGGCAATGCCCGAAAGCACGATGATTTGCTGGGTCAATGGAGCGCCGGCCACGGTGCCGAGGGTGATGGCGATGATTTCCGCCGAAAGAATGAAGTCGGTGCGGATCGCGCCTTTGATCTTGTCCTTCTCGAACGCCACCAGATCGGTGGCAGGATCGGCCACCGCCTCAACCAGCTGCGCATGCTCGGCGGCGTCTTCAGCCTTGCTGTGCAGGAACTTGTGGGCGAGCTTCTCAAACCCTTCAAAGCACAGATAGGCACCGCCGACCATCAACAGCGGTGTGACCAGCCACGGAATGAACGCACTGATCGCCAGCGCCGACGGCACCAGGATCAGTTTATTGATGAACGAACCCTTGGCGACCGCCCAGACCACCGGGATTTCCCGTTCGGCACGCACGCCACTGACTTGCTGGGCGTTGAGCGCCAGGTCGTCACCGAGTACGCCGGCCGTTTTCTTGGCGGCCATTTGGGTCATCAAGGACACGTCATCCAGCACGGTCGCGATGTCGTCGATCAGCACCAGCAAACTGCTTCCTGCCATGAATCAGGTTTCCTTCTGCAATGAATGCGCAGCAGCATAGCGCGACATAAGAGCCTACGGTGCATTCTTGAGCGCCGCGCGAGGCCGGTGATACCATGCGCAACCGCCAGAACAGGCAAGGAATCACCCGGTTTATGAGCACTATCCGCGAGCGCAACAAACAACTGATCCTGCGTGCCGCCAGTGAGGAATTCGCCGACAAAGGCTTCGCTGCGACCAAAACCAGCGACATCGCAGCCAAGGCGGGATTGCCAAAGCCCAACGTCTACTACTACTTCAAGTCCAAGGAAAACCTCTACCGCGAGGTTCTGGAAAGCATCATCGAGCCCATCCTGCAGGCCTCGACACCGTTCAATCCGGACGGCGAGCCCGGTGAAGTGCTCAGCGGCTACATCCGCTCGAAAATCCGCATCTCCCGCGACCTGCCTTTCGCCTCGAAGGTGTTCGCCAGCGAAATCATGCACGGCGCCCCCCACCTGAGCAGCGATCTGGTCGAACAGCTCAATGGCCAGGCCAAACACAACATCGAGTGCATCCAGACCTGGATCGACCGCGGGCAAATCGCCCCCATCGATCCCAACCACCTGATGTTCAGCATCTGGGCCGCGACCCAGACCTACGCCGACTTCGACTGGCAAATCACCGCCATCACCGGCAAGGCCAAGCTGGATGAAGTGGACTATGAAGCGGCGGCGCAGACGATTATCCGGTTGGTGCTCAAGGGGTGTGAGCCCGAGCGGTAGACTGCGGCGCGGCCTTCGCCAGCAGGCCCGCTCCCACAGCGGATTGGTGGGCGCTGAAAATCCAGTGTGGGAGCGGGCTTGCTCGCGAATGGCAACAACTCGGTTTTAGATCAAACCCAGATCGCATCCCACAATGGATAGTCGCCAAGCTTCTCGACCAGCCCTGCCCGCAACGGGTTAGCCACAACATATCGAGCCAGTTTCACTAGATCCTCTTCTTTTCGCAGCGCATGATCATGAAAGCCTTGCTGCCAAAGGCTGCCTGTTCTACCAGTCGCTGCATTAACCGCTCGGGTGCTCAAGGATTTTGTTTGGCACATCAGTTGCCCCAGTGAGCCCTTGTTCAATTGGATCAACCAGTGGAAATGATCGGGCATGACCACCCAGGCCAAGGAATCGGCAAATCCCTCACTCTGCGCTTGCCTGAAGTACGGGCCGAGCTTGAGCACGCGGAAGATCCGCAGCATCCGGATCACCCGGATGATCAGCAGGTACTGGGCATCGCTGTAGTACAGCGCGAGGATGCCGGGCACGATGGCCAGCA
>NZ_JAHBDE010000019.1:0-75209 GCF_019956175.1 Pseudomonas sp. BF-R-30 | reverse complement strand
CCTGTGGGAGCGGGCTTGCCCACGAAGACTGAGTGTCAGTCGACATCTATTTTGAATGTGCCGCCCTCATCGCGAGCAGGCTCACTCCTACAGAAATTTCGGTGGTTTGCGGATTCTGTGTACAGCCACGAAACCTGTGGGAGCGAGCCTGCTCGCGATGGCGGTGTTTCAGACGATGACGCTTAAGGCTTGATGCCTTGCAACATCTTCTTCGCCTGATCTTGCATCGCCTGCGGCGCGGTCATGTTGCCGTCGATCACGGTGATCACCGCGTGGCCTTGCCACAGTTGATAGGCATCGGCCTTTTGCTGGGTTTCGGTCGGTGTCGACGGGGCGGCCAGGTTGACGTGGACCACGCCGTCGGCGCCGCGCTGGGAGGTGAAGTTGACCCGATCCCAATTGCCGATCGGCGCAAAGCTCACGTCTTTGACTTCATCGGGTTTGAGGGGCGGGTAGTTGAGGTTCAGGCCGCTGACACCTGGCAGGCCGAGCACGTTCAAATCACACTGATGTTTGTTCCTGGCACAGGCCTGCTTGGCATCTGTACCGGCCAGGCCCGCCTGTTCGATGACCTTCACGGCAAAGCGCGCCGTGTCGTCCATGGCGCCGAGGGTCTTGCGGTAGCCGGCGTGCTGGTCGCGGATGATCAGGTCCATGTCGATACCCGTGGACACCGCCACCGCCGGAATTCCCTTGAACATCGCGCGAACGGCGGCGTTGAGGGTGCCGGACATCTGCGTCAGCGGGCCGACGTTTTCGCCGAAGTTGCTGCCTGACACCACCAGGTCTGGTGGCGAATCCTTGAGGATCACGTCGAGGCCGACGTTGACCGCATCCACCGGCGTGCCGATGGCGGAGGTCTTGCCGGCGGGCGGGGTGTAGTCCTGCGGCGGCCCGACGCAAAATTTGCCTGGCGCCAGTTCAGTCACCGCCAGGGCCTGGCCGGGTACGACCACGCTGGCGGCGCTGATGCCGCTGCTGTCGTTCAACGGGCCGACCAGGGTGACCTTGTGCCCGGCGGCGGTCAACGCCCGGTACATCGCATCGATGCCGGGCGCGCGGCAGCCATCGTCGTTGGTCAGCAGGATGTTCAGGGCGTTGGCTTGCATCGACAGGCCAACGCTGGCCATGGCGATGATGCCTGTGAGGAGTTTGTTCATGGCGAAGTCTTCCGTGGGCGCAGCGGATTTTACAAAGCACAACGCCCCGACCGAATGATTCGGTCGGGGCGCGGTGAGTTTAGCGGGTGCCGAGTTTGCGCAGGTTGCCAGGGGTGAATTCGTCTTCGGTGAAGGCAGTGGCGTTGAGCTTGGCCGGTTTCTGATCGACCAGCATGCGGTCAACCAGGTAGGAGCCGGCGATCAGGTCGTGGTAGATCCCGAGGCGGGCGTGGTAGCGCTCCAGTTCGTAGGCGTAGATCGAGGTCTGCATGTTGGTACGCCACAACTGGCCACGGCTGTCGTAGTTGTCGGCCATGGTCGCGGACCAGGTGTCCTCGTCCAGGTACAGCACGCGCTTGGCGTACACGTGGCGGGCACCTTCCTTGAGGTTGGCCTGCAACACCCAGACGCGGTGTTTCTCGTAGCGCATGTACTGCGGATCGACGTGGCCGGTGGTGTCCAGGATCTGGTCGGCCGTTACGCTCGGGTCGTCGATCTTGTAGTTGTGGTACGGAATGTAGATTTCCTTCTTACCGACGATGGTCCAGTTGTAGCGGTCCGGCGCTCCGTTGAACAAACGGTCTTCGTCGTACACGCGAAAACCTCCCGCGCCGGTCGGCGAGTCATAACCCACGGTCGGTGCGCGACGAACCCGGCGTTGGCCCGGGCTGTATTGCCAGGCCTGGCGCGGGGAGGCGGTCGGATTGATGAACTCGTGACCGACCACGATCTCGCCTTTCTTGCGCACCGGTTCCAGGGTGGTGAGCAGGAAGTGGGTGAATACACCGTTCGCGGCCTCCGGGGTTTTGTCCGGGCTCGACCAGATCGAGAAGATCTTGTAGTTGACCTCTTCCAACACCTTTTCCTTGTTGGAGTACACCACCGCCTGGCTGTAGTTGGCCTCTTCAGTGCTGGCGCGCCCCTGCAAGGTATGGTTGAACATCAACTCGCTGCCGTTCTTCGGGATCGGGAACGGCGAGGCACCCCAAGCGTTTTTCGTGTCGTTGTTGTCATTGTCGAGTTCGGCAGTGACGGCGTTTTTCTTGATCTGGTCTTCCAGGCGCTGATCGAGGCGGAAGTCGCGGTGACTCGGGTAGACCGGGATCTTGAAGGTATCCGGGTATCGCTTGAACAGCGCTTTCTGGCCATCGCTCAGGTTGTCGGCGTACTTGTCCATGTTCTTCGAATCGATCACGAACAGCGGTTTTTCCGCGGCGTACGGATCCGGGTACGGCGTGCCGGGGCCGGCGTATTTGAGTCCTGGTGGCAGGCCGCGCCATTTGCCGGACCAGGCCGGGATGCTGCCGTCGGCGTTGCCGGCTTTTTCGGCGCCCATCGGGGTCAGGTCCTGGCCCAGGCGGGCGGCTTCTTCGGGGCTGACCTTGGCGTAGGCCAGGCCACTGCCGAGCAGGCCGACGGTCAGCGCAGTGCTCAATAATGTTTGGGTGAATCTGGACATGCTGTGCTCCTCCGACAGGGGAATCAGAACCGGTACTTGAAGTTGAGCGCGACGTTGTCGCGGTCGGCCAACGGGCTGTTGTTGGCGCTGCCGAGGTAGGCGTTGTAGCGGGCCTCGACGGTGAAATTGCCCAGGTAGCGCCACGAGCTGCCGATGCTGGCGCGGTTATCGTTCTGGCCGGCGTTGATCGAGCCGACCATCGAGCTGTCGCCGTGGGCGGCGGCGCTGAAGGTGACAGGCACCGACATGTCCCATCCGCTGAACACGTCGTTGTAGTCAAAGTTCGCCTGCACCGTGTAGCCCCAGGCATCGCGGTCATAGACCAGGCTGTCGGTGCCCGGCAGCGCGAAACCAGGGGCCAGGGTCACTGGCTGCGACTCGTCGTTGCTGACCACGGTGTTGTAGACCAGCTCGCCGGTCAGGCTGGTGTTGTCGGCGAAGGAGGTCGGGCCGAGCACGTAGATCATCGACGTTTGCGCTTGTATGGTCTTGCCGCGCACGGGGCTGGAGAAACCGTTGTCGACCATCACTGGCGTGCCGTCTCGGTAGCTGACTTCACCGGCCCAGCTGACATCGCCCAGCACCGTGGCGAAACTCGCACCGAACAGGTCGATGTTGTCGAAGTAGCGCACCTGGTAGCGGCCCAGGTTCGTCGCAAAATCCAGCGACGGCGTCTTGTCGTGATAGCGCGAGTAGAAGAGGCCGAACTCGGTGTTGTTCAGCGACTCGGCGGCGTAGGTGAAAGCCACACCGTACTGGCCGCTGTCGCTCGGCTTGTCGTCCTTGAGGCGGGTGACGAAACCGGATGCGTCGTTGAAGCCGCCCTCGTCGATGAAGTCGGTGGTGGAGAAGTAACTACCCACGCCGAACAGCTCGGTTTTCTCCCACTTGTATTGGTAGTAGGCCTGGATACCCAGGCTTTCGGTCAGGGCGAACTGGGTGAACAGTTGACCGACCGGCAGCAGGATTTCCTTGACCTCGACGCCCGGGGTGGTCGCCTTGGTCGCGTCCACCGGGCTCTGGGCCGCGGAAATACCCGGATAGAACAGACTTTCACCCCAGCTCACCACCTGATTACCCAGGCGCGCGTTGAGGGCATGGCCGCTCACGTCCCAGGTGCCATAGGCGTAGTAGTCGAGCATGCGCAACTCATTGCGATGCTGGTCGATGGTGTCCTGGGAGAAACGGTCGGGTTTGCTGCAATGGCCGCCGGCGAAGCAGTTGGAAGTGCCGGTGGTGTTGTCGTTGTCCTGATCGTAGACGTTGTCGTAGAAGCCCGTCGCCCGGACGAACACGCCGTAGTCGTCTTGCCACTTGATGTTGGCTTCGGTGAGAAAGCCGCTGCGGTTGTTGATCAGGCTGCCTTTGTCGAACGCGTTGTCGCCGTCGTTGCCGTTGGCATTGGCGGTCAGCTTGTGATCGCGAGACTCGGTCCGCCAGGCGAGGCTGTAGGTCAGTGTGGTGTCCCAGTCGATGCTCAAGTCTTCGCTTGGCTGAAAGCTCATGGCGTTAACGTGAGCGCTAAGTCCACCAGCCAGCATCAATAGAACAAGCTGTGTGCGAGGGTGCTGTGTTGGTGGGGCGATTATTGTTTTTATCATGTCGTCCTCATGGCCCAGGTCAGACCTGCCCGACCTGCATTTCAGGGGAGTGATTGGTGCTGTGGGCGACTATGGAGTCACGACTTGCGCGCAACATCGTCCAAGCGGACTAAGCGATTTGTACGGGGCGGGCGCAGTCCTGGCCTTAGTCTTATCGGACGATGAACACCCGGCGCACGGGGCGAACAATCCCGAGACCGACTGCACCGGGCGAAGATCCGGCGGTGGCGGTTTCTGCCTGATGGGCGCTGAACAAGGGTGATCGCATGAACGCTGCCGGGATCAAATGGGACGAGTGCTGTGATGTGTTGGTGATTGGCTCGGGAGCCGGGGGCATGACCGCAGCGCTGCGCGCCCACGACCTGGGCCTGAATGCGCTGCTGATCGAAAAGAGCGGCGAGTACGGCGGCACCTCGGCGGTGTCCGGCGGCGGCATCTGGATCCCCAACAACCACCGGATCAACGCCATTGGCGGCAGTGATTCGGCGGCCGAAGCGATTGCCTACATCCGCGCCGTGACCCATGGCGAGATCGACGATGGGCGCATCGAAGCCTATGTCGAACACGGCCGGGAGATGGTCGAGTACCTGGAACAACACACCCGCGTGCGCTTCGAGGCGCAACCGCGCTACGCCGATTACTACCCGGAAGTCGAGGGCGGAAAGCCGGGCTATCGTTCGATGGATCCGCAACCGTTCGATGCCGCCGAACTCGGCGAAGAATTTTTGCGCATGCGCGCACCGTCCCCCGGCACCCTGATGATGGGACGCATGGCGATGACCATGAAAGAGGCGCAAGTGCTGCTGTGCCGTGGCCCCGGCTGGTTGCGCCTGACCCTGCGGGTGATGTGGCGCTACTGGCGTGATCGCGAGGGGCGGCGTTTATCCCGTCGCGACCGTTTCCTGACCCTGGGCAATGCCTTGATCGGTGCCTTGCGCTGTTCGTTGCAGGATCGCGGCAAGTCGCTGTGGCTCAACTGTGCACTCGAAGAGCTGCTGCTGGTCGGCGACCGGGTCGGCGGGGCGCGGGTCAATCGCAACGGTCAGTTGCTCAACGTCAAGGCGCGCTACGGGGTGATCATCGCCGCCGGTGGTTTCGAGCGTAACCAGGAAATGCGCGAGCAGTACTTGCCGCAGCCGTCCCGGGCCAACTGGAGTGCCACGCCACCCAACAATACCGGCGATGGTATTCGCGCCGGCCAGGCCATCGGTGCTCGGACCGCGTTGATGGAGCACAGCTGGTGGGCGCCGACCACTTACGTCAAGGGTGAAGAAAAACAGCGGGCGCTGTTCGTTGAACGCACCCTGCCGGGGTGTGTGATGGTCAACGCGGCGGGGGAGCGTTTCGTCAACGAAGCCGCGCCCTATACCGATATTGTTTACGCGATGTACGCCAACAACCGCGAAGGCGCCGCGAGCGTGCCGTGCTGGATGGTGTTCGACGCCGAGTTCCGCCGCAAATACCCGTGCGGCGCCTTGCTGCCGGGCTATGCCCAGCGCGATTGGCAATTGCCCGAGCATTTGCGTGACTACTTCCAAAAGGCATCGAGCCTGGAAGAACTGGCGACGAAAATCGGCGTCGACGCTGGCGGGCTGATGCGCACCGTGCAGCGTTTCAACGGCATGGCCGTGCAGGGCGTCGACGAGGATTTCCACAAGGGCGAATCACTGTTCGATCGCTACTACGGGGACCCGAACGTGCAACCCAATCCGTGCCTGGCGCCGTTGCTCAAAGGGCCGTTCTACGCCGTGCGCATCGACGCCGGCGACATCGGCACCAAGGGTGGCCTGCTGACCGACGTGCACGCCCGCGTGTTGCATGAAGACGGCGAACCGATCAACGGCCTGTACGCCATCGGCAACAGCGCCGCCTCGATGATGGGCCGCACCTATCCGGGTGCCGGTTCGACCATCGGCCCGGCCATGACCTTCGGTTACCTGGCCGCCAATCACATCAAGCGCCAGAGCGAAACCGCTTCGGCGAAAACCTTGTTCGGGAGTGTCGAATGAACAACCAGCGTCCACAGATCGCCGTAGTGACCGGCGCCAGTCGCGGAGTCGGGCAGGGCATTGCCCTGGCCCTTGGAGCGGCGGGCATGACGGTGTATGTCACCGGTCGCGCCCCGGCGCAGGGCGGGTCGAATTTGTACGGGCATGCCTTGCGCGGCTCGCTGGAGGACACCGCCGCCGCGATCACCGACGCCGGTGGGCGCGGTATCGCGGTGGTCTGTGATCACGCCGATGACGCGCAGGTTCAGGCGCTGTTTACTCGTGTGGAAAATGAGTGCGGGCATCTGGATCTGCTGGTGAACAACGCCGCGTTCATCCATGACCAGTTGATCGAACCAGGGCCGTTCTGGGCTAAGCCGCTGGACCTGGTGCGCATTCTCGACGTCGGCCTGCGCTCGGCCTACGTCGCCAGCTTCTACGCCGCGCCGCTATTGCTCAAAAGTGCACAAGGACTGATTTGCTTCACTTCGTCGTTCGGTGCCGGGTGCTACATGCATGGCCCGGCGTACGGCGCGCAAAAGGCCGGCGTCGACAAGCTGGCGGCGGACATGGCGATCGATTTCGAAGGGCAGGGCGTGGCGGCGTTGTCGCTGTGGCTCGGCCCGCAATTGACCGAACGCACCAGGATTGCCGGCGAACAGCATGGCGAGCAGTACCAGGCATTCCTGGCCCACGCCGAAACCCCGCAATTCAACGGGCGGGTGATTCATGCCTTGCTCAATGATCCGCAGTTGATGGCGTTGTCCGGACAGACCCTGATCACCGCCGAAATTGCCCCTGGCTACGGCATCAGCGAAGCCGAAGGCCGCCAGCCACCGTCCCACCGCGCCATGCTCGGCGACCCGCGCGAGCAGCATCCGGCGCGGGTGGTTTAGATCGCTAAAACACAAAGCCCTGTAGGCGCGAGCCTGCTCGCGATGGTCTATCAGTTGCATTGACGTCGACTGACACACCATCGCGAGCAGGGATTGTGTTTAGTCGACTGGCTGCAATGCCCACTCGCGCAACACATTCTTGGTCACTTTCCCCGCCGCATTGATCGGCATCTTCTGCAGCACCTGCACCCGACGCGGAACCTTGTAGTTGGCCATCTGCTCACGGCACCAGGCGAGGAATCGGGTCTGCTCGATTTCCATACCTGGAGCAGGCAGCAGAAACGCCATCGCCACTTCACCCAAGCGTTCGTCGGGAATCCCGATCACCGCTACCTGGGCCACGCCCGGATAGGTCAGCAAACACTGTTCGATCTCCGCCGGGTACACATTGAAGCCACCGGTGATGAACATGTCCTTGAGGCGGTCGGTGATGCGCAGGTAACCCTGTTCGTCGAGCATGCCGATGTCGCCGGTGTGCAGCCAGCCGTCGGCGTCGAGAATTTCCTGGCTGGCTTCGGGGTTGTTGAGATAGCCCTGCATCAGGTTGTAGCCGCGAATCTGCACTTCACCGGGAATGTTGGCCGGCTGGCTGCGGCCGCTGCTGCCGACACAGCGTACTTGCACCCCAGGCATCGCCCGGCCACTGGTGTTGGCGACCAGTTCCGCCGAGTCGCCGGAACGGCAGATCGTGGCGAACCCACAGACTTCCGTCAGGCCATACGCGGTGACGATGGTGGCAAAGCCCAGTTCGTCGCGCATGCGGTGGATCATCTCCACCGGAATCGCTGCCGCCCCGGTCACCGCAACGCGCAAGGAGCTCAGGTCGAATTCACTGCGTTGCGGATGGGCAAGCAACGACTGATACAACGTCGGTGGCCCGGGCAACACGGTGATGCGTTCGCGCTGCACGCATTCGAGCACGGCCTGCACGTCGAACACCTGCTGCGGCAGGAGGGTGCAGCCACGCATCAGCGCTGCCAGCCAGCCTGCCTTGTAGCCGAAGGAGTGGAAGAACGGATTGACGATCAGGTAGCGATCGCTCTCGCGCAAACCGACGATATCGCTCCAGTCCCGCACGATTCGCAGGTTCTGGCCGTGGCTGGTCATCACGCCTTTGGGTTTACCAGTGGTGCCCGAGGTGAACAGCACGTCGGACAAGGCCTGCGGGCCAACGCTCTGTTCGCGGGTGCGCAGGGCCAGTTGCGGCACATCGGCCGCCAGATCCATAAACCGCTCCCAGGCCAGGGTGCCCGAATTGGCACCACGCACGCTGACGATGTGGCGAAGGGCTGGCAGGTCTTCCGACGCCAGCATGCCGGGGTAGTCCGCGCCGAGGAATTCGCCGATGGCAAACAGTACACAGGCGCCGCTTTCGCGCAGGATGTAGCCGGCCTCGCTGCCCTTCATCCGGGTATTGAGCGGCACCAGGGCGGCGCCGACACTTTGCAGGGCGCCAGCTGCAACGATCCACTCCCACACGTTCGGCGCCCAGATCGCCACGCGGTCCCCGACCTGTACGTCGAGGGCCAGCAGTGCGCGGGCAGCCTGGCGGCGCAGTTGGTCCAGTTGTCGGTAGCTGATGGTGTGGCCCGCGTCCTCGATGGCCGGGCGGTCGCCGTAGGCCTGGGCCGCGTTGGCGAACAGTTGAGCAATGGTCAGTGCGGTGGCGACAGGCGGCATGGGGCCTCCCCGGTTAGAAGACAAGTACGAAAAAGGGAGTAGGCCGGGCAGGGGGCCCGGCCGGATTGCGAATTACTGGGCGGGCGGGGCGAAACGGCGACCGGCGGAGAAACCACCGTCCACGGCGATCATCTGGCCGCTGACAAAGGATGCTTCGTCGGACGCCAGGAACAGCGCAACGTTGGCCACTTCTTCCGGTTGCCCGGAGCGGCTGAGCATGTGCTGCGAGGCGAAGAAGGCGTGGAACGCGTCATTGTCACGGACCATGCTGGTCATCGGCGTTTCGATCAGGCCGGGGCACAGACCGTTGACGCGAATGTTGGCGTAGCCGTAGTCGATGGCCATCGAGCGGGTCAGTTGGTTGATGCCGCCCTTGGACACGTTATAGGCCACGTTGCCGTCGCAGCCTTGCAGGCCGAAGATCGAACCGACGTTGATGATCGAGCCATTGCGTTGTTCAACCATCGACGCCAGCGCGTATTTGCTGGTGAGCATGCTGCCGGTCAGGTTGATGTCCATCACCCGTTGCCAGTTGGCGGTGGTGGTCTGGGTCACGCTGCCCTGGTCGGCGACGCCGGCGGCGTTGACCAGTACGTCGATGCGCCCGAAGCGGCTGATGACTTCTTGCATGACCTGCTGCACCTGCGCTTCGTCGCGCACGTCCAGGGTCATGAACAGGCCGGGAAAGTCTGCCGGTGCGCTGCCGATGTCCAGCCCGACCACTTGCGCGCCTTCGGCCGCGAAACGGCGCACGCAGGCCAGACCGATACCCGAAGCGCCGCCGGTGACCACCGCGACCTTATTCTGCAAACGAGCCATAACTGCACCTCTTTATTGTTGTGGGCTAATGCTGTGGTCGAGTCTAACCGCAGACCGGGCCCGAGTGATCGTCCAATGAGACTAAGCAACCGATCCCCCGTCTGGCACATTTCAATTGTGGGAGCGAGCCTGCTCGCGAAAAAACGTCTGGGCACCGCGTTCATTCAGACAGGGCGCGTTATCGTTGACGTCCATCGCGAGCAGGCTCGCTCCTACAGGGGGATGCGTATCTTCAATCAGGGAATTTAAGGCGCACCTTCGCCCCGGTCGGTCGGCTCTGGCAGGCCAGCGTCCAGCCGTCGGCGAGCTCCTTGGGGGTCAGCACGTCGTTGCGGGCCAGTTGGGTCTGGCCTTCCTGGACCACGCACATGCAGGCCCCGCAAAAACCTTCTTCACAGGACGAGGGCACGTCCAGACCGGCGGCCTTGCAACTTTGCAGCAGGGTGTCGCCGGGTTTGCAGGCAATTTCGTGTTGCTGACCATCGAGCTCGACGATCAGCGCTTCGCATTGCGAATCCATGGCCGCAGCTCGTGCCACGGCCTCTTCGGCCAGCAGTTCATCGGGGTCCGGCGGCGAGACGAAGCGTTCGACATGGATCCTCTCGGCCGCTTCGCCCACTGCCAGCAGCGTGCGCTCCACGGTGTCCATGAACGGTCCAGGCCCACAGATGAAGTAGTCGCCGCCGGCCGATCCGCGCAGCAGATGACGGACCTGATGGTCCGTCAGGAAACCCTGCACCGAATCGAGGACGTGCACCACGTGCAGTTGATCAGGATGCGCCTTGATCAACTGGCACAGCTCGTCCTTGAAAATCACCGACGCCTCATCGCGGTTGGCGTAGATCAACTTGATCGGTCGCCGACTGCTGTGCAGCACCGATTTGAGAATGGAAAACACCGGGGTGATGCCCGAACCGCCCCCGAACAAGACCAGGGGCTTTTCGGTGTCCGCCTGCGGGTCCAGGCAGAAATGCCCGGCCGGTGGCAGCACTTCCAGCCAGTCACCGACCTGCACTTCGTTCATCCAGTTCGACACCCGGCCACCGTCGACCCGTTTCACCGTGACCTTGGGCAGCGCGTCCGCGAGGGGCGAGCTGGCCATGGAGTAGCAGCGGGTCAACAGTTTGCCGGCGAAGGGCACGCGAAAACTCAGGAACTGGCCCGGTTTGTAGCGAAAGCGCTCACGCAGGGTTGGCGGTACGTCCAGCACCAGCGAGCGCGCATCCAGGGTCTCGTCGATCACCGCGCACACTTGCAATGAAACGCTTGCCGCTGTGTGTTCGGCCGGGATCAGGTTCTGTTGTCGCGTGCCCATGTTCACCTCGACCTCAGAGACCGCTGATCAGTTGGGCATTGTCGACGCGGATCTCGGCACCGTTGACGAATCGCGACTCGTCGGTGGCCAGGAACAGCACCACGTTGGCAATGTCCCGTGGCGCGGCCATACGGTTCATCGGGTCCTGGTCCAGTGCTTCCTGGGAGATTGGCTGACCACCGGCCAGGGCCTGGGTCATCGGCGTGTTCACGCCATCGGGGTGCACGCTGTTGCAGCGGATGCGGTAACCCTGCTGCTTGCAGTGCAGGGCAATCGAACGGGTCATCGCCGCCACCGCGCCTTTGGACGCCGAATAAGCGCAGAACATCGGCATCGCGCCCAACGCGGCCACCGACGACATGTTGATGATCGACCCGCCACCGGTTTCCTTCATCGCCTGGATCGCGTACTTGCAGCCGAGGAAGTAGCCTTCGCCGTTGATCTTCTGCACCTTCTGCCATAGCTCCAGCGTGGTGTCTTCAATGCTGCCCAGGGCCAGGATCGCGGCGTTGTTGACCAGTACGTCGAGACGGCCGAAGTGTTCGACGGTGGTCTTGATCACCTGTTGCCAATCGCTTTCGCTGGCGATGTCGTGGCGGATGAACAGCGCGTTGGCGCCGATTTCTGCAGCCACCTGGCGACCGGCCTCTTCGTTGAGGTCGGTCAGTACTACTTTGGCGCCTTCGCGGGCCAGCAGCAGGGCGTCTTCGCGACCGATGCCGCTGGCGGCGCCGGTGATGATGCAGACTTTGCCTTCTACACGTTGCATTGTTGTTCTCCTGATCGTGCGGTTTGAAGTGCGAATTGGTCGGCCACGTGGGCGGCAGCCCGGCGACCGGAATAAATGCAATCGGCCAGGGACAGGCCGGAGACATACAGGTTGGAAGCGACCCCGACCGCATTGCGGCCGGCGCTGTACAGGCCCTGGATCGGTTGGCCGGCATGGTCCAGCACCCGACCGCTGCCCTCGCAGACCTTCAACCCGCCAAGGGTGATGACCGGGCAGGGGAACAGGCGGCTGGTGAACGACAGGTCGAGGGCGTACCACGGGCCTTGTTCAAGATTGGCGAGCATCGCCGAGGATTTGCCGAACTCGTCGGCGACCTCACCGCGTGCCGCCCGGGAATAGCGTTCGACACTCTGGCGCAGCAGTTCCGGCGGCAGATTGCAGCGTTTGGCCAACCCGGCCAGTCTGCTACTGCGTTTGGCGTTGAACAGCAGGTTGAGCAGCACCGGCAGGCGCTGGAAATTCCACACCTTGCCTGGGCCCACCTGACGCAACGCTTCGCGCATCAGCTCACGGTTGAGCACCAGGATGGCGCGACCGTCTTGTTCTTCGACCATGGCGTGGCCGAGGGTCGCGCCGTAGATTTCTTCGTTGGCGTAACGCTGCCCGCGGGCATTGACGATCAGCCCGCGGGCCCAGGCCAGTGGCGGATTGATGAAACGCCACGCGCTGATCTTGTCCATCCGCGCCACGCTGCCACCGGCGCTCTGGCCCAGGGCGATGCCGCTGCCATTGCAGCCGGTGGCGCCCAGGGGCAGCCCGGCCAGGTACTGCGGCGCGTGTTGGCGCACCAGGTCGCGATTGAAGATAAAACCGCCGCTGCTCAATAGCACCGCCTGTTCGGCGCGAATCAATTGCCGAATGGCGCTGGTCTGCTCGATGCGACGCTGACGGGCGCGCAAGCGGTCAGCCAATGCGGGAGCGTACATATGAATGGCGGCGGCCCAGCGCGACAGCCGCGCATGTTGTCGGGCTGCGCGACTGCCGGAAGGCAACTGCCAGGCTTCGACGCCGATGACCTTGTCGTCGAGGTCGAGCACCAGTCGCCGCACTTCGCACTGGCTGCGCAGGCGCGCACCGTGACGCAAGGCGCTGGCCTTGAGCGGGGCGAACAGGCTGGCGCCGGACATGCCCGGACCTTTGGTGCGGTGGCCACGGGGTGCCGGTTTGGCGCTGGCGGCATAGGCCGGCACGGCTTCGTTGCCGGAGTAATAGAGGTAGTACTGGTCACTCGGGTACGAGGTTTTATGCGGCGGCACGCTGGCCTCGAACGCCGCGCCCTGTCGCTCCAGCCAGGCCAGTTGTTCGCGGCTGCCGTCGCAGAAATTGCGCAATGTCTCGTGGCTGACGGCTTCGCCGACTTCCTGACGCAGGTAATTGAACATGGCCTCGCTGGTGTCTTCATAGCCAGCCTGACGCTGATACGGCGTGCCACCACCGGCGTACACCACGCCACCACTGAGCGCTGTGGCGCCGCCGCCTTCGAAGCGATCCAGTGCGAGCACTGACAGGCCGCGAGTGCTGGCTTCGATGGCGGCACAGGCGCCGGCACCCCCAAACCCGACGATCAGCAAGTCGCAACGGTCATCCCATGGCAACTGGTCGGCGCTGTTCACTCGCAACGCCGTCAACCCGTTCAGGCTGTCCATGTTCGGGCCTCAGCCAGCAGCAGCGAGAGAAGGTGCGGGTTTGGCGGTGGTGGTGTAGCTGCCGTCGAGGTAGACCAGCGGGGTGATTTCGGCGGTGGTGTGGATCTGCAGGATGCGCCCGATGAAAACGGTGTGGGTGCCGTAGCTGAAGTGGCCGTCCTGGCGGCAGAGGATCGCCGACTGTGCGTCACCCAGGTATGGAATGCCGCCGGGGCTGGTCAGCCAGTTGCCGCGGTCGAAGCGCGCTTCGCCCTTGATCGCGCCGCTGCACAGGTTGGCCAGGTCTTGTTGTTCGACGCCGAGGATGTTGACGCAGAAGTCGGCGCCGGTCGCCAGTGCGGCGTGGGGCGAGGCGGTCTTGTTGACGCAGATCAGCAGCGATGGTGGCTCGGTGCTCAGCGAGTCGACGGCCGTGGCGGCCATGGCGAAGCGTTCGGTGCCGTTGCTGGTGCTGATAATGGTGACTGACTTGGCCAGGCGGCGCATGGCCTGGAGCATGTCGGCTTTGAGATTGACGTCGTTCATCGCACTGGGCCTTTTTTGTTGGGTGGGGAGTGCGATGGATTCTTGCTCTGGCTCTTGTCTGGAGCATCGTCCGAGGGGACTAGGCCTTGGCGGCCTCTGGGCCGACCAGGCTCTTGGTTGATTGAGTACATATCCGTTTCTGCGGTAACGGCGGCTGGCGGTTTCGCCCTTACGGCGAGTCCCTTTTGTCAAACGACACAAAAGGAACCAAAAAGTCTCGCCCCTTACGTACGGCCCCTCGCTGAGGCTCGGCGTTCCTTCGCTCCGGTATTCATCCGGGGGCATTGCCCTCCGGTCGGCTTCGCTTCGACCTACACGCAATGAGTTCGACTGCGTCGAACGGCGCTGCGCGCCAATCCCCGGATGAACACCTCCACTCAGCCTTCCGAGGGGGCGGGTGGATCAAGATCAAAAGCTGCAGGCGAGCTAACGCTCGGCCTGATGAGTGGTGAAGAGCGTGGGTGTACGCCGACCTGCCGTTGCTCTGCTCTTCTGTAGGAGCGAGCTCGCGATGGACGTCAACGATAACGCGTGCTGCCTGAATGCCCGCGTTGTCCTGGCGTTTTTCGCGAGCAGGCTCGCTCCCACAGGGATCTTCAGCGGCCAAAAGTCCTGAGTAAAACCGGAGACCCAATGTGGGAGCGAGCCTGCTCGCGATGGCGGTCTGCCAGCCAACACACCTCTTTCAGATTCACCTCCAAAAAACTGTTCCCCAATCCCACATGGTCCGTTTGAGGGATGTCCACTCTGTTGCGCATTGCTTGAATGCCAGTGTAGGGGCGCTACACCCGCCCCGTTGCACGCGCGCCCCGGCGGATGGGGTGAACAAAGGAGAACAATAAAAATGCTCAACCAAGACCTGATTCGCCAGCGTCTGAGCCAACGTGCCCGCGAGTTGGTGCCGATCCTGCGTGAACGTGCCCTGAATGCCGCGCAAGCAGGCCAGTTGCCCGAAGAAACCCTGAAGGATTTCCAGGACGCCGGGTTCTTTCGCATCCTGCAACCGTCCCGTTGGGAAGGCTATGAGCTGGAGCCCAAGGATTTCTTCGACGTACAGATGACCCTTGCCGAAGGCTGCATGTCCTCGGCCTGGGTACTGGGGGTGGTGGCGATTCACAACTGGCAACTGGCGCTGTTCGACGACCGTGCCGCGCAGGATGTCTGGGGCAGTGATTCCAGCGTGCTGATCTCCTCTTCCTATATGCCGGTGGGCAAGGTCGAGCGGGTCGAGGGTGGTTTCAAATTGAGCGGTCGCTGGGGCTTTTCCTCCGGCAGCAAGCATTGCGAGTGGGCGTTCCTCGGTGCGCTGGTGCCGCCGGAAGAGGCGGGCGGTGCGCCGGATTATCGGACGTTCCTGGTGCCGCGCAGCGATTACCAGATTCTCGACAACTGGAACGTCATGGGCCTGGAAGCCACCGGCTCCCACGACATTCTGGTGGAGAACGCCTTCGTTCCCGAGTACCGCACCCATCGCGCCCTCGACGGTTTCATGCAGAACAGTCCGGGCAATGCGGTCAACACCGCGCCGTTGTTCCGCCTGCCATTCGGGCAGATTTTCGTGCGTGCGGTTTCGTCCTCGGCCATCGGTGCCCTGCAAGGCGCGGTGGATCAGTTTGTCGAGCACAACCGCGCCCGGGTCGGGGTCAATGACGGTCGCAAGATGGTCCAGGACCCGGCCGCGCAATCGGCGCTGGCCAACGCCATGGTCTGCGTCGATGAGTGCAAGACCGTGCTGCATCGCAACTTCGCCCTGATGCTGGAGCGCGCGCAGAAGGGTGAGCCGTTGAGCATGTCCGAGCGGGTGAAGATGCGTTACGACTCGGCGCTGGTGGCCGACAAGTGCGCCAAGGCCGCTGGTGACTTGATGTTCAACAGCGGTGCTTCGACGATCTTCCGCAGCCATCCGATCAACCGAGCGTTCCGTGATATTCACACCGGTCGCGCCCACGTGGCCAACAGCCCGGCCAAGTACGCCTGGAACCTCGGCGGGGTCAGCATGGGTCAGGACAGCAGCGACTTTTTCCTCTGACGCTGGCGTACAGCTCTTTTCTATGAATCGGGCTAGTCCGTTTGCGTGATTCGAGCGCCCCGCCGATGCCCGAGCATTGGCGGTAAGGCGAAGGTCTACGGCGCCGACTGCGCATCCAAATAAGCACAAGGATCAACCATGAAATTTTCCCTGATTTACGAAGCCCAGACGGTGGACTCCAGCCGCGAAGGCGACCGCAAGATTTTCGAAGACACCGTCGAGCAGGCCGTGCTGGCCGACAAGCTGGGTTTTGACACCTTCTGGTGCGTGGAACACACGGCGCTGAGCAACTACTCGCACATGTCCGCGCCGGAAACCATGCTGGCTTTCGTGGCCGGTAAAACCGAGCGCATCGGTATCGGCCACGGCGTGGTCTGCCTGCCTCCGGCGATGAACCACCCGGTCAAGGTCGCCGAGCGCATCGCCACCCTCGACCTGCTGTCCAAGGGTCGTGTGCACTTTGGCGTGGGCAAGGGCGGTACCCAGCAGGAAGCCGGCACCTTCGGCTACGACCTGGCGACCTTGCAGCCGCAGATCGACGAGATGATGTACCTGATCCCGAAAATGTTCGTGCAGGACGAGATCGAGCACAACGGCGACTTCGTGCAGATCCCCAAGCGTCCGATCCATCCAAAGCCGTATCAGGACCCGCACCCGCCGATGTACCTGGCGTGCACCAACACCGAGTCGCTGAAAAATGCTGGCGGTCGTGGCATGGGCGCGCTGGTGCTGGGCTTTGGTGGCCCGGAAGAGATCGCCAAGAAGGTTGAGGTGTATCACACGGCCTACGACAACCGCGATGAAAAGAAGCAAGTGGGCTTCCGCCCTAACCGTCACATTGCCGCACTGTGCCCGGCCATCGTGCTGGACGACAACGCAGAAGCGCGCCGCATCGGTATCCGTGGCCAGCGTTACTTCATGGAGTCGCTGGGCTACTGGTACGGCGGTGGCGAGCGTCCGGATCCGGAGAAGTGGAAGGACGACACCTTCGTCGATGGCAATGGCCAGAGCGTGATCAAGTCGCGCTTCGCCTCTGAAGAAGTCAGTGTCGACTTCTCCGACCCGACCATGGCCATGATGAACCCGAACCACGCCTACGGCACCGTCGAGGATTGCATCGGCTACGTGCAGCGCCTGATCGATGCCGGCGCCGACGAAATCCTGTTCATCTGCCAGATGGGCACCGTGCCGCAGTGGGCGCAGCTGGAGACCTTGAAGAACATTGGCGAGAAGGTGATTCCGCATTTCCGCAAGGCGTGATAGTTGACGCTAAACGCATGAACACCGCATACCCCCTGTAGGAGCGAGCCTGCTCGCGATAAACCTGAGAACGCCGCGGGGTGCCAGGCTTGCAGCGTTATCGTTGGCGACCATCGCGAGCAGGCTCGCTCCTACAGTTGATCGCTTTTCAGGTCTGGCATGGACGTCAGGCCAACTTTCCAACGGGTCCCCAAGGCCCGTTTTTTTATGCCTGCCGAATAAGATTGAACACCGCATACCCCTTGTAGGAGCGAGCCTGCTCGCGATAAACCGGAGAACGCCGCGGGGTGTCAGGCTTGCAGCGTTATCGTTGGCGACCATCGCGAGCAGGCTCGCTCCTACAGTTGAACGCATTTCAGGTCTGGCACGGACGTCAGGCCAACTTTCCAACGGGTCCCCAAGGCCCGTTTTTTTATGCCTGCCGAATAAGATTGAACACCGCATACCCCCTGTAGGAGCGAGCCTGCTCGCGATAAACCGGAGAGCGCCGCGGGGTGCCAGGCTTGCAGCGTTATCGTTGGCGACCATCGCGAGCAGGCTCGCTCCCACAGGTTTTTCATGTTCCGCGCCATCAATTCCGCTAGTCCCATTGGACGATGTTGCCCCTGCCCGAACCCGTTTGAATAGGCCCACATAAAGTCTCCCCCGGCAGTCGCCGAAGGGCGGCACCGCCTGAGAAAAACGAGGAGTGCATCCATGGATATCCGCGGTCTGGGTTACGTCACCCTGTTGTCCAGCGACCTGGCGCAATGGCGCCACTACGCAAGCCAGGTGCTGGGCATGATGGTCATCGGATCTGATGACGACGCGCACCTGTACCTGAAGATGGACGAGCGCCACTACCGCATCCTGGTGCAGAAGAACGTCGAGAACGGCTTCGGTGCCTGCGGCTGGGAGGTGGCCGGCAAGGCGGCGCTGGAACGGGCGGTCAGCGAGTTGCAACAGGCCGATGTGCAAGTGACCCGTGGTACCGCGGCCGAGGCCGAGCTGCGCAAGGTCCAGGAGCTGGTGCACTTCAGCGACCCGGATGGCAACCGTCACGAAATCTTCTGGGGCCCGTTGCAGGACTTCGCCCGTTTCGTCTCGCCGGTGGGCGTCAAAGGGTTCGTTACCAACGAACTGGGCATGGGCCACGTAGTGCTGCCGGCACCTGCCTTCGAGCGCTGCCGCGACTTCTACGAGCAGGTGCTGGGTTTTGGACTGTCGGACCTGATGAAAGTCCGCTTCACCCCGGACCCGGCCGAGCCGCAAAAACGTATTCACTTCCTGCACTGCAACAACGGCCGCCACCACTCGCTGGCGATTTTCGAGTGCCCGATGCCCCACGGCTGCGTGCACATGATGGTCGAGGTCAACACGCTGGACGAAGTCGGCCGCGCCCTGGACCGCGTCCACGCCAATGGCGTGAAACTGTCGGCCACCCTCGGTCAGCACACCAACGACCAGATGATTTCTTTCTATATCAAGACCCCGTCCGGGTTTGACCTGGAGTACGGCTGTGATGGCCTGGTGGTCGACTGGGACCGCCACACGCCATTCGAAAGCACCGTGGTCAGCCACTGGGGCCACGACTTCAGTGTCGGTCGCCAATGAGGAACATGACGATGGACAAGCAAATGACCCCCTTCGAGATCGTCGGCCAACTGCGTGACGGCATGACCATCGGTATCGGTGGCTGGGGCCCGCGGCGCAAACCGATGGCGCTGGTGCGCGAGATCCTGCGCTCGGACCTCAAGGACCTGACCGTGGTTGCCTACGGCGGTGCCGATGTCGGCATGCTCTGCGCGGCCGGCAAGATCAAGAAACTGGTGTTCGCCTTCGTTTCCCTGGACTTTATTCCGCTGGAACCGTACTTCCGCAAGGCGCGCCAGGAAGCGGCGCTGGAGGTGATGGAGATCGACGAAGGCATGCTGCTGCTCGGTCTGCGCGCGGCGGCGATGAATGTGCCGTTCATTCCGACGGCGGTGGGCCTGGGCACCGATGTGCTGCACCACAACCGCCAGATCAAGTTGATCGCCTCGCCCTATGCCGATGGCAAGGACTGGGTGGCGATGCCGGCGCTCAAGCTCGACGCGGCGCTGGTGCACGTCGACCGTGCCGATAAACGCGGGGTGTGCCAGATCAGCGGTCCGGATCACTACATGGACGACCTGTTCGTACGGGCCGCGACTCACAGCTACGTGACCTGCGATGAGCTGGTCGACAGCGAGTATTTCCATCAGGACAGCAGCCACGCGCATCAAGTGTTCTGGGAACGCAACCTGACCACCGCCGTGGCCCATGTGCCGGGCGGGGCGCATCCGTCTTCGTGCGCGCCGCTGTACGGTTTCGACGTCGCGCACTTCAAGGCCTACAACGCCACGGTCCAGGCGGCCGATGGCTGGCAGGGCTACGTGCGCGACTACGTCGACTGCACCCACGAACAGTATCTGGAAAAGGTCGGCGGCCTGGCTGCGATCCGTGAACTGCCGTTGCCGATTTTCTAAGGAGCCTTTCAATGAGCACTACTGATTTCAGCCTCGCTGAATTGATGATCTGCGCGGCCTCCGAAGCCTGGCGCGAAGACGGCGAAGTATTGGCCTCCGGCATCGGCGTGATTCCGCGTCTGGCCGCTTCGCTGGCCATGCTGACCAGCAACCCGCAACTGCTGATGACCGACTCCGAAGCCTACATGGTTGCCGAGCCGGTGCCGTTGGGCGCGCGCAAAGGCTATGAACCCAAGCGTGACAGCTGGATGGGTTTCTCGCGGATTTTCGACAACGTCTGGGGCGGAAAGCGCCATGCCCTGGTGGGCCCGACCCAGATCGACCGCTTTGGTCAGGCCAACATTTCCTGCATCGGCGACTACGCCAAACCCAAGGCGCAGATGCTCGGTGTACGCGGTTTCCCCGGCAACTCGATCAGCCACGCCAACTCGTTTTGCGTGCCGAGCCACAACCGCCGGGTATTCGTCGAAGGCGAGGTCGATATGGTCGCCTCGGTCGGCTACAACCCGGCCCGACTGGCACGGGGCTGGTCGCTGAACGACATCGACATCCGCCTGATCATCACCGACCTCTGCGTGCTGGATTTCCAAGGCCCGCAACGGCAGATGCGCATCCTTTCGCTGCACCCCGGCGTGACAGCGGCGCAAGTCCAGGACAACACCGGCTTCGAGCTGCACGTGCCGGACGATTGCCCGACCACTGCCGCGCCGACGGCCGAGCAGTTGCAGCTGATCCAGCGTCTGGACCCGCACAACCTGCGCGCCCTGCAACTCAAAGACAACCCGCCAGGCCAACGCTGAGCAACGCGTTGCGGAGAAAAGTGATGGCTGAACATAACGATAACAATCAGGCCGAGGTGGTGCTGTACGAGGTGCGTGGCGCGGTGGCCCTGGTCACCATGAACCGCCCCGAGTTCCACAACGCGCAGAACTCGCAGATGACCTATGCGCTGGACGCGGCGTTTCGCCGGGCCTGCGATGACGATGAAGTGAAGGTCATTGTGTTGCGTGGCGCCGGCAAGCATTTCTCCGCCGGGCATGACATCGGCACCCCGGGCCGCGACGTCGACAAGACGTTCGACCGCGCCAGCCTGTGGTACGACCATGTGAACAAACCGGGCGGCGAGTTTTTGTATGCCCGTGAGCAGGAAGTCTATCTGGGCATGTGCCGCCGTTGGCGCGAGATGCCCAAGCCGACCATCGCCATGGTCCAGGGCGCGTGCATTGCCGGTGGGTTGATGCTGGCCTGGGTCTGCGACCTGATCGTGGCCAGCGAGGATGCTTACTTCGCCGATCCGGTGGTGCGCATGGGCATTCCCGGGGTCGAGTATTTCGCCCACGTGCATGAACTCAATCCGCGCATCGCCAAGGAGTTCCTGTTCCTCGGCGAGCGCATGCCGGCACCGCGTGCCTATCAGATGGGCATGCTCAATCGGGTGGTTGCTCGCGACGAGCTGGAACAACAGACCCTCGACATCGCCGGGCGCATCGCACAGATGCCGCGCCTGGGCCTGCAGCTGAGCAAGCAGGCGGTGAACAACGCCGAAGACCTGATGGGCAAGCGCGCGACCATGGACATGGTGTTTGGCCTGCATCACTTCGCTCATGCCCACAACGAACTGGTGTCCGGCGACCGCCTCGGCGGCTACGACGCCAAGGCCATGGCCAGTTCCCAGCGTAAAACGGGCGAGGCGTGAGCATGGCGATCTCGTTGAATACCCGATTGACACAACTGCTCGGTTGCCGTTATCCGATCATCCAGACCGCCATGGGCTGGGTCGCCGACCCGAAACTGGTGGCGGCCACGGGCAATGCCGGTGGTTTCGGCTTTCTCGCCGGGGCGACCATCGAACCGCAGCAGATGGAAGCGGCGATTATCGAAACCCGGCGCCTGACCGATCAGCCGTTCGGGGTGAACTTCCACATGTACCAGGCCAATGCCGGCGAGATCGTCGAACTGGTGTTGCGCCATAAAGTCCGGGCGGTGAGCTACAGCCGTTCGCCGGGCAAGCAGATGATCAGCCGCCTGAAGGACGCCGGCGTGGTGTGCATTCCCACGGTGGGCGCGCTCAAACATGCACAGAAAGCCGTGGAAATGGGCGCCGATGCGGTGACCGTGCAAGGCGGCGAGGGCGGTGGGCATACCGGCTCCGTGCCGACCTCGATGCTGCTGGATCAAGTGGTCAATGCGGTGTCGGTGCCCGTGGTGGCGGCCGGCGGTTTCAAGGACGGCAGGGGCCTGGTTTCGGCCCTGGCCTACGGCGCCGAAGGCATCGCCATGGGTACGCGCTTCCTGATGTGCGCCGACAGCCCGGTGCCCCAGGCGACGCTTGCGCGTTACCTGGCGGTCAAGGACCCGGCGGCGATCATCATCAGCCGCGCCATCGACGGCATGCCGCAACGGATGATCCGCAACGAATTGCTTAACCAACTGGAAAACAGCGGCGGCCTCAAGCGCCTGTTGCTGGCATTGCGCAGTGGCCTGGCCTACCGCCGCCACACCGGCATGAGCCTGACCCAGTTGCTCGGCAGTGCCTTGAAGATGCGCGGCGCCGGGGAGCTGACCGCCGCGCAAAGCATCATGGCCGCCAACGCGCCGATGGTGATCCAGAAAGCCATGGTCGACGGGCAACCGGCCGCGGGCGTATTGCCCGCCGGGCAGATCGCCGCCTCCATCGACAGCTTGCCCAGCTGCGCCCAATTGATTGAACAGATCGTCCGCGACGCCGAAGTGCGCCTGGGCGAGCTGTGCCGCCGTGTGTCGTAAGGGGAAAGCATGAAACCATTTAGCGTGAGTATCGATAACGGCATCGCGGAACTGGTGTTCGACCGGCCACCGGTCAACGCCTTCAACTGCCAGGGCTGGGCCGATATCGCCAGCGAAATCGAAAGCCTGGGGCGCAATGCCGAGGTGCGGGTGATCCTGATCCGTGCCGAAGGGCGTGGCTTCTGCGCCGGGGTCGATATCAAGGAACTGGCCGCCGACGGCAACCTGATCGTCGCGGTGAACAAGGGCAACTACGACAGCTTCAAGGCGATCCACCGCAATCCGAAACCGGTGATCGTCGCCGTGCACGGTTTCGTGCTCGGTGGCGGCATCGGTATCTGCGGCGCCGCCGACATCATCGTCGCGTCCGAGTGCGCCACCTTCGGCGTGCCGGAAGTGGATCGCGGGGCCATGGGCGGCGGTGCGCATTTGCAGCGGTTGTTCCCGGTGCAGAAAGTCCGCCACATGTACTTCACCGGCGAGGCCATCGACGCCGCCGAAGCTTACCGCCTGGGCGCGGTGGAGCGGGTGGTCAAGCGCGAAGACTTGCGCGAAGCCGCGTTGCAGATCGCCCGCACCATCGCCGCCAAGAGCCCGGGCATGATCAGCCTGGCCAAGGAAGCGCTGAGCGGCATCGAAGACGGCAATCTGGAAGACAAATACCGCTGGGAGCAGGGCTTCACCCTCGAAGCCTACCGCTCACTGGACTCTCAGGAAGCACGCGACTCGTTCGTCGAGAAACGCGATGCCCGATTCAACGGCTGAAGGCATATCCATGGACCTGACCTATACCCCGGCCCAGCAGGCCTTTCGCTTTGATGCGCGGACCTGGCTGGCGGCCAATGTACCGAGTGAACCGCTGCAATCGTTCGACACCGAACAAGGTTTTGCCGAGCACCGCGCCTGGGAAGCAAAACTCAACGAAGGCCGTTGGGGCATGGTCACCTGGCCGACCGAACTCGGCGGCCGTGGTTGCGACCTGATCGAGTGGCTGATTTTCGAAGAGGAATACTACCGTTCCGGGGCGCCGGCACGGGTCAACCAGAACGGCATCTTCCTGCTCGGCCCGACCCTGATGGAGTACGGCAGCGAAGAGCAGAAAGCGCGATTCCTGCCGCGCATGGCCACCGGTGAAGACATCTGGGCCCAGGCTTGGTCCGAGCCGGGTGCCGGCTCCGATATGGCGGCGATCCGCTCCAAGGCTGAGCGTGTGGGCGACCACTACGTGATCAACGGCCAGAAAACCTGGTCGACCCGCGCGGTGTGGGCTGACTGGGCGTTCGGTATTTTCCGCACCGACCCGCAGTCTCAGCGCCATCACGGCCTGACGTTCATCCTGCTGCCGCTGAACACGCCGGGGATCACCGTGCGGCCGATTCCGCAGCTAAACGGCTTGCCGGGTTTCGCCGAGATTTTCTTCGACGACGTCAAGGTGCCGGTGGAGAACGCCCTCGGTGGTGAAGGCATGGGCTGGCACGTGGCGATGTCCACCGCAGGTTTCGAGCGCGGCTTGTTGCTGCGCTCGCCTGCGCGCTTCCAGGAAACCGCCAAGCGCCTGGTGCAGTTGTACCTGGCCAACCGCGAGCAGGCCGACCGCGACCCGGCCATTGGCGAAGCAGTGATGCGCGCCTGGCTCGATGCCGAGGCCTACACCCTGGGCACCTACATGACCGCCTCGCAACTGGTGCAGGGCGGCAAGATCGGGCCGGAATCGTCGACCAACAAGATCTTCTGGTCCGAACTCGACCAGCGCATGCACGACACTGCCATGAGCATTCTCGGTTTGCGTGGCGAGCTGCTGCCCCAAGCTCCGGCCGCTGGTGACGTCGGCCATTGGCTGGAAGGTTTCCTGTTTGCCCAGGCCGGGCCGATCTACGCCGGCACCAACGAGATCCAGCGCAACATCATTGCCGAACGCATGCTCGGCATGCCGCGTGCCTGAGGAATAGACCATGGACTTTAGTTTCAGCCGCGACCAACTGCTGTTTCAGGACAACGTCCGCAGCTTCCTGATCAACGAAGTCACCCCGGAACGCATTCGCGAACTGTGGCAGAGCGACAGCGGGCGCAGTGAGCAACTCTGGGCGCAATTGGTGGAACTGGGCCTGACCGCCCTGACCGTGCCCGAGGCACAGGACGGCATGGGCATGAATGAGCTGGACTTCATTCTTATCGCTCAGGAGTGCGGTTACGCCGGTCTGCCCGAACCGCTGGTGGACACCATGCTGGTCGGCGTGCCGTTGCTCGCCGCCCTGGATGAGCAACACGCCCCGCTCAAACAAAAATGGTTGTCGCGAGTGGCCGAGGGCCGTGCACGTCTCGCGGTTTCCGAGCCAGGTAATCCGCTGGTCAGCGATGCCCATGTCGCCGATCTGCTGTTGCTGGCCCATGGCGATGAAGTGCATGCGCTGGAGCGTGATGCCGTGCGCCTGACCCGCAACGAGTCGGTCGACCCGAGCCGTCAGTTGTTCCAGGTCGAGTGGGCGCCAACACCGGACACCTGTGTTGCCAGCGGTGAACAGGGCCGACGTTTGTGGGCCGCTGCCTTCAACCGTGGCGCCCTCGCCAGTGCCGCGCAATTGCTCGGGCTGGCCAAGCGCATGGTCGACCTGGCGGTGGACTACACCTTCGAGCGCAAGCAGTTCGGCAAACCGGTGGGGTCGTTCCAGGCGGTCAAGCATCTGATGGCTAACGTCGCGGTGCAGATCGAGTTCGCTAAAGGCCCGCTGTATCGCGCCGCCTATGCGCTCGCAGAGCAGCAGGCAGATCAGGACGTATTCGTCTCCCACGCCAAGTTGGCAACGGCGGAAGCGGCCATGCTTGCGGCGAAGAACACCATCCAGGCCCACGGCGCCATGGGGTACACCTGGGAAGTCGATTTGCATCTGTTCATGAAGCGCGCCTGGGCCCTGGACAAGGTCTGGGGCGATCGCGGCCATCACAAAGGGCGGATTCGCGCTGTGTTGCTGGACGGCAAGCCTGCGCTGGGTGCGGGCAGTACGTTCTAACCCGTCAGTAAGGGTGACGAAATCCCACAGGTTTTCGGCGCTCTCAATGCCTGAATTCAACTTTTTACCGAGGTAGACCATGCCTGAAGCCTACATAGTCGACGCCCTGCGTACGCCCACCGGGCGGCGCAAGGGTGGTCTGAGCCAGATCCACGCCGCCGACCTGGGCGCCCACGTATTGCGCGCGCTGGTCGAGCGCAATGCCATTCCCGACGAGGATTACGACGACGTGATCTTCGGCTGTGTCGACACCATCGGCCCGTTGGCCGGTGACATCGCCCGCACCAGTTGGCTGGCGGCCGGTCTGTCGCAATCGGTGCCGGGTACCACCATCGATCGCCAGTGCGGTTCGTCCCAGCAAGCGGTGCACTTCGCCGCCCAGGCGGTGATGAGCGGCACTCAGGACGTGGTCATCGCCGGTGGCGTGCAGACCATGACCCAGATCCCGATTTCCTCGGCGATGATCGCCGCCGAACCCTTGGGCTTCACCGATCCGTTCAGCGGTTCCGAAGGCTGGGTGCGGCGCTATGGCGCGCAACCACCGACGCAGTTCCGTTCGGCGCAGATGATCGCCGAAAAGTGGGACCTGTCCCGGGCGCAACTTGAAGCCTATTCGCTTGAGTCCCATCGACGTGCCTTGCAGGCCATCGAGCAAGGCCGCTTCAACCGCGAGATCGTGCCGCTGGCCGGTGTGCTGCATGACGAAACCCCGCGCCAGACCAGCCTGGAGAAAATGGCCGAGCTGGAATTCCTGTTTGGCTGTGACCGGGTCACCGCCGCGGTGTCGAGCCAGACCTGCGACGCGGCCAGTGCGATGCTGATCGTCTCGGAGGTGGCGCTCAAGCGTTACGGCCTGACGCCACGGGCACGCATCCATCACCTGAGCGTGCGCGCCGAAGACCCGATCTGGATGCTCACCGCGCCGATCCCGGCCACCGCTTACGCACTCAAGCGCGCCGGCATGAAGCTCGAAGACATCGACCGGGTGGAGATCAACGAAGCCTTCGCCTCAGTGGCCATGGCCTGGTTGAAAGAGACTGGCTACCCCCACGAACAGACCAACGTCAATGGCGGCGCGATTGCCCTCGGACATCCATTGGGCGCCACCGGCACCCGCTTGATGTGCACCTTGCTGCATGAACTGGAGCGCAGCGGCGGACGCTTCGGCATGCAGACCATGTGCGAAGGCGGCGGTCAGGCCAACGTGACGATCATCGAACGCTTGTAAACCAGGATGTACACCGATCCTGTAGGAGCGAGCCTGCTCGCGATGGACTCAAGAGCGACGCGGTTATTCAGATACCCCGCGCATTCGTTAACGACCTTCGCGAGCAGGCTCGCTCCTACAGGGGATTGTGTCGACCCGTGATGAATTTGAAGGATGAGCAACATGAAGATCTGTGAAAACCGCGTCGTGATCATCACCGGTGCCGGCGGTGGTCTGGGCCGTGCCTACGCGTTGGCCTTCGCCGCCGAAGGTGCAAAAGTGGTGGTCAACGACATCAATCGTGAAGCGGCGTTGGCCGTGGTCGGCGAAATCCTCGGGCAGGGCGGCAGTGCCGTGGCCAACAGCGATGACATTACCCGCTATGACTCGGCGGGCTTGATCGTGCGCCAGGCCATCGAAACCTTCGGCGACCTGAACGTGGTGGTCAACAACGCCGGCATCTGCCGCGACCGCATGTTCGCCAGCCTCAGTGAAGCCGATTGGGATGCCGTGGTGGCCGTGCACCTCAAGGGCCATTTCTGCATTTCCAGCCACGCCGTGAAGTACTGGCGTGAGCAGGCCAAGGGCGGCGCCAGGGTCGATGCGCGGATCATCAATACCAGCTCCGGCGCCGGTTTGCAGGGCTCCATCGGTCAGTCCAACTACGCGGCGGCCAAGGGCGGTATTGCTTCGCTGACGCTGGTGCAGGCGGCTGAACTGCGCCGCTACGGGATCACCGCCAACGCCCTGGCGCCGGCCGCGCGCACCGGGATGACCGAGCAAGTGTTCGCCGACACCATGAAAAAGCCTGAAGAGGGCTTCGATTACTTCGCCCCGGAAAACGTCGCACCGCTGGTGGTGTGGCTCGGGTCGGAGGCTTCCGCCGAGGTGACCGGGCAGATGTTCGAAGTCGAGGGCGGCAAGTTGTCGATCGCCGACGGCTGGCGCCGTGGTCCGCAACTGGATCGCCAGGGCCGCTGGGCGGTCGACGAGATGGGCGATGCCGTCGCTCAACTGATGACGCAAGCGGTTCCTGCGGCCAAAGTTTACGGCAGCTGAAAAAGACCGGTTTCGGGAGGCGTGTGCATGGCTATAATCGGCCCCTGATACCGATCACCTGTAGGAGCGAGCTCGCTCGCGATGGACTCCAGCGCTACGCGTTTATTCAGACAGAACGCGTTTTCGTTAACGTCCATCGCGAGCAAGCTCGCTCCTACAGATTGCCCATGACCCACGTTCCCTCCACACGAGACCTGCCATGACCATTTCCCTGTACGACGCTTCCGTGCCTGTTTTCCAGCAAATGCTCAACGCCCTGAGCGATGTACTGAAAAAGGCCGAGGCTCACGCCACCGAAAAAAACATCGACCCTAACGCGTTCCTGCAAGCGCGCCTGTTCCCGGACATGTTCCCTCTGGTGCGTCAGGTGCAGATCGCCGTTGATTTCAGCAAGGGTGTTACCGGTCGTCTGGCTGAAGTCGAGCTGCCGAAGTACGACGACAGCGAAACCACCTTCGCCGAACTGCAAGCGTTGATTGCCAAGGCACTGGCCTTCATCGGCTCGATCAAGCCGGAGCAGATCAACGGCAAGGAAGGCATCGAGATCGTGACCCGTCCGGGCACGCCTAAAGAGAAGCGCTTCAGCGGTCAGTCCTACCTGCTGACCTACGGCCTGCCTCAGTTCTTCTTCCACATCACCACCACTTACGCACTGCTGCGCCATAACGGCGTGGAAGTGGGCAAGCGGGACTACATGGGCGCGTTCTAAACCGTCCGGGTACAAAAAAGCCCGCCAAGGTTTGCGCCTTGGCGGGCTTTTTTTGTAGGAGCGAGCTTGCTTGCGATGAACCCGAGTACAACGCGTTTATCCAGAAAGTACGCGTTATCGTTGACGTCCATCGCGAGCAAGCTCGCTCCTACAGGGGGAGGGTGTCAGGCCAGGCGTTCTGCTTTTGCCTCTTCACCCAGGCAAGCCGCCGCGGTGAACAGCACATCGGTGGACGAGTTGAGCGCGGTTTCCGCCGAGTCCTGCAACACGCCGATGATGAAACCGACCGCCACCACCTGCATGGCGATTTCGCTCGGGATGCCGAACAGGCTGCACGCCAGTGGAATCAGCAACAGCGAACCACCGGCTACACCGGAAGCACCGCAGGCGCAGATCGCCGCGACGACGCTCAGCAGGATCGCCGTCGGAACGTCCACGGTGATGCCGAGGGTGTGCACGGCCGCCAGGGTCAGTACGGTGATGGTGATCGCAGCACCCGCCATGTTGATGGTCGCGCCCAGCGGGATCGATACCGAGTAGGTGTCTTCGTGCAGGCCCAGACGCTTGCTCAACTCCAGGTTGACCGGAATGTTCGCCGCCGAGCTGCGGGTGAAGAACGCCGTGATGCCGCTCTCGCGCAGGCAGGTCAGCACCAGCGGGTACGGGTTGGTGCGCAGTTTCCAGAACACGATGAGCGGGTTCATCACCAGCGCCACGAACAGCATGCAGCCCAGCAGCACGGCCAGCAGCTGCGCGTAGCCGATCAAGGCACCGAAGCCGGAAGTGGCGAGGGTCGAGGCCACCAGGCCGAAGATGCCCAGCGGGGCGAAGCTGATCACCAGGCGCACGATCACCGTCACGCCGTTGGACAGGTCGCCCAGCACTTCACGGGTGGTGTCGCCGGCGTGGCGGATGGCAATACCCATACCGATGGCCCACGCCAGGATGCCGATGAAATTGGCATTCATCAGGGCGCTGACCGGATTATCGACCACGCTCAGCAACAGGCTTTGCAACACTTCGCCAATCCCGCCAGGCGCTGTGACCGCGACGTCCTGGGTCGACAGCACCAGGCTCGACGGGAACGTCATGCTGGCAACCACCGCCACGACGGCCGCGGCGAAAGTGCCCAGCAGATACAGGAACAGAATCGGCCGGATATGGGTTTCCTGGCCGTGCTTGTGGTTGGCAATCGACGCCATGACCAGCACGAATACCAGAATCGGCGCGACGGCTTTCAGTGCCGAGACAAACACTTTGCCGATGAACGCCGTGGACTTCGCCATGTCGGGGGCAAACAGCGCCAGGGCAATACCGGCGATCAGGCCGATCACGATCTGTGTGACCAGGCTCAGGCGTTTAAGGCGTTGCAATAGAGAAGGGGATGAAGCTGTCATAAAACGGCATCTCTGAATTTTTATAAGTGCATGGTTTCGTCGCAGTTGCAGCAACAAGCAGGGCAGGCCGCAGACCGGAAACCGGGAGGGGAATACAGGGTGTAGAACACCGCATTCCTTGTGGGAGCGAGCTTGCTCGCGATGACGCTGGCACAGTCGACACTTGCGTTGTCTGACAGTCCGCCATCGCGAGCAAGCTCGCTCCCACAGGTTTTGCCCCTTAAATGATCGGCATTGATCACAGGGTGTACGTTTTTCAGGGCGCGGACTTTATCACAGCGCAGGAACGATCTTTCAGACCTGTGACGAACTGCCACCCTGGTCTTCAACGCGAATTGCAGGTTCGTGCAACCGCATCCGAAAACACTCTGTTAAGATTCGCCATCCTCATTTTCATGTCTGCCAGTGGGCCTTCGGGCTATCGCTGGTGTTTTCGTTTTCTGGAGTTTTGCATGCTGTTGCCCATTCTTCTGTTGTCCGCCGCCGGCTTCACGGTGCTGACCACGGAATTCATCATTGTTGGCCTGTTGCCAGCTATCGCCAGGGACCTGGAGGTCAGCATCCCGCAGGCCGGTTTGCTGGTGACCCTGTTCGCCTTCACCGTGGCCGCGTTCGGGCCGTTCCTGACGGCGTATTTCGCCCGCTTCGAGCGTCGCAAGTTATTCATCTCGGTGCTGATCATGTTTGGCCTGGCCAACACGGTCGCGGCGCTGGCGCCGAACATCTGGGTGATGGCGTTTGCCCGCTTGATCCCGGCGCTGGGGTTGCCAGTGTTCTGGGCCTTGGCCAGCGAAACGGCGGTGGACATCGTCGGGCCGGATTACGCCGGTCGCGCCATCGCCAAGATCGGCTTCGGCATCGTTTGTGCCACGGTGTTCGGCATTCCCGTGGGCACGCTGATTTCCGATGCGTTCGGCTGGCGCAGTGCCTTCGCGATTCTGGCGGTCATCGCCTTTGCCAAGGCGTTGCTGCTGTTTATCTATCTGCCGAAGACCAACCTGCACCAGCATCAGGTGAGCTTGCGGTCGCAGTTCAAGATCCTGCGCAGCCCGCTGATGCTCGGTCACGTGCTGCTGTCTGTGATTGTGTTCAGCGGCATGTTCACCGCGTACACCTATCTGGCGGACATCCTTGAGCGACTGGCCGGCTTCAACGGCACCGTGGTCGGCTGGTGCCTGATGGGCTTTGGTGCGGTCGGACTGATCGGCAACTCCCTGGGTGGCCGTGCGGTGGATCGTCACCCGCTGATGGCGTCGATGATGTTCTGCGCGTTCATGATTGCCGGCCTGGTGGCGCTGGTGCCGAACATCCACTCGCCGCTGGGTCTGGCAGCAGCGATGGGCATCTGGGGCGTGACCCAGGCAGCGTTGTTCCTGGTCAGCCATGTGCGCCTGATGAAAGCTGCGCCCGAAGCGCCAGCGTTCGCCGCGTCGCTGAACATCGCCGGTGCCAACCTCGGTATCGGTCTGGGCGCGATGATCGGTGGCCGGGTAATCGACAGCGTCGGCCTGCAAGGCCTTGGCTTCGCCGCGGCGGCGTTCATCCTCGCCTCGATCCTGCTGGCCATTGCGCTGATGACCTTCAAGCCCCGGGAAGTCTGCGCCTGA
This sequence comes from Pseudomonas sp. BF-R-30, assembly GCF_019956175.1. Lineage (NCBI taxonomy): Bacteria > Pseudomonadati > Pseudomonadota > Gammaproteobacteria > Pseudomonadales > Pseudomonadaceae > Pseudomonas > Pseudomonas sp. BF-R-30. The sequence goes on along the minus strand of NZ_JAHBDE010000019.1, from coordinate 43,802 downwards.
GTGTCCTAAAACTCGGTAAACAGCTCGCGTCGGGCACCTTCGGTAATGGCGACAATGCCGGGGTGCTTGACCTTGCGTTCAACTGAGATGGCATAGAACGACTCGCTCACCGCGTCGGTCTGGCCGATCACTTGCACGCCATATTGGCGTCGCACCTCATCGGCAATCACGCTCGGGCCGATGAAGATCCCGCTGCCGGATTGGCCGAAGGCCTGCATCAGGGCGCTGTCGTCGAACTCGCCGACAATTTGCGGCTGGATCTGCTGCTCGGCAAACCACCGTTGCAAACGGCTGCGCACCACGGTTTCCGGCCCGGGAATCAGTAGCGGCGCACCGTGCAGGTTGCGCGGAAAGTCGTGACCGTAACGGGCCGCCAGCTCTGGGGTGGCGAAGAAGCTGATCCCGCACTCACCGAGTTTCTGGCTGTAGCCCTTGATGTCCAGGTGCGATGGCATGGGGCTGTCGGATATCACCAGGTCCAGGCGCTGGATCGCCAGGTCGGCCAACAAACGTTCAAGCTTGTCTTCGCGACAAGTGATGCGCAGCGGTTCGCTCAGCTCCATGGTCGGTGCAATCAGGCGATAGACGATGGACTTGGGCACCACGTCGGCCACGCCGACGCGAAACAGGATCTGCTGCTCATTGGGTTGTGCCCGCAGCATCAGTTCCAGTTCGCCACCCAGCTGGAACATTTGTTCGGCGTAGGGCAGTGCCTGCCGGCCGGCCTCGGTAAGTTCGAGTTGCCGTCCGACACGCCGGAACAACTCGATGCCAAAGGTCTGTTCCAGTAATGAAATCTGCCCGCTGATGGTTTGTGGCGTGAGATTGAGCTGCTCACAGGCGCGCACGATGCTGCCGGTCTTGGCCACCACCCAGAAGTAATGCAATTGCCGATAGTTGAGCATGGCGATCTACAGTTCGTAAAAACCGAAGTATAACCGCTGAAAATACGAATTTTCCTGAAGTATTCACTTCCCTAGAATGCATCGCTATCAACGGGCCATCGTTTAGGTCCCGTTCGTTCTATCGAGGAAAGCATCATGAAGCTTAAAGCCACGGCATTGCTGATCACGTCTTTACTGGTACTGGCCGGTTGCGACCAGGCCGAGAAAAGCGCGCAACAATTGATGGGCAAGGCTGCCGAAAGCGCCAAACAGGCGATTGACGATACCCACAAGGCGGCCGAGCAAGCACTCAATGACGCCACCAGCGGGTTGATCAGCAAAAAAGAATCATCGGAAAAAGACTCGGAAAAAACCGAATCTTCCTCCCAGGAAATCTAAACCGTATTACAACGAGTCAGGACTGACCCATGGACTACCTTTTACAACTTGCCGCCAGCCCCACCGCCTGGGTCGCCCTCGCCACCCTGATCGTGATGGAGATCGTGCTCGGCATCGATAACCTGATCTTCATCTCGATCCTGACCAACAAGCTGCCCTTGCACAATCGACAGCGGGCACGACGCATCGGTATCGGCATGGCGTTGATCCTGCGTCTGGGCTTGCTGAGCACCATCGCGTTCATCGTCCAGTTGACCAATCCGGTGATCGAGATCCTCGGCCACGCGTTTTCCTGGAAAGACATGATCCTGATTGCCGGTGGCCTGTTCCTGTTGTGGAAGGCGACCACCGAGATCCATCACAGCATGGACCCGGCACCGGAAGATCCGAAGTCGGCGACCTCGACCGTGACCCTGGGCTTCGCTGCCGCGATCGGTCAGATCCTGATGCTGGATATGGTGTTCTCCATCGACAGCATCATTACCGCTGTCGGCATGACCGAGCATTTGCCGATCATGGTCATCGCGGTGGTGGTGTCGGTACTGGTGATGTTGCTGGCGGCTGATCCGCTGGCCAAGTTCATCAACGACAACCCGACAGTGGTGATGCTGGCCCTGGGCTTCCTGATCATGATCGGCATGACGCTGATTGCCGAAGGCTTTGGCGCCCATGTACCGAAAGGCTACGTCTATGCGGCCATGGCATTCTCGGCTTCGATCGAGGTGTTGAACATGATGTCCCGTCGGTCCAGGCAGAAGCGGGTTGCCACTGAAGTCTGACCGCCGCTAAAAGAAACGGCCGCCTGAACTCGAAGGAGTGCAGGCGGCCGTTTTTGTTGGTCTCGGATAAAGGTGGTGTCAGTGAGCGTTGGCGTGCTGGCTCGGTGCCTTGTCCGCTTCTTGCGCAGGCGCCGGCTGGACAGGGTGATGGTGGCGGCGAGTAATGCGCAGCACGCCCCACAGCATGGCGGCGGCTACCGCCAGCCAGCCGCAAACCAACATTACAATGATCATGGTCAGGCTCATCGGTGCCTCCTCTTTGCCCTTCAATGGGCACTCACGCTTCGCTGTCGTCTCTTCAGGGAACAGTCTAGCCGTTGCTGCATTTCAGGCTATTGACCGAAAGTCGGCAGTCACCAACCAGTTCGCTCTATCGGATGCAAACAACTACCGGTTAAGGCTATACCGCTGTCGCGCGGCGTCCTATGATCAACGGCCTTGCCGGGAATATTGTTGCCTGGCGCCTGAACAAGAGAGTGATGATGGTGCGGGTATTTTCTCGAATGCTGTCGGCGGCGCTGATGGCGGGATGTGTGGCGGCGCTGGCGGGTTGCGCCGGGAGTGTTGCACCTGAGATCAAGCGTCTGCCGGAGCGGGTCGAACTCAGTGGCCGCTTCTACAAAGGCGTGGCCAATCAAAGCGGACCGCAGGTGCTGGCCAGCATGCTGTCCCAGCAGAACATCGTGATTACGCCGGGCTTGCTCGACAAACCGCTGCATTTACCGGGCGCCGAAGCCCAGCTGCAACAGAACATGGTGAACCTCGCGCGTGAGTACGGGATGGTGGTCTATCCCCTTGACGCGACCTTGCCAGCCTTGTTGACCCAGGTCGCGGCCGGTTATCCGGTGATGGTGCGCTTCACCGAAGGCTCGGCGATGTGGGCCGAACCGCGTTATGCGATTCTCACCGGGTACAACCGTCAGAAGCAGACCGTGCTGCTGCGCGCAGGCATGAGTCAGCGGACGTTGATGAGCTTCAGTTCTTTTGAATCGGCGTTCAAGGATGCCGGCGGTTGGGCAGTGTTGATCCAGAGTCCGACGCAGATTCCCGCCCAGGTCGATCAGCAACGCTGGCTCAAGGCAGCCAATGATCTGGCGCAGGCGGGCCAGGAGCCGGCGGCAGCAAAAGCTAAAAAAGCCTTGGCCGCACAGTAAGTCCGTTCGTCACCCTCCGGGCACCAGCGCCCGATGCCAGCCTCTAACCTGCAAAGGCCCGGATCTTTCCGGGCCTTGATACAGGAGGCGCCCATGGCTCATTCAACTACGCCCGTCGGTCCACACTCATCCGAGCATTCGTCTGGCAATGAGCTGGGTTTCGATCCCGATTCCCCGGACCTTGCCGATCCTCAGGTCGACCCGATCGGGCCCGCCAAGGCACCGAGGGACGTGAAACCGGGTGACAACCCCAAGGCTCCGGCCAAGCCCTATGATCCACTGGGTGATCTGAAGCCTTAGGTCCAATGGAGGTGCGTATGTCTACCGATTCCAGTTTCGACGACAAACGTCCGGAAACTGTCCCCACAACCCCCGAGCAAAGCACCGATCCGGTGATGGATCCCGACAGCCCGTTGAGGGATCCCCTGGCACGGCCAACGGTGGTGCCCACTGAAAAGCCGAAGGGTTGGAGAGATCCAAGTACCGGCGACGGCATCCCGGATGACGACCAGATGCCGCTGCCTAACGACTAACTTTGCGACGAAAAAAAGCCCCGGATGTCCGGGGCTTTTTCATGTGTTTGCAGCAAGGTTACTTCGACGCTTCCACCACGCCGCTCTGCCGCTGCTTGAGGTTCTTGTCCGCTTTGTACTGCAAGGCTACGGAAGGCACGTCCGCGCTCTTTCCGCTCTCTACCCAATTACGCATGCGCGTGGCATCGGCAAAATGGGTGTACTTGCCATAGGCGTCAAGGATCACCAAGGCCACCGGGCGGTTAGCCATTCGGGTCACCAGCACCAGGCAGTGACCGGCTTCGTTGGTGAAGCCGGTTTTTGTCAGCTGGATGTCCCAATCCGGCTTGCGGACCAAATGGTCGGTGTTGCGGAAACCCAGGCTGTAGTTCGGTTTGCGAAACGAAACGGTCTTTTCCTTGGTTGTACTCAGCTCGGTCAGCAGCGGGTACTTGTGCGCGGCGATCAACAGTTTGCTTAAATCGCGAGCGGTCGAAACGTTGCGCGGCGAGAGACCGGTCGGCTCGACGAAATGGGTATTGGTCATGCCCAAGGCCCGGGCCTTGGCGTTCATTGCAGCAATGAACGCGGCATAGCCACCCGGATAGTGGTGGGCCAGGCTTGCAGCGGCTCGGTTTTCAGATGACATCAGGGCAATCAGCAGCATTTCCCGGCGCGGCAGTTCGCTCTTGAGCTTGACCCGGGAGTACACACCTTTCATTTCCGGTGTGTCGCTGATGTTGATGTTGATGTATTCGTCCATGTTCTGCCGAGACTCAACCACGACCAGACCAGTCATCAACTTGCTGACGGAAGCGATCGGCACCACCACGTCAGGATTGCTGGCGTAGATGACTTTGTTGGTCTGCATGTCCAGCAGCAAGGAGCTGCCGGAAGCGAGCTTGAGCGTCTTCGTATCTCGCGGTGCTGCGGTGGTTTCGCCAGCGCTGGCGAAGGGCGTGATGAAAGTCCCTGCAACTGCAAAAAATAGGCTCAGGATGGAAAGACGGATTTTCACGCTGGCAGACTCATAAAGTGTTGATAAGCCGTTCTGTAACGGACTGTTTCCTAAAAAGCGCGTCATTCTGGAGTATGGCTGAATAACTGTCGATGGTTGTTCAAGTAACAGGTGAAAGTCCTGAGAAACATGAAAAAAAAGTCATTTTCCGGCGGGCGGTCGGTGTTTCTCGCGGGCAAAAAAAAACCCCGCCAGGGCGGGGTTCCTTTCACGCTGACAGCGTGCGCGTTGAAACTCAGCTGTGCAGGGTTTCGGCGGCGTACAGGGTGTTTTCCAGCAGGCAGGCACGGGTCATCGGGCCTACGCCGCCCGGTACCGGGGTGATCCAGCCGGCGCGGGGCAGGGCGGTTTCGTAGATCACGTCACCGACCAGCTTGCCGTCGTCCTGACGGTTGATGCCGACATCGATCACGATCGCGCCTTCCTTGATCCATTCGCCCTTGACCAGGCCCGGCTTGCCAGCGGCGACGACGACCAGATCCGCACGGCCGACATGGCCGGCCAGGTCCTTGGTAAAGCGGTGGGTGACCGTCACGGTGCAGCCGGCCAGCAGCAATTCCATCGCCATCGGGCGGCCAACGATATTGGACGCGCCGACGACCACGGCATCCATCCCGTAAAGGTCGACACCGGTGCTTTCCAGCAGGGTCATGATGCCTTTGGGGGTGCATGGGCGCAGCAGTGGAATGCGCTGGGCCAGGCGACCGACGTTATAAGGATGGAAGCCGTCGACGTCTTTATCCGGACGAATGCGCTCCAGCAGCCTGGAGGCGTCCAGGTGTTCGGGAAGCGGAAGTTGAAGCAGAACGCCGTCGATTGCAGGGTCGTCGTTCAGGCGATCGATCAGCTCGGTCAGCGCTTCTTGAGTGGTTTCGGAAGGCAGGTCATAGGCTTGGGATAGAAAGCCGACCTCTTCACAGTCTTTACGCTTGTGCGAGACATAAACCTGAGAGGCAGGATCGCTGCCGACCAGGATCACCGCAAGGCCGGGCGTGCGCAGGCCTTGCTGGCGACGCTCGGTGACACGTTGGGCGATCTGCTGGCGCAGGCTGGCGGCGATCGATTTGCCGTCGATAAGTTGTGCAGTCATTGCGCGTGATTAACCATCGAGAGGGGAAAAAAAGAGAACGCATTCTCGCATGTCATGCGGTGAGGGCAAAGGCGCTTGGTCTGCAAATTCCCCTAACTCCTTTAATTAAATGAATTTTTTTTAAAAAGGATTTGACGACCTTCGGGGGGCTCTATACTATTCGTCGCACTTGTCGGGCACAGCCTAGCACTGGTTAGGAAGGTTGAGCAGGATTACGATTCTGCAAGGCTGGAAAGCACTTAGTTTGTAGTCCTCCAAGGTTACAGCTAACAAGGCGCCCGTAGCTCAGCTGGATAGAGCATCCGCCTTCTAAGCGGATGGTCGCAGGTTCGAGTCCTGCCGGGTGCGCCATTAGGCAGCTTTGGCACAAGTAGCGCGATATGGTGGGCGTAGCTCAGTTGGTAGAGCACGGGATTGTGACTCCCGTTGTCGTGGGTTCGATCCCCATCGTCCACCCCATATTTCGAAAGGCGCCAGATTAACAGTCTGGCGCCTTTGCTTTAAAGGCTTCATCCGCGGATGTGGTGGAATTGGTAGACACACTGGATTTAGGTTCCAGCGCCGCGAGGCGTAAGAGTTCGAGTCTCTTCATCCGCACCAAATAAAGCTTCATTCAGGCACTTGGCCTGGCTGGAGCTTGATAAAGAAGTTGTTTGGCTTCTTTAACAGGCAATATGGTGGGCGTAGCTCAGTTGGTAGAGCACGGGATTGTGACTCCCGTTGTCGTGGGTTCGATCCCCATCGTCCACCCCATATTTCGAAAGGCGCCAGATTGAAAAGTCTGGCGCCTTTTTTGTTTCGGCGGCCGCAGGTTCCGGGTCGCAGGGGCGGGCGTTTCGTCGTATTTATGTTTCTCGATGATGCTGTCCTGCCCGCCGGCCTTGCTTGCGAGATCGGCTGTCAGGGAGATGATTGGCGACCTTCTCTATATAGGGAAAGGTTGGCGCAGAGCCCTGGCGTGATTGGTTGTATTTGCCATCGGGGCGAGGTGCATTCGTGCATTCGCACCTATAAATTGCCTGCTGCGTTTTTACCCGTTTTCAGTAGGGTGACTTCTTGAGTTTGACCCACTAGAATGCATGCCCTTGATTCTGGGGTCGGAAACGGCCGGCTAACGTCTGTGCAACGAGGAATATCCATGCAAGTTTCTGTTGAAAATACTACTGCTCTTGAGCGCCGCATGAGCGTCACCGTGCCGGCTGAGCGCATCGAGAGCCAGGTCAACAAGCGTCTGCAGCAGACCGCCCAAAAGGCCAAGATTGCTGGCTTCCGTCCAGGCAAAGTGCCAATGAGCGAAATCAAGCGCCGTTTCGGTGCTGACGCTCGCCAGGAAGCTGTAGGCGACGTGATCCAGTCTTCCTTCTACGAAGCTGTGGTTGAGCAGAAGCTGAACCCGGCTGGTCAGCCTTCGATCGAGCCAAAATCCCTGGAAGCGGGCAAGGACCTGGAATACGTAGCCGTATTCGAAGTGTTCCCTGAGTTCACCGTTGCCGGTTTCGAAGGTATCACCGTAGAGCGCCTGAGCGCTGACGTGTCTGATGCCGATCTGGACAAGATGCTGGACATCCTGCGCAAGCAGAACACCCGTTTCGAAGTGGCCGATCGCGCTGCTCAAAACGAAGACCAGCTGAACATCGATTTCGTCGGCAAGGTCGACGGTGAAGTGTTCGCTGGCGGTTCCGCCAAGGGTACCCAGCTGGTTCTGGGTTCCGGCCGCATGATCCCTGGTTTCGAAGATGGCCTGGTTGGCGCCAAAGCCGGTGAAGAACGCGTTCTGAACCTGACTTTCCCAGAGGACTATCAGAACCTGGACCTGGCTGGCAAAACCGCCGAGTTCACCGTGACCGTCAACACCGTTTCCGAGCCAAAGCTGCCAGAGCTGACCGAAGAATTCTTCGCTCAATTCGGCATCAAGGAAACCGGTCTGGAAGGCTTCCGCGCCGAAGTTCGCAAGAACATGGAGCGTGAACTGCGTCAGGCGATCAAATCCAAGGTCAAGAATCAGGTAATGGACGGTCTGCTGGCCACCAACCCGATCGAAGTGCCAAAGGCTCTGCTGTCCAACGAAGTTGACCGTCTGCGCGTGCAGGCTGTTCAGCAGTTCGGCGGCAACATCAAGCCTGACCAACTGCCGGCCGAGCTGTTCGAAGAGCAAGCCAAGCGCCGCGTAGTACTGGGTCTGATCGTGGCTGAAGTGGTCAAGCAATTCGATCTCAAGCCTGACGAAACCCGCGTTCGCGAGATGATTCAGGAAATGGCTTCGGCCTACCAGGAACCTGAGCAAGTTGTGTCCTGGTACTACAAGAACGACCAGCAACTGAACGAAGTTCGCTCGGTTGTGCTGGAAGAGCAAGTTGTGGATACTGTTCTGCAGAAAGCTAGCGTGACCGACAAATCGGTCTCTTACGAAGAAGCAGTCAAGCCGGTAGAAGCACCACAAGCCGACTGATCACTTTTGCGGTAAGAAGCAAACACCATAAGCCAGCCTTCGAGCTGGCTTATGCGTATTCAAGACATAACTATTTGGGAGTGACTGCAGAGCATGTTCCGTAATTCGTATATTCAGCAGAACTCTGATATCCAGGCCGCTGGCGGCCTGGTCCCGATGGTTGTCGAGCAGTCCGCTCGTGGCGAGCGCGCCTACGACATCTACTCGCGTCTCCTCAAGGAGCGGGTGATCTTTCTGGTGGGTCCCGTAGAGGACTACATGGCCAACCTGATCTGTGCGCAATTGCTGTTCCTTGAAGCGGAAAACCCGGACAAGGACATCCATCTCTATATCAACTCCCCGGGCGGTTCGGTGACGGCGGGCATGTCGATCTACGACACCATGCAGTTCATCAAACCCAACGTGTCGACCACCTGTATCGGTCAGGCGTGCAGCATGGGCGCGTTCCTGCTGACGGCCGGTGCACAAGGCAAGCGTTACTGCCTGCCGAACTCGCGTGTGATGATTCACCAGCCACTGGGCGGTTTCCAGGGCCAGGCGTCGGATATCGAAATCCATGCCAAGGAAATCCTCTTCATTCGCGAGCGTCTCAACACGCTGATGGCCCTGCATAGCGGGCGTACTCTCGAAGAAATCGAGCGCGATACCAACCGCGACAATTTCATGAGTGCAGAAGCCGCGCGTGAGTACGGGTTGATCGATGAAGTGATCAGCCAGCGCCCTGCTTAAAATAAGCAGCTCAAAATAAGGTTGGTCGGCGGGTCCGATCACCGGCGGGCTTGAAAAAGCCCGCAATAGCCTTCATCTTGTGTTGCAAGCCTATCGGATTTGGATCGAACGAATGACTGACACCCGCAACGGCGAGGACAACGGCAAGCTGCTCTATTGCTCCTTCTGTGGCAAAAGCCAGCATGAAGTACGCAAATTGATTGCCGGCCCCTCGGTCTTTATTTGCGACGAGTGCGTCGACCTGTGCAACGACATCATCCGCGAGGAGGTGCAGGAAGCACAGGCCGAAAGCAGCGCGCATAAATTGCCTTCGCCTAAAGAAATCAGCGGCATCCTTGATCAGTATGTGATTGGTCAGGAGCGTGCGAAAAAGGTTCTGGCCGTAGCGGTGTACAACCACTACAAGCGCCTGAACCAGCGTGACAAAAAGAATGACGACGTCGAACTCGGCAAGAGCAACATCCTGCTGATCGGCCCGACAGGCTCGGGTAAGACCCTGCTTGCCGAAACACTGGCCCGCTTGCTGAACGTTCCGTTCACCATCGCCGACGCAACCACCCTCACCGAGGCGGGTTACGTGGGTGAAGATGTCGAGAACATCATTCAGAAGCTGCTGCAGAAATGCGATTACGACGTGGAAAAGGCCCAGATGGGCATTGTCTACATCGATGAAATCGACAAGATTTCGCGCAAGTCTGACAACCCGTCGATCACCCGGGACGTTTCCGGTGAAGGCGTGCAGCAGGCCCTGCTCAAGTTGATCGAAGGCACGGTCGCTTCCGTTCCGCCTCAAGGTGGTCGCAAGCATCCGCAGCAGGAATTCCTGCAGGTCGACACCCGTAACATCCTGTTCATCTGCGGTGGCGCGTTCTCTGGTCTTGAGAAGGTCATTCAAAACCGTTCCACCAAGGGTGGCATCGGTTTCAACGCAGAAGTGCGCAGCAAGGAAGAAGGCAAGAAAGTCGGTGAGTCCCTGCGTGAAGTCGAGCCTGACGATCTGGTCAAGTTCGGTCTGATCCCGGAATTCGTCGGTCGTCTGCCGGTACTTGCCACGCTGGACGAGCTCGACGAGGCCGCATTGATGCAGATCCTCACCGAGCCGAAAAATGCTCTGACCAAGCAGTATGCCAAGCTGTTCGAGATGGAGGGCGTGGATCTGGAATTCCGGACCGACGCTCTGAAATCGGTCGCCAAGCGTGCCCTGGAGCGTAAAACCGGTGCCCGTGGCCTGCGTTCGATTCTCGAAGGTGTATTGCTCGACACTATGTATGAAATCCCCTCGCAATCGGAGGTGAGCAAAGTAGTGATCGATGAAAGCGTGATAGAAGGCAAGTCCAAGCCACTGTATATCTATGAAAACAGTGAGCCGACCGCCAAGGCTGCGCCAGACGCATAAGCGTCACGCAGCTTGAATAAAGAAGGGGCCTTCGGGCCCCTTTGCTATTTCGGGATCTGGCCTGCAGGAGCCGGCTTGCCAGCGAAGGCGGTCTTTGAAGGCGTATCCGGCCCGTCACAGCAGCTTCCGTATGCTGCAATCTTTCAAGTGGTTCTTTTATCCGCTTGTTTTTTTCCTGGGCAGCCCCCATCTTGGTTTCAAGCTTACTTCCATCTGTTTACGGCCTTATGGCCGCCGTAGAGGCGAAATCATGAAGACAACCATCGAATTGCCTCTCCTGCCATTGCGTGATGTCGTGGTTTATCCGCACATGGTTATCCCGCTGTTCGTGGGGCGCGAGAAATCCATCGAAGCCCTCGAGGCTGCGATGACGGGTGACAAGCAGATCCTTCTGCTGGCCCAGAGAAACCCGGCTGACGACGATCCCGGTGAAGATGCCCTGTATCGCGTTGGTACGATTGCCACCGTTCTGCAGCTGCTCAAGCTGCCTGACGGAACGGTCAAGGTTCTGGTCGAAGGCGAGCAGCGGGGCGCTGTCGAGCGCTTCAGCGAAGTGGACGGCCACTGCCGTGCCGAAGTCTCCCTGATCGACGAAGTTGAAGCACCAGAGCGCGAATCGGAAGTGTTCGTTCGCAGCTTGCTGTCCCAGTTCGAGCAATACGTGCAGTTGGGCAAGAAAGTCCCGGCTGAAGTCCTGTCGTCGCTCAACAGCATCGATGAGCCAGGCCGCCTGGTGGACACCATGGCCGCGCACATGGCGCTGAAGATCGAACAGAAGCAGGAAATCCTCGAAATCATCGATTTGTCGGCCCGGGTCGAGCACGTTCTGGCGTTGCTGGATGCCGAGATCGATCTGCTGCAAGTCGAAAAACGCATTCGCGGCCGCGTCAAGAAACAAATGGAGCGCAGTCAGCGCGAGTACTACCTGAATGAGCAGATGAAGGCCATTCAGAAAGAGCTCGGCGACAGTGACGAAGGCCACAACGAAGTCGAAGAGCTGAAAAAGCGTATCGATGCCGCCGGCCTGCCGAAAGACGCGCTGGCCAAGGCGACGGCCGAGCTGAACAAGCTCAAGCAGATGTCGCCGATGTCCGCGGAAGCGACCGTGGTGCGTTCGTACATCGACTGGCTGGTTCAAGTGCCGTGGAAGGCCCAGAGCAAGGTGCGCCTGGACCTGGCGCGCGCGGAAGACATTCTGGATGCCGACCACTATGGCCTCGAAGAGGTCAAGGAACGCATCCTCGAATACCTCGCCGTGCAAAAGCGCGTGAAGAAAATTCGTGGACCGGTGCTGTGCCTGGTCGGTCCTCCCGGGGTGGGTAAAACGTCCCTGGCGGAGTCGATTGCTCACGCCACCAACCGCAAATTCGTGCGCATGGCCCTCGGTGGCGTGCGTGACGAGGCGGAAATTCGTGGCCATCGCCGTACTTACATCGGTTCGATGCCAGGAAGATTGATTCAAAAGATGACAAAAGTGGGTGTCCGCAACCCGCTGTTCCTGCTCGATGAAATCGACAAGATGGGCAGCGACATGCGTGGCGATCCGGCATCGGCGTTGCTGGAAGTGCTCGATCCCGAGCAGAACCACAACTTCAACGATCACTATCTGGAAGTCGATTACGACCTGTCCGATGTGATGTTCCTGTGCACTTCGAACTCGATGAACATCCCGCCGGCGTTGCTGGACCGGATGGAAGTGATCCGTCTGCCGGGCTACACCGAAGACGAGAAGATCAACATCGCCGTCAAATACCTTTCGCCTAAGCAGATTACGGCCAACGGCCTGAAGAAAGGCGAGCTGGAGTTTGACGCAGAAGCGATCCGCGACATCATCCGCTACTACACCCGTGAAGCCGGTGTGCGTGGGCTGGAGCGCCAGATTGCCAAGGTCTGCCGCAAGGCCGTCAAGGAACATGCGCTGGAGAAACGCTTCTCGGTGAAAGTCACCGCAGACATGCTGGAGCACTTCCTGGGCGTGCGTAAATTCCGCTACGGCCTGGCCGAGCAGCAGGATCAGATTGGCCAGGTGACCGGGTTGGCGTGGACTCAGGTGGGCGGCGAACTGCTGACCATCGAAGCGGCCGTCGTACCGGGCAAGGGCCAGTTGATCAAGACCGGTTCCCTGGGTGACGTGATGGTCGAATCGATCACCGCGGCCTTGACCGTTGTCCGCAGCAGGGCGAAGAGCCTGGGGATCCCTCTGGACTTCCATGAGAAGCGCGACACACACATCCATATGCCGGAAGGGGCGACTCCAAAGGATGGCCCTAGCGCCGGTGTAGGCATGTGCACGGCCCTGGTATCGGCATTGACCGGCATTCCGGTACGCGCGGATGTCGCCATGACCGGCGAGATCACGTTGCGTGGCCAGGTCTTGGCCATTGGCGGCTTGAAAGAAAAACTGCTGGCTGCCCACCGTGGCGGAATCAAGACTGTGATCATTCCTGAAGAGAATGTGCGCGATCTCAAAGAGATTCCGGACAATATCAAGCAGGATCTACAGATTAAACCGGTTAAATGGATTGACGAGGTCCTGCAAATTGCGTTGCAATACGCGCCGGAGCCCTTGCCGGACGTGGCTCCGGAGATAGTCGCGAAGGATGAGAAACGCGACGCAGATTCTAAGGAAAGAATTAGCACGCATTAGTACGTATTTGCCTGGGGGGCTTTCTTGACAGCTTTTTAGAGCCCTTGTTATAAAGCGGCTCTTAAGTGTCTGTAGGCCATTCAGCACTCGTTTTTGCTTTCACCAAAAAAACTTAGAATCATACTCAAATAGATATAAGGGGACTTAGAGTGAACAAGTCGGAACTGATTGATGCTATCGCTGCATCCGCTGATATCCCGAAAGCTGCTGCTGGCCGTGCGCTGGACGCTGTAATCGAATCCGTCACTGGCGCTCTCAAGGCTGGCGACTCTGTTGTTCTGGTTGGTTTCGGTACCTTCTCCGTAACTGATCGTCCGGCTCGCATTGGTCGTAACCCACAGACCGGTAAGACGCTGGAAATCGCAGCAGCCAAAAAACCAGGTTTCAAAGCCGGTAAAGCACTGAAAGAAGCTGTCAACTAAGTTCGATTCAGGTTTTTACCCATCCGGGTCGGGGTCATGCCTGACTTGGCAGCGGAGCGGCAGTCCTGACTGCAGGTCGCCGGTTCAAGACACCGAGGGTCGCCAGTTCGAGCCCCTCGATCCGCTCCGCCAGTTACGAGAAGGCGCATCCTCGGATGCGCCTTTCTTCTATCCGGATTCTACCCACGCTCCACGGTTGCCTAATTTTTGAAGTTCAACCGTTTCTGGGGGACGCATGCTGCAGAATATCAGGGACAATTCACAAGGCTGGATTGCCAAGACTATTATCGGGGTCATCGTTGCACTGATGGCTTTGACCGGTTTCGACGCCATTTTTCAGGCCACGACGAACACGAATGAAGCGGCGAAGGTCAATGGCGAAGAAATCAGCCAGAACGAACTGAGCCAGGCGGTCGATATGCAACGCCGTCAGCTCATGCAACAGCTGGGCAAGGATTTCGATGCTTCCTTGCTCGATGAAAAAATGCTGCGCGAGTCGGCTCTCAAGGGCCTGATCGATCGCAAACTGCTGCTGCAAGGCGCAGAAAACTCGAAATTCGCCTTTTCCGAAGCAGCTCTGGATCAGGTCATCCTGCAAACGCCTGAGTTTCAGGTGGATGGCAAGTTCAGCTCCGAGCGTTTCGACCAGGTGATTCGCCAACTCGGCTATACCCGTATGCAATTCCGCCAGATGCTGGCTCAGGAAATGCTGATTGGTCAGCTGCGTGCCGGTCTCGCCGGTAGCGGTTTCGTAACCGATGCACAGGTACTGGCGTTTGCCCGTCTGGAAAAACAGACCCGCGATTTCGCCTCGTTGAACATCAAGGCCGACCCGGCAGCGGTGAAGCTGACCGACGATGAGGTCAAGGCCTACTACGACGAGCACGCCAAGGAATTCATGACGCCGGATCAGGTGGTCATCGATTACCTTGAGCTGAAGAAGGCTTCCTTCTTCGATCAGGTCAGCGTCAATGACGAAGACCTGCAGGCGGCCTATCAGAAAGAAATCGCGAACCTGTCCGAGCAACGCCAGGCGGCGCACATTCTGATTGAAGTGAATGACAAGACCACCGAGGCGCAAGCCAAGGCGAAGATCGAAGAGATCCAGGCTCGTCTGGCCAAGGGCGAGAAATTCGAGGCGCTGGCCAAGGAGTTCTCCCAGGATCCGGGTTCGGCGAACAACGGCGGTGACCTGGGTTATGCCGGTCCTGGCGTCTACGACCCGGCGTTCGAGAAAGCTCTGTATTCGTTGGCCAAGGACCAGGTTTCCGCGCCGGTTCGCACCGATTTCGGGTTCCACCTGATCAAGCTGTTGGGCGTGGAAGCGCCTGAAGTTCCGACATTCGCCAGCCTGAAAGACAAGCTGACCCGCGAATTGAAGGCCCAGCAGGTCGAACAGCGTTTTGTCGAGGCGACCAAGCAACTGGAAGACGCTTCATTCGAAGCGTCGGACCTGGCGCAACCGGCACAAGACCTGAAACTGAACGTCCACACGTCCAAGCCGTTCGGCCGTGAAGGCGGTGAGGGTATTGCAGCCAACCGTGCCGTGATCACTGCCGCGTTCAGCCCGGAGGTCCTGGATGAGGGTGCGAACAGCACTGCCATCGAGCTCGATCCGGAAACCGTGGTCGTGTTGCGTGCCAAGGAGCACCTGAAGCCTTCGCAATTGCCGCTGGAAAGCGTCTCTGCTGCGATCCGTGTGCAATTGGCCAAGGAACACGCCAGCGCCGATGCCAAGACCAAGGCTGACGCCCTGATTGCCAGCCTGCGCGATGGCAAGACCCCGCTGGATCAGGCGGTCGACGGCCAGGCCTGGAAAGTCACGGAAGCGGCGACTCGTGCTCAGGAAGGGGTCGACCCTGCGGTGCTGCAAGCGCTGTTCCGCATGGCGAAGCCTGCGTCCAAGGACAAGCCGACCTTCACCAGCGTGACACTGGGTGATGGCAACCTGATGATCGTGCGCCTCAATGGCGTGAACGAAGCAGCGGCGCCGACCGAAGAAGAGAAAGCACAGTATCGTCGCTACCTCGCTTCGCGCATCGGCCAGCAAGACTTCGCGGCTTACCGCAAGCAGCTGGAAAGCCAGGCGGAGATCAAGCGTTACTGATGCCTGATCAGGTTTAGCGCTGCACAAAAGACCCCGGCCGGAAGGCCGGGGTCTTTTTGTTTGGCCGTACGTCACTTGCCGCGGTGACTTTTGCGCAAAACCGGGGTCAATCAGCCTGTAACCGTTTTAAGACACGATCGATGCTCCGCTAAGCATCGATCTGTTGCACAATATGCCCCGAACCGTTTTCCTCAGGATGTTCAATGTTTAAATCACTTCCCATGCGGGTTGTCGGGCTGGCAGCCGTGCTTGCCACTGCGGCCGGTTGTTCATCGAACAAGACCGCCATCTATGAGCATGAGAATTTCGACGACTCCGGTACCTTTTCCCGAAACTATCCGGTCACCGATATCCAGAGCTGTGAAGCCGCTCGTCGTGCCTTGCTCAGCCAGGGTTACATCATCACCAGCAACGATTCGAAGCTGGTCAGCGGTCACAAGAGCTTCCAGCAGACCGGCGAGAACCACATGGAGATCAGCTTCAGCGTGGTCTGTACCGATGACGGCAGCGAAGGGCACCACGCGACCGTATTCGCCAACGCCCTGCAGGATCGTTATGCGCTGAAGAAGACCAACAACTCCGCCAGTCTCGGTGTGGGTGTGTTGGGCTCGGTGTCGATGCCGATCGGCTCCTCCGATGACTCGATGGTCAAGGTCGCCAGTGAAACCGTATCGTCTGCCAAGTTCTACGAGCGTTTCTTCGCACTGGTCGAACTGTTCCTGCCGCCGGAAGCGAAAAAGGCTGCGCACATCCCCGAAAAGCCGAAAACGGACCTGGGCATGCCTGAAGCCCAGGCAGCGCCGGCACCACTGGCACCTGCCCCGGCAGCGGCTCCCGCTGTAGAGCCTGCTGCACCAGCGCCTGCACCTGCACCTGCATCCATTGAAACGGCTCCAGCGGCCTCCGAGCCGGTTGCCCCGCCTCCTGAAGCGGCGCCGATCACGCCGACCGAGCGTGTAGAGCCTGCATCGTTCCAGGAAATCGTCACGCCACCGTCGAACCCGAGTGACTTGCCTGCGCCGAGCGAACCCATCCCGGCGATGCCTGCCTCAGGCCAGTGATGGATATGCCACGGGATCGGGTCGGATGACCCGATCCCGTGGCCAGCCAAAAGATTGACCCTCGTCAACCAAGACCACTGTTCTGTGGCCTCCCGCGAAAAAATCCGATGATAAATTCCTGACCAGCTGCTACGTTTTATTCAGTAGCGACAGAGTGTCGTTTCCGCGTCATTTTTCTTTCACGCGGGCACTTTATGCTCAGGGAATTGGTCATTTATTCAGACGTTTTTCAGCATGGGTTGGGGGATTCAAAAATGGACGAATATCAAGAAGAGCTGCTCGAGTACCAGGCTTTCGAACTGGACCCACTGGAGCCGGCGGAAGACGCTACCGAGTTGTAGGCATCAGGCGGATTGGCGATGACTTCGGCGAAATTCGCCGGGGGTCTGTCCGTTCCAGCGTTTGTATGCGCGTTGAAACGCTTCGGCTGAGGCAAAACCCAGCAGGTAGGCGATCTCTCCGAACGCCAGTTCGGTGTCGCGTATGTAGGTCATGGCCAGGTCGCGACGGGTGTCGTTGAGAATTGCACGAAACTGCGTGCCTTCTTCGGCGAGCTTGCGGCGCAGGGTCCAGGTGGGCAGCTTCAGGCGTGCCGCCACCTCTTGCAGGTCGGGTTCCCGGCCACCATTGAGCAAGGGGCCCAGTAGCGCGATGATACGTTCGCGCAGGCTGCGGGTGCGTGTCAGTTGTTCCAGTTCTCGCTCACACAGTTGCAGCAAATGCCGCCAGGTACTCGGGCAATGCTCGGGGTTGCGCTGGGCGAGACTTTCCAGGCTCAAGCGCAGTTGATTGCGCTCGCCGCCAAACTGAATCGGACAGTCACCCAACACGTCATAGGCCGCGCGGTAGCCGGGCTCCTCGAATTCGATCTCGATGCGTTCGGCGCGCAGCGGGGCAGGGCTGACACTGGACAATTGCTGCAACCAGCCGGCGATGATCGAATCCACCACAAAGCGGTTGTAGGCGTTATAGGGGCTGATCGAATAGAAGCGCAGCCAGGCGCCCTGGGCGTCTTCGTGAAAGCTTGATTGACCCCGATAATTGGAGCCGTACAAGGTTTCGAATCGAATCAGGCAGCGTGCGGCTTCTCGTACGGTCGGCGCCTGGGCCGCAGTGACGCCAGCAAGGCCAGCCTGGCTCAGGCGACTGAGCTGGCCCATGCGCAAGCCAAGGGCCGGGTTGCCGGTCAGTTGAATGGCGCTGTGGCCCAGGCGCATGTAGCGCGGTATCGACAGTCGGGCACCGGCTTCGCTCAGGCGCCCGGCGTCGAGGCCGTATTGATCGAGCAGTGGCTGAGGATCGATGCCATGACTGCGCACGGCATCGGCCAGGCTATGAACAAAGCCCACCGACAGATCGCCCAGGCGCATCGGCTGCGGCTTCATGGCTACAACCAGAGGTTCAGCAAACGCGCACCATGGGCATTGCCGTCGGCAAAATGCTGGCCGTTGCTGCTGAGGAAACTGTGTCCGGCGCTGCCCTGATCCCAGAACTGACCCCGCAGGAACACACTCATGCCAGCGACGGCTTGACTGGCAGGTGTCCGGGTCGTGAGATTCAGGCGCTGCCAGGCCTGGCCTTCACTGACTTCTCCAGGCTTCAAGATGACCGATGTCGGCGCTGACGAGCCCCTGTAGCCACGCCACGGTTGATCCCAGGTGCCACGGCCGGCAACAAAGGCCGGTACCGCGACCAGTTGCACGCTTTGGTCGTTGAGCTTGAGGTAGTTTTCCGGGTACCAGCTGTCGTGACCGATCAATACGCCCAGCCTTCCCGCGGGGGTATCAACGACATTGAGCGAGTGCTCGCCGTTCGCCTTGATCCCGTTCTGTTCTGCGAAGAACGGGTGTATCTGGCGCTGGGGCTGGCCGATCGGCAGGCCCTCGCTGTTGAACACCACGCTGCTGTTGTACAGCGCGCCGCGGCCGATTCTCAAGGTGCCGTCGATGATGCTCGGTTCGGGCAGTACGATGGAACCCGCCACCAGCGTCACGTGGAATTCCCTGGCCAGCCCTCCGAATAATGCCTGGTAGTCTCTGGCCATCGCCTTGGCTTTCATGCGCAGGTGGGCATCGTCCAGACGGTTGCCGCCCTCGGCGCTGATCAACGCCTTGGCGAACTTCAGGGGATTGCTCACCGCCAGCCAGTTCATGGCCTCCTTGAGAGTGCTGGCCTGATACAGCTCATCCTTCTCGCCGCTGACCATCAGCCAGGTACCGACGTGCTCCGGCAACACGACGACGGTCTTGCCGTTCAACAGACCCTGGTCCCGGGCTGCTTGCAGATAGGCCGCGAGCTTGCGGTGCAAACGCTCGGGGCTTTGATAATCGGTGGGAAACAGTTCGGGCTGAATGCCCAACAGATTGCCGCGGTCCGCAGGTGTGCCCTGGTCGACAGCCAGGTTGATCCGCAGATCCGAAAGGTAATGACCCACCGGCCGGTCTGCGGCCCACATCGCGTAGGTCGTGAGGGTGGCGAGCAACGCCATGGAAAATGTCAGGTACAAAAGTTTGCGCATGGGGAAACAGTTTACAGCCTGGAACTGGTTCGAGCATAAAGGGAATCAAGGCCTTAGTGGGCAAATTTCAAGCGTTGGCTGTTTTTTTCGCTGGCGGCTGCCTTTCTGCGCCGCGCCGCGGCCATGAATGGCTGGATGGGGATCATGGGAGGAGGGGCGCCGGTCAGCCATCATTCGGCTTGACCGGCAGGCAGGTGAGCGTCAGTTGGTGACCAGCAGTTCCGGGCCGAGGTAGTCGTTGATCTGGTCGATATCGTCGTCGCCCAGGCTGCCCACCGAAGAGGCCAGGCGCAGGCGCGACATCAAATAACGCAACTTGGCATCGAACAGATCGTGGCGTGCGACGAAGAGCAGTTCTTCGGCATTGAGAACGTCCGAGTTGGTGCTGGTGCCGCCCTCCTTGAAACCCTTGCGTGACGATGCCAGTGAGCGTTCGTTGGACGCTACGGCCTTCTCCAGCGCGCGAATGCGTTTGGCGCCGCTCAGGATGCCTTGATACTCACGGGTGGTTCCAGTGATGACTTCCTGTCGTGCGGCGTCCAGTTCATCCGAGGCCTTGTCGCTATTGGCACTGGCCTGGCGTGTCAGTGCGCTGACGCCGCCACCGCTGAACAGCGGGAAATTGACTTCCAGTCCGACCGAACTGTAGCGGTTGCGTTGATTCAGCTCGGAGAGTGATTGGCTCTCACCCGCTGTGTAGCCGGCAACGAAATCCAGGGTTGGCCAGTGGCCGGCCCTGGCGCGCTTCACTTCCTCTTCGGCGAGTTCGCGGCTATAGCGGCGCGCATGGAGCAGCGGGCTATCGGTCTGGGCTTTGACCAGCCAATCCTGCAGGTTGCTCGGCTGCAGCGGTGGTGTATCGAAACTCGGACGCAAGGTGGTCAGCGATTCGGGGGGTTCACCGATGTATTCCTCGAGCTTGCGGCGCGCGTTGACCAGGTTGTCTTGCGCTTCGATCAGTTCCGCTTCGGCGAGGTCGCGACGGGCGGCCGACTCGTCGATGTCGGTGACGGTGCCGGCCCCCAGTTCCATGCGCCGTTTCGCCGAGGCGAGTTGTTCGTCGAAGGCGTTCAGCTTGGACTTGGCCAGGGTGATGGTTTCGCTGGCCAGGAGCACATCGAAATAGCTTTCGGCCAGGCGCACCGCGGCGTCCTGGCTCTTGGCATCGAATACCGCGTTGCTATAGTCGGCACGCTGCTGACCCTGGCGGTATTCGGCCATTTTCTGTTTGTTGAACAGTGGTTGGCGCAGGCGCAGGTTTGCGCCCTTGGAGTCGTAGTCGAGATCCCTTTCGATACCGCTCTGGCGTTGTGTGCCATTGACCTTGTTGTCGTAGGCCGAGGCATTGATCTGCGGTAGCAGGCCGGCCTTGCCGATAGCGCGGTTTTCCCCGCCGGCCTTTTTTTCATGCACGGCGGCCTGATAGATAGGGCCCTGGAACTGCAACAGATCCCAGGCTTGCTTGAGGTCCATGGCGTCGGCCGGCAAGGCCAACCCCAGCAGGCAGAAGAGCAGGCAATGACGGTCCATTTCATTGTTCCTTGAATGAGCTGTCCACACGTTCGAGCATTGGTTTAAGAAGATAGCTCAACATATTGCGTTCGCCGGTCTTAATGGTGACGCTGGCGGGCATGCCAGGGCGAATGTGATTGGTGCCAAGCAGGCTCATGCCATCGGGGGTGACTTCCACCTGGGCCAGATAGAACGGCTCCTTGCTTTCCTCGTCCATCAGGCGGTCGGCGGAAATGGTCATCACGCGGCCGGGGATGTTTGGCGTCTGGGCATGGTTGAAGGCCGGGAAGGAAATGTCCACGGGCAGGCCGGGGAACATCTTGTCGATGGCCTGCACGGGAATCATCGCGTCGACCTGCAACGGTTCGTTGAGCGGAACGATTTCCATGATCTTGAAGCCGGGCTGAATGATCCCGCCGACGGTGGCTATGCTCAGGGCCTGGACCATGCCGTCGATCGGCGAACGAATCACCGTGTGGGTCACTTCGTAGTCGAGGGCGCGCAAGCGGTCGGCCAGGGTGGTGTTTTCCTTGGCGGTTTCCGTCAGCTGCGACTCGACTTCCTTCAGGTAATCGTGCTGGCGCTGCAGGATGCGCAGCTTGATTTCGGTGGTCTGGCTACGCACGCGGGCGATGTTGTTGAGGTTCTCGGCCTGGCCGGCGGAGAGGTCGGCATTGCTGCGTTCCAACTCAAGCAGGCGGTTGCGTGGCACATAGCCTTCGGCCGCCAGTACGCGGGTGCCTTGCAGTTCCTGGTTGAGGAAGCTGATCTGCGAGGCGCGGGCGCCATAGACCTGCTGCAGGCCCTTGAGTTGTACTGCCGACGCCGCCAGGTTTTCCTGCAGGATGCTGATTTCGCCAGCGAGACCGGCGCGCCGGGTATCGAGCAGGCGCTGTTGCAGGTCCATGGCGGCTTCCAGGCGATGGTCACCCTTGAAGCGCTTGAGCAGTTCGGGATCGAAGTTCACCACGTCGCGGCCGTCACGTTCCGCTTCCAGACGGTTTTCCACCGTCTTGCTGACGATGTACTGGGCGCTGACCGCACCCTGTTCGGCAGCGGCACGCAATGAGTCGAGGCGGACCACCTCCTGGCCTTTTGTCACCAGATCGCCTTCGCGAACGAGAATGGCCTCCACGGTACCGCCGCTCAGATGCTGCACGGCTTTGCGATTGCTGGTGACCTTGACCGTGCCTGTCGCTACCACGCCGGCATCCAGTGGCGCCAGCCAGGACCACAGGAGGAAGCCGCCGAAGCCGGCAAGCACCAGCCACACGCCCCACCGCGCGGGTTTGCCGACGTCCAGGTCTACCACGCTCCTGGGATCGGCTGTAATCATCTCGGTATGTTGGCTCATTTGCATGATCGGTCACTCCCGTGCTTTGACGGAGGCCAGCGGAGTTGATGCGCCTGCAGGGATCACACTGGCCTTGCGCAGCGCTGCGAATACTTCATCGCGCGTACCTAGCATCTGCACGCCGCCGTCGCGCAGCATCAGCACCTTATCGACGGCACAGAGTACGTTGGGACGGTGAGAAATCAGAATGACGGTGGCGCCACGGCCCTTGAGTTCGGCCAGAGCATCGACCAAGGCCTTTTCGCCGACGTCGTCGAGGTTGGCGTTCGGCTCGTCCAGCACGATCAGATTGGGCTCGCCATACAGCGCGCGGGCCAAGGCGATGCGCTGCTTCTGGCCGCCGGATAGCGGGCTGCCATCGGTGCCCAGGCGGGTGTCATAACCCTGCGGAAAACGCAGGATCATCTCGTGCACGCCAGTGATCTTGGCGGCGCGGATGACCGCTTCGCTGTCCACTTCGCCAAAGCGCGCAATGTTGTCGGCGATGGTCCCCTCGAACAGCTCCACGTCCTGTGGCAGGTAGCCGAGCCAGGGGCCAAGTTCGCCCTTGTTCCAGTTGAAGATGTCCGCGCCGTCCAGGCGCACCTTGCCGGCCTGCGTCGGCCAGACGCCAACCAGCAGGCGGGCGAGGGTGGATTTGCCCGAGGCGGACGGACCGATAATGCCAAGGCTTTCGCCGGGGACAAGGCTGAAGCTCACACCGCGCAGAATCGTGTTGGTGGTCCCCGGGGCACCGGCATACACATTCTCCACCGCCAGCATGCCCATTGGCCGCTGCAGCGACATGCTCGGTGGCCGGCGCGGAAAGTCTTGCAGCATCTCGTTGAGCCGGCCCCAGGCCGAACGGCAGCCGAGCAATTGCTTCCACGACGCGATGACCTGTTCCACCGGACCCAGTGCGCGGCCGGTGAGGATCGAGCAGGCAATCATCATCCCCGGGGTGATCTTGCCTTCGATCGCCAGCAGCGCGCCAGCGCCGAGGATCAGCGACTGCAAAGTGATCCGCACGAAGCGCCCGGTGCTGCTGATCAAGGCGGCACGATCGGAGGCCAGGGTCTGCATTTCCAGAATGCGCAAATGGCTTTGGAACCAGCGCTTGCTGATCGACGGCAGCATGCCCATTGCCTCGATGACCTCGGCGTTGCGCAGGTTGTTGTTGGCGTACTGGGAGGAGGAGAGGGCGGCCTGATTGGCTTCGGCCAGCGGTTTCTGCGTCGCCTTCTCGGTGAGCCAGGCCAGGGCCACCAGAATCAGTGAGCCGATCAGCGTGATCAGTCCGAGTATTGGGTGGATCAGATAGGCGACCAGCAGGTAGATCGGCGTCCACGGTGCATCGAAGAAAGCGTACAGGGAGTTGCCGGTGACGAACTGACGAACCTGGGCAAGGTCTTGCAGGGCCTGGGCCGGATTACCTCCGGCGCGGTTCAGGTTGCGCTCGAATGCAGCGGTGAAAATGCGTCGGTTCAGGTCCATGTCGAGGCAGTTGCCGACCCGGATCAGTACGCGGGTGCGGACCATTTCCAGCGTGGACATCAGCAAGAACAGACCTACTACCAGGACAGTCAGCATCGTCAGCGTCGTGACGTTGCGACTGACCAGGGCTCGATCGTAAACCTGCAGCATATAAATAGCTGGCGTCAACATCATGACGTTTATGACGCCGCTGAACCCTGCCAGCAAATAAAAGCTGCGGCGCAGACGAAAGAGCGCGTCGGCCAGTTCTGAACGGATGCTCGACTGCTTGGGCATTTTGATCCTCCCACTGCGAAAAGCCGATTGCCCTTGGAGCGCAACAGCTAACAGTAAATGTAGTCCTGTAAACAGCTTATGGACACGCAGGCTGGTCGCTCTATAGATGGCGAGTCTTCCGAAATCGCTGCGTTGCTCCCTTATGCAGCAGCGTAGGTGGCGCTGAATCACTCCGAAATAACATTTCGCTCTATACCAGCACACAACTTTCTATATGTCCTTAAAAAACAGATAGTTGTGATGCCTGCCACCAGTCGTCTGTTTTAACGACGTAATATTGACAAAGTTTTGCTATGGAACTTTAGTCTTAGTTATCGGGGGGGCCGCCCGCCTGAAGCCTGTCATCGTTTTGGCAACGCAGGGCGCAGTGATTTCCCGGGAGGAGCAGAACCATGTCGATCATTTCGTTGTTTTGCAGAGGGAAGGGGCTGTCCAGGACGTTCGCCTTCACTTCCAGATTCCATGGCCCGCCCAGGGCTCGAATCCGCTCTGCCTGATCGCCCGGCGAGCAATTCATATCGCGAATTCCAGGCGCGAATCCCGGGTCCCGGGTAACGCCAGCTCTCGCAAAAAAACATAACCAACAAACTGCGCAAGCCATCACTTGACTTGGCGCGGGAGGATTTTCTCGTCCCGCGCCTTTAACCAGACAGATCGAGGGCAATCCAAAATGGCCAATTTCAACAAGTCGGACCTGGAATTCATCCTCAAGCAAATCTTTATCGCCGAGGCGAATGCCGCCGGCACCAGCCTCATTGATTTGCTTCCCAATACCCAGGTGCCGTTCGGCCTGCGTACCGTCGATGGCAGCTTTAATAACCTGGTCACCGGCCAGACTGATTTTGGCGCCGCGGACGCTGACTTCCCGCGCCTGCTTGATCCTTCCTTTCTATCGGCGCAGTACGCCGGAACAGGGACGGTGATCGACCCGCAACCACGGATTATCAGTAACCTGGTCGTCGACCAGACCGCCAACAACCCGGCGGCCTATGCCTCAGCGTTCGACCCGGGCCTGGACGGTGTGCTCAACTTCGGCACGGTGGGTAATGATGACGTACTCAAGGATGGCGTACAGATAGTCACCAGCCCCGGGCTGGATGGCGTGTTCGGCACGGCCGATGACAAGGACGTGTTCTTCATGCCCAACGTGTCGCCGGACGTCGGCCTGACCGCCAGCTTCAACTCGTGGATGACCTTCTTCGGCCAGTTCTTCGACCACGGTCTCGACCTGGTCACCAAGAGCACTACCGACTTCGTGTTCATTCCGCTGCAGGCGGACGATCCGTTGTTCGTCCCGGGCAGCCAGACCAACTTCATGGTGCTGTCGCGCGCAGTGCATACCGCCGGCGCGGACGGAGTAGTCGGCACGGCCGATGATGGCCAGACCAATACCACCTCGCCGTTCGTCGACCAGAGCCAGACCTACGCCTCTCACCCGTCGCATCAGGTGTTCCTGCGCGAGTACGTCATCAACGCGGCGGGCGATCCTGTTGCAACGGGGCGCTTGATTACCAATCGCGACCTCGGCCCGGACGGCCTGTTTGGCACGGCCGATGATGGCGACGGTGAAAATGGCGGCATGGCGACCTGGGCCGTGGTCAAGGCCCAGGCCCGTGACATTCTGGGCATCAACCTGACCGACGCCGATGTGCACAACGTGCCATTGCTGGCAACCGATGCGTACGGCAACTTCATCCGCGGGCCGAACGGCATGCCGCAGGTGGTGATTCGCATCAGTAACGGTGCTGACGGCATCGCCGGGACGGCTGATGACGTTACTCAACTGGTCGAAGGCAACCGGGCTGCTCCCATCAGTCTGACCAGTGCCGTGAGTACCGGGCATGGTTTCCTCGACGACATCGCCCACAATGCCGCGCCAGTAGTCGTCGGCGGGGTTCTGCAGGCGGATGCCGACATCGCTGTCGGCAATGCGCAGCCCGTTGGCCCTGGCGGCAACAACCTGACCTATGACAATGAACTGCTCGACGCCCACTTTATTGCCGGTGATGGCCGGGTGAACGAGAACATTGGCTTGACCGCCGTGCACCATGTGTTCCACTCCGAGCACAACCGCCTGGTCCAGCAATCCAAGGACACCATCCTGGCTTCCGGCGACCTGGCCTTCCTCAATGAGTGGCTGGCGGACGATGTGACCGCGATACCGACTACACCTGCCGAGATTGCGGCATTGGTGTGGGATGGCGAACGCCTGTTCCAGGCCGCCAAGTTCGGCACCGAAATGCAGTACCAACACCTGGTGTTCGAAGAGTTCGGGCGGACCATTCAGCCGCAGATCGACGAATTCCTTGCACCCAGCGGGTATGACACCTCGATCAACCCGGCAATCCTCGCCGAGTTCGCCCACGTGGTGTATCGCTTCGGTCACTCGATGTTGACCGAAACTGTCGATCGCTTCGACCCCGCGTTCAATCCGCTGCTCACTGACCCCACCAACCCGGACTCGCAACTGGGTCTGATCGCGGCCTTCCTCAACCCGCTGGCGTTCGCCAGCAGCGGGGTGACTGCGGACCAGGCGGCAGGGGCGATCATTCGCGGTGTGACCCGCCAGGTCGGCAACGAGATCGATGAGTTCGTCACCGAAGCGTTGCGCAACAACCTGCTCGGTCTGCCGCTCGATTTGCCGAGTCTGAACCTGGCACGTGGTCGCGACACGGGCATCCCCACCTTGAATGAGGCGCGTCGCGAGTTTTACGCATCCACCGGCGACAGCCAACTCAAGCCGTACATCAGTTGGGCTGACCTGGCAGACAGCCTCAAGCACCCCGAGTCGCTGGTCAACTTCATCGCGGCCTATGGCACGCATAGCACGATCACGGCGGCGACCACGCTGGCAGACAAACGCGCTGCAGCCTTTGCGCTGGTATTCAACGGTGCGGGTTCGCCGGCTGACCGCCTGGACTTCCTCAACAGCACCGGTGCCTATGCCAACGTAACGCTGGCCGGCGCGGATGGGGTACTGGGTACTGCAGATGACCTGACCGGTGTGACGGTCACGGGCGTCGACGACATCGACTTCTGGGTCGGTGGCCTCGCCGAACAGAAGATGCCGTTCGGCGGCATGCTCGGTTCGACGTTCAACTTCGTGTTTGAAACCCAGATGGAGGCGTTGCAGAACGGCGACCGCTTCTACTACCTGGCGCGTGTCGCGGGCCTGAACTTTGGCGCCGAGTTGGAAAACAACTCCTTTGCCAAGCTGATCATGCTCAACACCGATGTCACCCACCTGTCGAACACCGTGTTCCTGACGCCGACGTTCACCCTTGAGGTGGATCAGACCGCCCAGTTCACTGGCCTTGGCGTGGATGGCCGCGCCGATCCGACCGGCGGTATCATGATCAACGGCGTGGAAGTCGTGTCGCTGGTGATTCGCGACAACCCTGACACCGTGGGTCCGGACACCAATTATCTGCAGTACACCGGTGAAGACCATATCGTCATGGGCGGCACCGCCGGCAATGACATCATCATTTCCGGTGAGGGCGATGACACCCTTTTCGGCGACGCCGGCAACGACCGCCTCGAAGGCGGCGCCGGTAACGATGCGGTACTGGGCGGCGCGGGCGATGACATCATCAGCGATTCGTTCGGTGACAACCGTCTGGAAGGCAATGACGGTAACGATGTGATCGTGGCTGGCAGCATGCTTGCCGGAGGCAACCTGATCCTGGGTGGCGACGGCCAGGACTTCATCATCACCACTGAAGACATCTCCATTTCCTTCGGCGGACAGGGTGACGACTTCATCCTCGGTGCCAAGACCAACCTGCCGGCTACCGGTGGCGAAGGTGATGACTGGATCGAGAAGGGCACCCAGGACGGTGCACCTGGCGATAACGCCTCGCCGTTGCTCGATGACGATGTGATCGGCAACGACATCTTTACTGGTGGTGGCGGTTTCGACGAAATGATCGGCGAGGGTGGCGATGACATCTTCGTTGGCAGCGATGCCCAGGACAAGATGGACGGCATGTCCGGCTTCGACTGGGTGACCTACAAGAACGACAGGGTCGGCGTGACCGCTGACCTGACCATGGCCGCGCTGGCGCAGCCCCATGGCAATACACCAAGCCAGAATGCCGGCATATTCAATCCGGTCGGTGCCTCACCAGCCTCGATTCTCGACCGTTTTGCCGAGGTTGAAGGCTTGTCCGGTTCGAGTTTTGGCGATGTGCTCAAAGGCGATAATGTCGACGCGGACACCATCATCAACCACGGCGGCACCACGGGCAGTGCGCTGACCAATGTCGCATTGATCCGCGGACTGGACCAGTTCCTGGCGGATGCCGGATTGCCGACCACCGGCTTTGCCACTGGCAACATCATCCTCGGTGGCGATGGCAGCGACCTGATCGAGGGCCGCGGTGGCGATGACCTGATCGACGGCGACAAATGGATCAACGTCAGGATTGCCGTTTATGACCCGGCAGACGTCAACCATACCGGCCCTGAGATCGCCAGCTTCGACAGCATGGTCGATATGATCCCGTTGATGCTGGATGGCACCATCAACCCTGGTCAGCTCAAGGCCGTGCGGGAAATCATGCCCGGCACCTCGACGGGCGGGGCGGCCTTCGATACCGCCATTTTCTCCGGGCTTGAAGCCGAGTATGCGGTGACGGTCGACGACCGTGGCACGGACGATGTGACGGACGATGTCTGGACAGTGGCCGATAGCGTAGCGGGTCGCGACGGCACCGATACCTTGCTGAATATCGAACGCCTGCAGTTCGCCGATAACCAGCAAGTGCTGGTGGCGGGGGAGAATGCCCAACCGGATGGCAGTCCGACTGTCTCGGATGGCAACGGCGGCGCGATCACCGTGGGCGATTTACTGACTGTCAGCGTGGCCGGGGTGAGCGATGACGACAACGTCGCGGCGGGTAATCCGCAGGGGTTGATCACCAACTCCTCGGTGTCCTACATCTGGCAATTCGAGGCCGAACCAGGCACTGGCATATTTGAGGACATCATTCTGTTGCCGGCTGGCGACCTGGCGTTCCAAAGCGCCGATGGTACCGCGTTCAAGGTCTCTCCTGATCTCGCCGGGTTGTCGTTGCGGGTCAAGGCGATCTATCAGGACGGTCACGGCACCACGGAGATCCTGTTCTCCACGCCGACGGCTGCCGTTGTTGCCGGTGCACCGGTTACGCCAACGGCGCAGGTACCTGTAGTCGATGCCACTGCGGGTGGCGCGGGCCTGAACATGGTCCGCTCCGACCTCAACTTCATCCTTGACCAGATCAAGATTGCCGAGGCAGACGCAGCCGGTCAGGACATCCTCTCGCTGATCCCGAATATCCGCGCGCCGCTGGGCCTGCGTACGGTCGATGGGTCGAGCAACAATCTGATGAACCTCAACGGCATTGACAACACCGAGTTTGGTGCCGCCGATAACCTCTTTCCGCGTGTGACCGATCCGGTCTTCAATCCGGCGGAAGGGGGAACGTCGTATGCGCAGAACAACGGCATTGTGATTGACTCGCAGCCACGCACCATCAGTAACCTGATCGTCGACCAGACGGCGAACAACCCGGCGGCTTATGCCACGGCTTTCGACCCGGGCCTGGACGGTGTGCTCAACTTCGGCTTGGCGGGTAATGACGACGTGTTGAAGGATGGCGTACAGATAGTCGCCAGCCCTGGCCTGGACGGTCAGTTCGGCACTGCCGACGACCGCGAAGTGTTCCTGTTCGAGAACACTACGGCGGATGCGGGGCTGTCCGCGCCGTTCAACGCCTGGATGACCTTCTTCGGGCAGTTCTTCGATCATGGCCTGGACCTGGTGACCAAAGGCGGTTCGGGCACTGTCTTCATCCCGCTGCAACCGGATGATCCGCTGTTTGTTCCAGGTAGCCTGACGAACTTCATGGTCCTGACCCGCGCGACCAACCAGCCAGGGGCGGATGGCGTTCTTGGCACGGCCGACGACATCCATGAGCACACCAACACCACCTCGCCGTTCGTGGACCAGAACCAGACCTATAGCTCGCACCCGTCGCACCAGGTGTTCCTGCGCGCTTATCAGATGACCGACAACGGCCCCATAGCGACCGGCAGGCTGATCACCAACCGTGATCTGGGTGTGGATGGCACGTTTGGTACCGCGGACGACGTCGAAATTGGTGGCATGGCGACCTGGAAGGTGGTCAAGGCGCAAGCCCGCGACATCCTGGGTATCAACCTTACCGATGCCGATGTCGACAGTGCCCCGCTGTTGGCGACTGACGCCTATGGCAACTTCATCAAGGGGCCGAACGGCTTCCCGATGGTGGTGATGACAGGGGATGACGGTATTGGTGGCACGCCTGATGACGTCCTTGTCGAAGGCAATCCGCTTGCTCCACTTGACCTGACCAATGCTGTGCGCACCGGTCACCAGTTCCTCGTCGACATCGCCCACAATGCCGTGCCGGTAGTCGTTGGTGGGGTTCTGCAGGCGGATGCCGACACTGCTGTCGGCAATGCGCAGCCCGTTGGCCCGGGGGGCAATAACCTCACCTATGACAACGAACTGCTCGACGCTCACTACATGGCTGGCGACGGCCGGGTCAACGAGAACATCGGCCTGACCGCGGTGCATGCGATCTTCCACTCCGAGCACAACCGGCTGGTTGCGCAGACCAAGGACACCGTGCTCGATTCGGGTGACGTGGCCTTCCTCAACGAGTGGCTGCTGACTCCGGTGAGCGCGTTGCCAACCAACCAGGCTGAGTTCGATGCGCTGGTGTGGAATGGCGAGCGCCTGTTCCAGGCGGCCAAGTTCGGTACCGAGATGCAGTACCAGCACCTTGTGTTCGAGGAGTTTGCGCGGACCATCCAGCCTAACGTCGACGCGTTTTTCGCACCGACCCAGGTCTATGACGTCGACCTCGATGCCTCGATCGTCGCCGAGTTCGCCCACACCGTGTACCGGTTTGGCCACTCGATGCTGACCGAGACCGTCGATCGCTACGATATCGACTTCAACGTGGTGAGCGATCCGAACAGCGCTGATCCCACTCAGCAGCTCGGCCTGATCGCGGCGTTCCTCAACCCGTTGGCGTTCGCCGCCAGTGGCGTGTCGCCAGAGGATGCGACCAGTGCGATCATACGTGGGGTGACCCGGCAAGCCGGTAACGAAATCGACGAGTTCGTCACCGAGGCGCTGCGCAATAACCTGCTCGGCCTGCCGCTCGATCTGCCGGCGATCAACATCGCCCGTGGCCGCGACGTGGGGATTCCCTCACTCAACGCGATCCGCCGCGACATCTACAGCCAGACCGGTGATACCCAACTCAAGCCGTACACCAGCTGGGTCGATCTGGTGCAGTACCTCAAACATCCGGAGTCGTTGATCAACTTCATCGCGGCCTATGGCACGCATGACACGATCACGGCGGCGACCACGCTGGAAGGCAAGCGCGCTGCAGCCCTGGCGCTGGTCTTCGGTGGTGTGGGTGCGCCGGCTGACCGCCTGGACTTCCTCAACAGCTCCGGTGCCTTTGCCAACGTAACGCTGGCCGGCAGCGATGGGGTACTGGGTACTGCCGACGACCTGAGGAACGTGACGATCACGGGCGTCGATGCCATCGACCTGTGGATCGGCGGCCTGGCCGAACAGAAAACCCCGTTCGGCGGCATGCTCGGCTCGACCTTCAACTTCGTGTTCGAAAACCAGATGGAAAAACTGCAGGACGGCGACCGCTTCTACTATCTGGAGCGTACCGCTGGCCTGACGATGAATGCGGAACTTGAAAACAACTCGTTCGCCAAGATGATCATGGCCAACACCTCGGCCACGCACTTGCCGGGCCTGGTGTTCTCGGATCCGGGGTTCTACCTGGAAGTGGACCAGGGCAGGCAATTCAACGAAGGCCTGGCTGCCGTCGATCCGCTCGGCCCGAACGGCGAGCAGGTGGTGTTCCGCGACAACCCGCTGACCGCGGGACCGGACACCAACTACATCCGCTACAGTGGTGACGAGCACATCGTGCTGGGTGGCACCGACAACGCAGACATCCTTATCGCCAGTGAAGGCGATGACACGGTCTGGGGCGATGGCGGCAACGATCGCATCGAAGGCGGTGACGGCAACGACCAGTTGCGCGGTGGCGCCGGCGACGACATCATCACCGACACCGGCGGCGACGATAACGTCCAGGGTGGCGACGGCAACGACGTGCTGCACGGCGGCAACGGCGTCAACCTGATCATTGGCGGGTTCGGCAACGACTTCATCGTGACCGGTGAGGACGCCTCCGAGGCCATTGGTGGCCAGGGCAATGACTTCATCCTGGGCAGCAAAGCCAACGAACAGGACATGGGTAACGAAGGCGACGACTGGATCGAGAAGGGCACCTCGGACGGTGCGCCTGGCGACAACTTCGATCCGCTCGGCAATGACCGGGTGATCGGCCACGATGTATACATCGGCGCCAGCGAGAACGATAAGTTCAACGGCGAAGGCGGTGACGACATCATGGTCGGCAGTCTCGGCTTTGGTGACCGCTATATCGGTGGTTCCGGCTATGACTGGGCGACCTTCAAGGGACTCGCCCAGGGGGTGAGCATCGATTTCAGCGACCGCTTCTTCGATGTGCCACCGCAACCAGGTTCGGGGGCCTCGGCGCTGGTGCGTTTCGACGCCATGGAAGGTCTGTCCGGTTCGTCACACGGTGACTACCTGCGCGGTGATAGCGAAGATGCGGCATCGCTACCCACCTCGGGTGCAACCGGCAGTGTGCTGACCAACATCAGCCTGATCAACGGTCTGGCGGGTCTGCTGCCAGCCGGAGCGACGTTCTTCGACGGCGGCAACATCATCCTCGGTGGTAGCGGCAGCGACCTCATTGAAGGTCGCGGTGGTGACGACATCATCGACGGTGACAAGTGGCTGAACGTGCGCATCAGCGTACGGGCAAACGCTGATGGCACCGGCGCGGAAATCGCCACGTTCGACAGCATGGAGCCGATGGTCCAGGCGATGTTGAACGGTACTTACAACCCGGGCCAACTGGTCATCGTGCGGGAGATTCTGACCGGCACTGACAACTTCGACACCGCGCTGTACTCAGGCAATGCGTCGGAGTACACAGTCGCTGTCGATGGCAACGCTGTCATTGTGACCGACCTGGTTGCAGGGCGTGATGGCGTCGATCGCCTGACGGGCATCGAGCGCCTGCAGTTCGCTGACCAGGCGCAGGCCTCCGGTGTTGGCACCGTCTCGAACAGCGCTCCTGTGGGGCGTCTGGCGATCCTCGATGCTACCACCGGTGCGCGTGTCGATTCGCCTGTCGCCGGCCAGCTGCTGCGTGTCAGCAGCCAGTCGATACGCGACGCGAACAGCGTCAGTGCGGCCAATCCGACCGGCGCGGTTACCGGTCCCGTGTCTTACTACTGGCAGGCCGAAACCATTGCCGGTTCGGGCATCTTTGAAGACATCACCGTTCTCGCCGCCGGCGAGGCATCGCGGGTAACCGGCGCCACCTACCTGGTGGCGGACGATGTCGCCGGTCTGAACCTGCGCGTTCGGGCGGTGTATCAGGATGGCAGCAGTACGCTGGAGATCGTCGACTCGTCGGCGAACAACGCACCGACCGCAGGGCCGGGCATCCTCGGGTTTGCGTTTCTGAACCAGGTGTTGACCGCCGACCCGTCGACCATCGTCGACGTCGATGGCCTCAGCAATCCGCAGTTCACCTTCCAGTGGCAGGAGACCAATGGGGTCACCTTCGTCGACATCGTCGGAGCCACCGCTAGTACGTTAACGCTTGGTCAGGCTCAGGTCGGCGATCAAGTGCGCGTGGTGGTCAGTTACGTGGATGACTTCGGTGTGGCCGAAAGCATTGCGTCCGACGCCACGGCCCCGGTGGGCGTCGGTGTTGTGTTTGTCGGTACCCCCGGTGTCGACATTTTTATCGGCACGCCAGGCGACGACGTGGCCAGCGGAGGTGATGGCAACGACATCCTGAACGGCCTGGGCGGCAACGACATCCTCAATGGTGACGCGGGCAATGACGTTCTCATCGGCGGTGGTGGTGCCGACACGATGGCTGGCGGTGTTGGCGACGATGTCTACGAAGTCACCGACCTTGGGGACGTGGTGACCGAGCTCGTCGGTGGCGGCAGCGACACGGTCTGGACCTCGCTCGCCAGCTATACCCTGGGTGCCAACGTCGAAAATCTGTTTTTCGGCGGCAGCGGCAACTTTGTGGGCATCGGCAACGCGCTCGACAACACGCTCGTGGGTAGTGCAGGTATTGACGTCCTCATCGGTGGTGGCGGTGCCGACACGATGGTCGGCGGTGCCAGCAACGATGTCTACGAAGTCACCGACCTTGGGGACGTGGTGATCGAGCTCGCTGGCGCAGGCACGGATACGGTCTGGACCTCGCTTGCGAGCTACACCCTGGGTGCCAACGTCGAGAATCTGTTTTTCGGCGGCAGCGGCAACTTTGCGGGCACAGGCAACGCGCTCGACAACATAATCGTGGGAGGGGCGGGTAACGACGTCCTCATCGGTGGCGTAGGTAACGACACCATCATCGGTGGCGCAGGTGCCGACTCGATGGTCGGTGGCGTCGGCAACGATACCTATGAAGTCGCCGATCTTGGGGACGTGGTGACCGAGCTCGCCGGTGGCGGCAGCGACACGGTCTGGACCTCGCTCGCGAGCTACACCCTGGGTGCCGACGTCGAAAATCTGTTTTTCGGCGGCAGTGGCAACTTTGCGGGCAGCGGAAACGAGCTCGACAACGCGATCGTGGGAGGTGCAGGTAACGACGTCCTCATCGGCGGCGCAGGTAACGACGTTATCATGGGTCGCGCAGGTGCCGACACGATGGCCGGCGGTGTCGGCAGCGATGTCTACGAAGTCACCGACCTTGGGGATGTGGTGAGCGAGCTTGCCGGTGCCGGTAGCGACTCGGTCTGGACCTCGCTCTCGAGCTACACCCTGGGTGCCGACGTCGAAAATCTGTTTTTCGGCGGCAGCAGCAACTTCGCGGGCACCGGCAACGGGCTGGCCAACACGATCGTGGGTGGTGCAGGTAACGACGTTCTCACCGGCGGTGGTGGTAACGACGTGATGAGTGGCGGCGTCGCCGGTAACGATACGTTCGCGTTTGCTGCGGGTTTCGGCAGCGATACGATCCTGAACTTCGGAGCCAATCCGGCCGGGCAAGACTTGCTCAATATCACGGCGCTGGGGATCAACAGCGCGACGTTCGCTGCCAACGTGACCATTACGGCCAACGGGGCGGACACGGTGGTAGGGATCGGGGCGGACACGATTCACCTTGTGGGTGTCAACAGCGCAGCCGTTGATCAGACGGACTTCATTCTGGCCACTTGAGGTCCTGGTCAGTACTGTCGCAGGGAGCGTGGACAGCGGAGGGGAGGGCAATGGATGCCCTCCCTTTCTCCTTCCATTCAATTGCCCATCAGCTATCGGGGGTGCCAGCAGCGTACTGGAACTCATCAAAGCAGGTTGGAACCGAACTGCGAAATCAAAGAAACAATGAAAAAGGAAACCCGGCCTTGAACACTTCAGCCATCTGCCTCTTGAGCAGTCTATTGGTTTCGATCGCTGCTTCTGCTACCGGGGTTAATCCGGTGTTCGACCTGGATTTCACCAGGTCAGCCACGGAAACGCTGAAAAAACTGCACATCAACGACGCTTGTATTATCGCCATCTCAAGTCCTGCTGCGTTTACGTTCTGCCGAGAAGGGTCATCAACGCTCTGGAAGTATCAGGCGCTGGATCTGGAGCAACAGGCGCTGATCCAGATTGGCCAAAAGCGGTCTTCGACGGACTTTCAGCAAATAACCCTTGTGGAAGTCGACAGCGTTGCTTGCGAACAGGATCACCTTGTGGAATGGGTTAAACCAACTATCAGGCATGGACTTGTCCTTGGTCTGATTACCCTGTTTCTGTTGGCCGGCCTGCGATATACCTACCGGGCGATCATGCATTGCTGTTATGACGAGGCTGGCTTTTCGAAGTTCGGCTTACAGCGATTGGACGAATCCTGGTCAACGCACAATTCAACGGTAATGGCGTTGGTCGCATGGGGTATGGCGGCAGCTATGGCATTTGTTTACTTCGGGTTTTGAGCATGACCACAATTAGCGGATGTGCCGTTTCAAGATGTTCGCCATTCGATGTACTTTGACTCCGTGCAGTTCCATTCGCTGACGATTGATTGACTTGCTTGATATCCTGTTTGTTTCAGTTAATCCTGAGTTGCTGTCTACCTGAAAGGGTGGCTGGATCACCGTGAAATTCGCAATTGGAGTTTGCTCTGGATGAGAGTCGCTCGCTATTGCGCGAGTTGTGGGATGTACAACAGCCATTGATTCTGTTGATGGCTTATCCGTTGCTGATTGCGTTCGGGTTCCTGACGATGTTGGCGCTACTCCTTCCTGGATGCAGATGCTCCCTATCTTTCGATACAGAGCATCTTCGTTGAGCATCACCCCTTGTTGATCGGTTTTCAGACAGTCTGCAGGGCACCATTCTTTATTTACAGAACAGCCGTAATGGGGTGATAACCATACGAGCGGCCTCGCTTACCAACTCACCCTCACCCCCGCATTGCCACTCACGCCTTCCAGGGCATTGGTGTCCAGATTGGTGTTGTAATCCGCCGCCAGGTACACGCTGACCGTTGACGATAACCGCGCCACCACACCCACTCCGAGATCGGCAGAGGACGATTTGTGATCACTCTTGATCCGGTCCACGTCATCATAGGTCACGGTGTCACTGCCGCCAAAGGTGCGCCAGGCGTTCGCCCGGACGTAGGGCTCGATGGGCGTGTTCTGTACCAGGTAGCGCCCTTTCAGGCGTGCACCGAGGCGACCGGTCCAGTAGTCCTGGGAGTCGAACGAGACCTTGGAAATACCGTCGTTCTGGCTGTCCATATCGATCTGCTGGTTGATCACCTGGACCTGTGGCTCCACCACCCAGTGCTCGGAAATTGCAATCGGATAGCCGGCTTCGGCGGACAACGCCAATGCATGGCCCTTGCTGTCCATCTTCACCCCACGGTCGGATTTGTTATCGCCATCCAGGCGCGTGCCCATGGCCACGAGGTCAACGTACCAGCCCACGGTTGGATCGGTGAGGGTCCAATAGGCGCCGAAGTTGTCGCCGTCGAGTTCGACCCGCCCCGAACGACGGTCCTGGAAGCCCTCGGCGAAACCTTTGACATCGCCCTGCAAGCGGCTCTGGCCGACGAACAGGCCGAAGCGTTGGATCTGCCCGCCGCTGGTTTCGGAGGCATACAGGTCATGGCCCACTTGATAGCCCTTGGTAGAACCGTCGAAGCTGGGGGACACGGTGCCGGTCCAGCTCTTGTTGAAATCGCGGCCATAGGCACGACCCCAACCGGCCGGGACGGCGCCGGTTTCGCTCAACAGGCTTTGTTCGCCCTGGCGGTCGTGGAACGTGCCCAACGCTTGCAAAGTCATCAACTGCGCGGCTGGCACCACCACCGAATACACGGGCACCTCCAGGCGGTACAGTGGAATAGGATCGGCACCTGCCACCGCTGTCGGTAATGGCGGGGTACTGACAGCAGGTTCCGGAGAGGTTTCGGCCGGGATTTGGTTGAGCGGAGGTGCAGTGGGTTCGACCGGAGCAACGGGCCTTGAAGTTGGCGGCTCCACGGGCGGTTCATCGGGCGCGACCACCGGCGGTGTCGGTGGAATCGGTGGTACCGGCACCACTACCTGCGGCACCGGTGTCGGCGGTGGTACCACCGGCGGTTGTACCGCTGCCACTGACGAGCGCAGGTACCAGTTGTTTTCCGAGCCTGCCGTTACACCCCCCTTGAACAGATAGTACTCATAGGCCCCGGCAGAAACCGAGCCTTTCAGGGCAAAGGCATCGGTAGTGCTGACTGCGCCGTTGAGCGCCTGCACCACTTCGATCCCGTTGTTTTGCGTCAGGCCGCCCAGGCCACTGAGATTGGTCACCGCCAATTGGGTATTGCCGCTGATGCTGCCGTCGGAGACCACCAGTTTGTCAGTGGCGGAAGTGTCGTCGCCGAGCACGGTTTGCAGCCACAGCTGGCCGTTGTTGCCGACGTAGTTGCCGTACACCGTCAGCGAGTCCGCGGCGCTGTTGCTGCCGGTGGTCATGTCGATGGTGCCGGCGTTGATGAGGGTCGCCCGCTGGCCGGCGGTGTAGGGTCGGATGCTGCCTTGGGTCACCGCCAGCACGCTGGTGTTGTCGATGGAAACCGTGCCGGCATTACTGGCGCTGTCGCCGAGGAAAAAGTCGCCAGCCAGGTCAAAGTGCGAATTGTTGTTGAGGTTGACGGTTTCCCAACCGATGTAGCGGGAGGCCGTGTTGGAAGTGGTGTTGTCGAAGGTCAATTGATCATTGCCCAGGCCGCCGTCGATCGATGGGGTGGCGCTCAACAGGCTTTCGGTCAGGCCGCTGAGCAGCGCGGTATCGTTACCATCACCCATCAGCACGGCGGACTTGATCTGGCCGCCATTGAGCCAGTTGAAGGTGTCGTTGCCGACGCTGGCGCGGATCTCGCCGTTTATCACGCCGCCGCTGACAGTGATGCGGTCGTCGCCGCCGCTGACACTGATATTGCCGCCAATCGTACCCCCGGTGACGATAATCCGGTCGGTACCAAATCCGGTGACGAGATTGCCAAGGATCGAGCCGCCGGACATGTCATAGATGTTGTTGTCCAGTTTCATGTCGACGCGGCCGATGGTGCCGCTGGTTTGCTGTGCCACGTCGCCATCTTCAAAGGCGCCGACGATAGTGCCGCCGGTCATCAGGAAGGTGTCGCGGCCGTCGCCTTGGGCCAGAGACTGGATCTGCCCGCCACTCATCACAAAGTCATCGATGCCATTGCCTTGGGAAACCGCACCCGTGACCGCACCGGCACTGATACGGAAGCGATCGGCGCCATCACTCTGAGTGACGCTGCCGACAATTCGTCCGGAGTTCATGTCGACGAGGTCGGTGCCAGCCCCGGTAACAATGTTGCCGTTGATGGTACCGGTGCCGTCAATCGGGAGGGTCAGGATGTTGTTGCCCAGCAGGTCGGTAAGGCCGACAGGGCTGCTGCCACTGTCGCAGACATACGCATCGACGCCGGGGCCGGGAGTGAGTACGCAAGCCGCTTGCGCCTGTTGTACTGCCAGACTTAAAAGCGACAACGTCCCCACTTGAAGAAGTCCATTTTTTCCTGCACGCAGCGCAAGGTGCATAAGATCCCTCTTATTTGATGTCATTCTGATATTGTGTGAGGATTTGATTTTGTAGTTATATCTAGACCATCAATACGATATCTACAAGGAAATGGGCT
The DNA here is from genome assembly GCF_019956175.1 of Pseudomonas sp. BF-R-30. NCBI lineage: Bacteria > Pseudomonadati > Pseudomonadota > Gammaproteobacteria > Pseudomonadales > Pseudomonadaceae > Pseudomonas > Pseudomonas sp. BF-R-30. Next base: position 4,684 of record NZ_JAHBDE010000019.1, on the reverse strand, counting down.
TGTGGTCCTTTCGTCGATTGCCCAGGACCTCAGCAGGGTGTTGCAGGCGAATGGAAAGTTAAAGTTCACAACGCTGAGCTGGAAAAAAACGGATTAGTTCCGCTCTTCGATTTAGTACCTCTGCTGGGTATGAGTGAGACAAATCCTGTTTTTTCGCCATAAGTGGGTGGTTATATTGTCTTCCAGTTAGTTTAAATTGTTGTTTCTGGAATATATCGTGTCAAAGGTTGCGTTGTTTTTACTTTTTGGTTTTGTGTTGTCGGATTACGTGCTCGGGTCACCCAAAAAACAAATGCTTCTACAAGTGCGTCGTACATGAATCACGGTTCAGGTCTGGCCACGACCAAGCGTGTAGCCCAGCTGGAGGTGTGCTTCAGAGTGCCGCCATTCAGCGCCGCACCGCGAAAACTCCTCTGGCAATGGCCCGACATCACGACATAAAACATTTCACACACGGCGTCCATGCTGGCTTTTAATGTTCCCGCGACACGGCTGGCTATGGCTGGCTGATTCCATTCTTAATGCAAAGAATTCCAATCGAAGTGAAAACTCATGACCGCAAGGTCGTTTTTGTTTTGAGTCATTCCCGTCAGCCCAATGTCGCTGCTCATTTCGATCAATAAGTTGTCATTTACGGTCATTGAGGGATGGCGGCACGACTCTTAGTCTGTCGAACATGACTGATGGGGGCCGCAGAGCTCCCGCACTTTCCGTGATCGCTCGATGTGGAGTTACCGATGACCGCCGCTCAATACCCGCACCTGTTGGCTCCGCTGGACCTGGGGTTCACCACGCTGCGCAATCGCACCCTGATGGGGTCGATGCACACTGGCCTTGAAGAGAAACCGGGTGGCTTCGAGCGCATGGCGGCGTACTTTGCCGAGCGTGCCCGTGGCGGTGTCGGCCTGATGGTCACCGGCGGTATCGGCCCGAATGACGAGGGTGGCGTGTATTCCGGCGCGGCCAAGCTGACGACCGAAGAAGAGGCGCTCAAGCACCGTATCGTCACCCGTGCCGTGCATGACGCGGGCGGCAAGATCTGCATGCAGATCCTCCATGCCGGTCGTTATGCCTACAGCCCGAAACAGGTTGCGCCAAGTGCGATCCAGGCACCGATCAACCCGTTCAAGCCCAGGGAGCTGGACGAGGAAGGCATCGAGAAGCAGATCAGCGATTTCGTCACCTGCTCGGTACTGGCGCAAACCGCCGAGTACGACGGCGTGGAAATCATGGGTTCCGAAGGTTATTTCATTAACCAGTTCCTCGCCGCCCACACCAACCACCGTACCGACCGCTGGGGTGGCAGCTATGAAAACCGCATGCGCCTGCCGGTGGAGATCGTTCGTCGCGTGCGTGAAGCGGTAGGCCCGAACTTCATCATCATTTTCCGTCTGTCGATGCTCGACCTGGTTGAAGGCGGCAGCACCTGGGAAGAGATCGTTCAACTGGCCAAGGCCATCGAGCAGGCCGGCGCGACCATCATCAACACCGGTATCGGCTGGCACGAAGCGCGGATTCCGACCATTGCCACCAAAGTGCCGCGCGCGGCGTTCAGCAAGGTCACGGCCAAGTTGCGGGGTTCGGTCAATATTCCGCTGATCACCACCAACCGTATCAACACCCCGGAAGTCGCCGAGCAGATCCTGGCCGAGGGCGATGCCGACATGGTGTCCATGGCGCGGCCGTTCCTCGCCGACCCGGATTTCGTCAACAAAGCCGCTGAAGGTCGTGCCGATGAAATCAACACCTGCATCGGTTGCAACCAGGCCTGCCTCGACCACACGTTCGGCGGCAAGCTGACCAGTTGCCTGGTGAACCCGCGTGCCTGCCACGAAACCGAGCTCAACTATCTGCCCGTGCAGCAACTGAAGAAAATCGCCGTGGTCGGTGCCGGCCCTGCCGGTCTGTCCGCTGCAACCGTGGCCGCCGAGCGTGGCCATCAGGTGACGTTGTTCGATTCGGCCAGCGAAATCGGCGGGCAGTTCAACATTGCCAAGCGCGTTCCGGGCAAGGAAGAGTTCTACGAAACCATTCGCTACTTCAACCGCAAGTTGCAGACCACCAACGTCGAGGTGTGCCTGAACACCCGCGTCGACGTGGCCGGGCTGGTCGAGGGCGGCTACGACGAGATCATTCTGGCCACCGGCATTGCGCCGCGTGTGCCGGCCATTCCAGGGGTGGAAAACGCCAAGGTGCTGAGCTACCTGGACGTGATCCTGGCGCGCAAACCGGTCGGCAAGCGCGTCGCGGTGATTGGTGCCGGTGGTATCGGTTTCGACGTTTCCGAGTTCCTTGTACATGAAGGCGTCGCCACCAGTCAGGATCGCGCCGCGTTCTGGAAGGAATGGGGCATCGATACACACCTTGAAGCGCGCGGCGGTGTCGCCGGTATCAAGGCCGCGCCCCATGCGCCGGCCCGCGAGGTGTTCCTGCTGCAACGCAAGACGTCCAAGGTCGGCGACGGCCTGGGCAAGACCACCGGCTGGATTCATCGCACGGGCCTTAAGAACAAACAGGTGCAGATGCTCAACAGCGTTGAATACCTGAAGATCGACGACGAAGGCCTGCACATCCGCATCGGCGAAACCGGCGAAGCTCAGGTGCTGCCAGTGGACAACATCGTGATTTGCGCCGGGCAGGATCCGCTGCGCGAGTTGCATGACGGCCTGGCGGCGGCGGGGCAGAGCGTGCACCTGATCGGCGGCGCGGATGTCGCGGCAGAGCTGGATGCCAAGCGGGCGATCAATCAGGGGTCGCGGTTGGCGGCGCAGTTGTAATACGCGTAATCAGGCTGCTCACGAAACCTGTGGTGAGGGGGCTTGCCCCCGTTCGGCTGCGAAGCAGTCGTATTAGGGCCGCTTCGCACCCCAACGGGGCGGTGCGGCGTTCCGACAAGCCCCCTCGCCACAAGTCAGCTGTTAAGATGCTGGCTCTTCACCCAGAGCCGGCATTGATGCTTCTCCCGCCCTCCACCTGGGTACCCCAGGCCCCCCTCGACCCCCTTCACCTCGACTGGCTCACTCAAGCCGGCATCGAAGTGGCGGTGCTGCGTCTGGACCGGATCGACCCGCTGATCAGCGGCAACAAATGGTTCAAGCTCATCGAACACCTGAAAGCCGCCGACCGTCTGGGGGCCGAAGGCATCATCAGTCTCGGTGGCGCGCACTCCAATCATCTCCACGCGTTGGCGGCGGCGGGCAAGCGATTCGGCTTTTCCACTGTCGGCCTGTTGCGCGGGCATCCTCAGCAAACCCCGACGGTCAAGGACTTGCAGGCGTTCGGCATGGAGTTGCACTGGCTGGGCTATGCAGGCTATCGAGCGAGGCATGAAGCGGGTTTCTGGCAACCCTGGCAAACCCGCTATCCGACGTTGCATCCGGTGCCTGAAGGGGGAGGTGGATTACCCGGTGCTGAAGGTTGCATGCAATTTCGGGCCAGGGTTTGTACCCAATTGGCGGGCTTGGGCTGGAGTGACTATGACGGCTGGTGGCTGGCCTGCGGAACCGGCACGACCCTGGCCGGCCTGGTGCTGGCCGAAGCGGGGGATCATCCGGTATATGGTGCCCTGGCGGTTCCGGATGACCACGGGGTGGCGCAGCAGGTCGAGCGGATCATGCAGGAAGCGGGTGTGGTCGATGCGGTGTATGAACTGTTCGAGGCCAGTCGCGGCGGGTTTGCCAAGGTAGATCCACAGCTGCTCGACTTCATCGAAAAGACGGAGCAGGCGGGAAATATTCCACTGGAGCCGCTGTATACCGGCAAGGCACTGCTGGCACTCAAGCACCAAGTGGAAGCGGGCAAGTTCGCCCGGGGCACGCGGCTGATCTTCGTCCACACTGGCGGCTTGCAGGGGTGGCGGGGATTCAATTCACAAACCTGAAAGTCACCGAAAACCAATGTGGGAGCGGTCAAGTTCAGGCGTCGCGGTTTACCCGCTTGGGCATCATCCGCAGCAATGTGTTATCGCCCACCACATAATGGTGATACAGCCCGGCCACGGCATGCAGGCCGATCAGCCAATAGCCGATAGTGCCGCCGAGCTCATGCCAGCCCTGGAGCTGTTTGGCCAGGTCCTTGTTTTCCGCTACCAGCATCGGCAGGTCTACACCGTAGAACATCACCTGATTGCCTTTGGCGCTGGTGACCAGCCACCCGAGAATCGGCGTGACGATCATGAAAATGTACAGCGCCCAGTGCATCAGCCTGGCCAGTGTCGTTTGCCAGTGCGGCGAGGCCGGGAAGATCTGCGGCGCCGGGCCGAGGCTGCGTGCGAACAACCGCAGCCAGACCAGAACGAATACGGTCAGGCCGAGCATGAAGTGTGATTCGACGATCAGCGTGCGCGCGCCACTGCCCTTGGGAAAGAATCCGCGAAACTCGATACAGGCGTAAACCAGCACCAGCAGGACCAGCATCAGCCAATGCAGCGCGATCGATACGGTGCTGTAGCGCGACTCAGAGTTTTTCCACGGCATGGGGTGTTCCTCAGAGGTCCGGTTTAAAGCCACCGTTCTTGTCCGACGGTGTGCGTTAACTGTAATCCTGTTTCACCGGGTTTGCCTGAGGCGATTGGTCGCTGGGTGCTCTGGTTCGGGTAACAGACGGAAAAAACTGTAGGAGCGAGCCTGCTCGCGATGGTGTGTCAGTCGACATCAATGTATCTGACACACCATCGCGAGCAGGC
>NZ_JAHBDE010000018.1:0-76632 GCF_019956175.1 Pseudomonas sp. BF-R-30 | reverse complement strand
TGTAGAACCTTGCTGAAGGGCACCGATGCGATATTGATCAACTATGGTGCCTTAAGCGGACTCACTCAGCGAACAGCCGTCGGCTCTTCGCGCCGACAAGGCCCTAATGCGTTTTTACACACTCTGGGCCGATTGTTGCCTGTCGCCACGGGCAGAAACGACCCATGGCTGACCCTCTCTTTTGAAGGTGGGAAAGCTTGGCAGCCGGGGGGCTGAGTGGAATGTATCGAGCTATTCGATTTTTATAAGCAGTAATTATCATTTTTTTTCGATAGGTTATCGAGGCAATAATCCATCCACGATTGAACTGAAAAGGCTAACGGGATGGCAAAAGCAGAGAGTTACACCAGTACTGCAAAGTGGCTGCATTGGGGAATGGCGTTGCTCTGGATCGGTGCCTGGTTCATTGGAATTCTGGCCACTCACTGGCGTGATGAGTTCAATGCGCATCATGAGCTGACATTCCTGCACAAAGCGATGGCGAGTACGCTGCTGTTTTTGATTGTCGTGCGTATTGCATGGAGGCTCACTCACCCCGCGCCGGCATTGCCCGCGGCGATGAGCCCGTTAATGAAGCGGGGAGCTTTCTTTGGTCACTTGATGCTTTACGCAATTGCGCTAATCGGCCTACCACTCTCTGGCTGGTATTGGAGCTCTGTGGCAGATAAACCCATCCTTGTGGCCGGGCTTTTTCAGTTACCGCCTATGGTCGATCCTGACCAATCGCTTTATGACTTGGCAAAATCGATTCATACCTATGTTGCTTGGCTATGCGGAGCCTTGGTGGGAGGACACGCCCTCGTGGCGCTCACGCATCACTTCGTTGAAAAAGATGAGGTGTTGAAAAGCATGCTGCCTGGTCGTAATTCGTAAGCGAGTCCAAGGAACAGAGTTACAGCGAATAGAGGCCAGATTTTTATCCCCTCTCAAACGACTAGTTCTGGCCGATAGCAGTCTGTCGAATCAGTTTGAGCTTGGCTTGAATGAACACGCAGCCACATTAAACAAGCACTCCAAAGCACCCCCAAGGAGCAGCCATTGGCAGTTCCTTGGGGGTCTCCTTCGTCATTCAGATTGTGCCAGGCATAAAAAACTACCCTCAGGCCTGCGGAGCTCATCGAAATGAGCCTCGTAGGTGCTTATCGATGACAATCACTCCTCTGAACCCCTGGGTGCTAAGCAGGACGCGGTGCTTCAACAGGCGGGGTTCCGTCGTGAAACATCGTCTTCAGTTGAGCACGCAGTTCTGGTGAGTCGGTGTGCTTGTGAACACTGACCGCATGTTGCGCGGCGGCCTCGAGCAGTTCGTTTTCAGAGTCTGCGGACAGTGCGATTGAGCAGTGGGAATCGCTCGGAAACTCGCGGCAGTCGATGTATTTACGCGCCATGAATGTTTTCCTCCCTACGACGAAGGCAGGCCGTGGCCTGCGTGAACGATCGCTCGACGCGTCCCCCATACATCAAACACGACTGCATGCCACATCGAGTGTGCCGATCGTTAAAGTATAGGCCCACCGATGTCAGGGTATTTGTGCCAGACATGGAAAACGGTCGCGCGGAAACAGGGAGCAGATCGCGACGGCTCGGCATTTACCTGAAACTGCTGCGCATCGAAGAAAACCTCTCAGCCGCGTGGCAGCGTCTGTCTGGCAGCTACGTTGAAAATCTGCCCTGGCTGGAATGCGCTGAACGTTACGTGCCCATACTTTCCACTACATGGCCCCGCCGTACTGGCAGACCGTCGGTTATGGTGTGGACTTTCCATTTGATAACTACGAGCGTATGGCATGATTTCATGCGTCGCGGTAAGGGCAGGGTGATGGTCAGTATCAATGACCACCCGGACATTCGCCGCGCATGCGATCATCCGAATCTCTTATCTGAACTGCAAAAAGAATACGAGGGTGGTTTCCTAGGCCACCCTCGCATCCGTTCACGCGCAAAGCCTCAAGCGCTGCCAAAAAAGACGTCGGTATTCAGAACATCAACCCCGACCAAGGTGATGGTCGTTGTTTGTCCGCCCGTCTCGGCAACCGTCACGATGCTGTCGGCACCGGTGTTGTCGATCGATTGGACAGCGGCGTTCGGGTCGCCGTTGAGCACCAGCCTGTCCCGCACGCCCGGGCCCGCATCGAAGCCGCTGACCTGGTACAGGTTCTCACTGACTGACAGATCGATGTTGAACGCATCCTGCTCACCGATCGTGCCAACCAGCGTGAAGTCGAAGGGTGCGTTGGCCGGTTCGTTGGCGAACAGGTTGGCGTCAAAGGTACTCGTCGCCGAGTCCCCGTCCTTGTCCGTCAGCGTCGCGCTGAACGCCAGCTGGACATCGCTGGCCAGACTCTCGCTCTGCTGAATGAACTGGATCACCGGGATCTTGATATCGCCCCGGCCCATCGTCAGCTGAACCGCGTCGATCAGTGTCGTACCCGCCTTCTCGACGAGGAAGGACACTTGCCCTCCAGCCTCCGGCGTCAGGGTGTTCATCTCGATGCGGTCCGAAAACGTGCCATCCGCGTAGTAGATCCGGTAGTACAGGTCCTCGGTCGCGGTGTTGTAACCCGCCACGGAGTTGTCGATGAAGACCTTCATTCCCGTCAGCAGGCTCTCTGGGTTGATGACGAAACTCTCATCGGCGGCGCTGATTGCCGCCAGGTTATCGCCCTGGAGCACGTTGTTGGCGACGCCGATGCCGGCCGTGCTGACGTTCATGGCCCTCGGGTCGATGTACGACGGCAGGGGGTTGGTCTGTAGCGCGGCTTCGGTAGGGTCGGGTGCTCCGAGCCCGATGCCGGTCAGGATGTCCGCGGTCGACGCCAGCGCCTTCGCGGAAAAGAACACGATTTCCTCGGATGCCGAAGGAATAGCCGGGTTACTCGTCTGCGGAATCAACAATGTGCGCACCGGGTCCGGGCCACCGGCAGTGAGCGAGCCGTCGGCACTGCTGAGCACGATCGTCGAACGGAAGCCTTGCACCAGATCCAGTGCATAGCGACCATCGGCATAGGCGGTCAACGTGTAGTCGACGGTGGTATTCGCCGTTGCGGCGTTGTTGTCGAAATCACCGGTCAAGGTTCCCGCGAACTGGTACGCGCCATTGGCATCCGGTGATGGCGACAGCTCGCTGAGCGTGCCGGTCCCGGTCGTGGTCGTGTTGTCTGGCCTGACGAGAGTGAACTGGTTATTGACCAACGAGATATCCAGACCGGCCGCCCCCAGGCCGTCGGCTCCCGTCGCCATACTCCAGAACCCGGATTGCGCAAGGACGCTACCGGTCCCGATCAGGTTGCCGAAACTGAGTGCCGGCCCGTCGTCCTTGAACACCAGGTTCTGCCCGATGTTCAGCGTCGCCTGGGCGCTGTCGCCGTCCCCATCGGTCTTGATCGCCGTCAGCGTCACCAGATTGTCCGAGGTCAACGACTTCGAATCATCGGGATTGCTTGGGTCGGAATGCACCACGGCGCGGAGCTGGTCGAGCGTGACACTGCCATTGGCGGCGACGCTGACCGTGAACACCAGCAGATTACTCGTGGCCGTGCGGCCTTCCACCACGGTGCCATTGAGCGACAGGTTCACCGCCTGGTTCGAGGCCGTGTCCGTCAATCCGGAAGCCCCGGCCACCACGCCCAGCGCATAGCTCAGGGTGCCAGCCCCATCGGCGCCAAACGCCGAGGTGAAGTTGGCGGCGAAGCTCTGGGTATCATTGGTCGCCAGTACCGTCTCGTCCACTGTCAGCGTTGGCTCCGTGCCGGTGGTGGTGATGGTCGGCCCGTCGTCCTTGAACACCAGGTTCTGCCCGATGTTCAGGGTCGCCTGGGCGCTGTCGCCCTCCTTGTCGGTAATGGTCGCGGTCAGCGTCACCAGGTTGTCCGAGGTCAGGCTCGTCGAGTCATCCGGATTGGTGGTGTTGGAATGCACCACGGCGCGGAGCTGGTCGAGGGTGACATCACCGTTGGCGGCCACGCTGGCCGTGAACACCAGCAGGCTGGTGGTGGCCGTGCGGCCTTCGACCACGGTGCCGTTGAGCGACAGGTTCACCGCCTCACCGGTGGCCGTGTCGGTCAACCCGGAAGCTCCAGCCACCACGCCCAACGCATAGGTCAGGGTGCCGGCGCCATCGGCGCCAAACGCCGAATTGAAGTTGGCGGCAAAGTTCTGGGTATCGTTGGTCGCCAGCACCGTTTCGTCCACTGTCAGCGTCGGCTCCGTGCCGGTGGTATTGATGCTCGGCCCGTCGTCCTTGAACACCAGGTTCTGCCCGATGTTCAGCGTCGCCTGGGCGCTGTCGCCGTCCCCGTCGGTCGTGGTCGCCGTCAGCGTCACCAGGTTGTCCGAGGTCAAACTCGTCGAGTCATCCGGATTGGTTGGGTCGGGATGCACCACGGCGCGGATCTGGTCCAGCGTGACGCTGCCATTGGCGGCCACGCTGACCGTGAACACCAGCAGGTTGCCGAGGGCCGTGCGGCCTTCGACCACGGTGCCGTTGAGCGACAGGTTCACCGCCTCGCCTGTCTCCGTGTCGGTCAACCCGGAAGCTCCGGCCACCACGCCCAGCGCATAGGTCAGGGTGCCGGCACCATCGGCGCCAAACGCCGAGGTGAAGTTGGCGGCAAAGCTCTGGGTGTCGTTGGTCGCCAGTACCGTCTCGTCCACCGTCAGCGTCGGCTCCGTGCCGGTGGTGCTGATGCTCGGTCCGTCGTCGTCGAAGATCATCTTGGAGCCGATTTCGGTGGTCGTGACAGAGGCTCTGACCAGCGTGAAACCACCGATATCAAAGTCGGCGTGGTCATTGCCCTTGGCAGTGACGGCCGCACCGTTCTCGATAAGCACGCGGTTGTGATCCGCCGTAGTGGTGTATTCAATCTGGTAGCCGGCTTTAATGCCGGTGAGGGTTGCGACCCCTGCAGCAAAGCTGATGGTAATGGCCGGATCATTCACCGATCCGTCTGAATTCTCGATCACCAGCCCGGTGCTATTGTTGATCACGCGAACATTGGTGATGGCCACCGACGTATCGCCTGCGTATCCATTGATGAAATTCACGCCAGGTTCAGCCGCGGTGCTGAATGCGCTGATTTTTACGATAGCGCTCTTGCCGCTTTGCAATTGCACGACGTCGAAATTGGCCGACTTCGTGTTGTAGACGTCGGTAAAGTCGACGTTGGATTCAAGGTCGGCTTCGTTCTGATCCAGGTTGGGAATGGTCACATTCTGCCTGGCACCCGTGACGAACGAAAAGCGGATGCCCTCTTGCTCCACAATCATCTGATTGTTGGTGCCGAAGGTGGTCGGGCCACCCGCCTGGCTGGTATTGATCGTGTCGCCAGTGTTTATGTTGACGCCGCTTGACTGGTCGGCGGGGTCCTTGCCGGTGGCGATGATGGTGGGATCCGTGATCCGCAACACACCACCGACATCGACAACGTTCGGGTTCGCCTTCGTGAACATCAGGAACAGGTTCTGACCGGAGGGCGCATTGGCCAGGCTGAATACCAAATCCTCACTGGCTCCGATGAAAACCTTATTCAGCAGATTGAGCGAATCATCGGCATTCGTCATATCGGGATGCTTGAGCGGTTGGTACTCCACGGTCCAGATCTTGCCGCCCGTGACCGGCGAACCGGTTTCTTCAATGTAGGCAGCGAACACGATCGCACCGGCCGGGCCCCCGGCTCGACCCAAAACGATGTTGTTGTCGTTCGTATCGGTATAGAGAAGGATGCTGGTGCCATCGAGGGTATCGAGTCCGCTGTCCAGGCCATTGAGCGGTGCGCCTGAACTGTCGGTGAAGCTGATATCGGTAATGCTTCCTCCGGGCGCGGCGGTGACGGTGAATGCATCGCTGCCCGTGTTGCCCGCGGCACCGGTATAGCCGCTCAAGGCCGCACCCGAGGCGGTGCCTGCCCCCAGTCCGGCCAAACGGTTAGCGAATGTCGTGGGCAGGGACGCCACCAGAATGTCGTTGTCGTCAGCGTCCCCCGCAGGGGTTGGCGTGGCAGTGGCGTTCTGCAATCCGGCCGTTTCGTCCAGGGTCACGTCCTCGCCGGTCGCCACGACGCCCAGAGCGCTGGCTGTAACCGACGTTGTCACCAATGACTCGTTGAGGTCAGTGGTGAGGGGCTGGGTGAATAGTGCGATCTGATCGTTCGTTGACGATGAGTTTTTTTTCTGAGTAGCCATGACTTTCTCCAAAGCAATTGCAGTCACCAAGGCCGGACCGCGGACCTTTTTTTGGTACATGCCACAACTATGGATAAACGCCGGGCGATATACATCGGCCGATACTCCCAGGCGGGGCAGGAGATTCAGACTACTGGGAAGGGGAGACGGGATGACGCGAAGGAGCGGAGTCGAATATTCCGCCTGTGAATGAGGGCATGGCGCGGGTGTTCAAGGTTGCCGGGGCTTTAACCTCCAGCGCGTCGAACTGAGGTTGAACCTGCTCAGGCGGCCGGGTAGTAAGGCGACATGGATTTAAGACTCTGAAATCAGTAGACGTTCGACTGCGTCTACGAAACCCGAGTGACTCCCTTCGTCTATGTTTCCTGTTCCTCACTGGACTAAAAAAATGGGGCTGTTAATCAATTAAGTATTTGCCCTGTTCAGGCTGCCCAGCGTAGTCCGGCGACGCTCAGCAGGATCATGCCGATCCAGACAAGTTTCCAGAACGATACCGCATCACCCATCCAATACATTCCAACGACGGCTGTGCCGGCAGCGCCGATGCCGGTCCAGACCGCATAGGCGGTTCCTACAGGCAGCACCCGCAAAGCCATCGTCAACAGGCTCAAACTGCCGGCCAATACTACGACCGTGCCGACCAGCAGCCAGGGCCTTTCAAGGCCATTGGCAGATTTCAAGCCGACCGCAAAGAAGATCTCCAGGAATCCGGCAACGATCAGCAGTAACCACGATGCGTTGTAAGTCATTCGATGAAACCTGTGTGGGCAAAAAAAAAAGCGAGCCGGTCAAGGCTCGCCAAAGGGAGGTAAAAGGTCAGTTGGCCAACAGTTTGCCGCTGAACAGGCTGATCAGGGTTTTCACCAACAACACGGTCAGTGCCACGGTGAGAAACAACAGAATTACAGCAGCGATTACCATCAGCGCGGTGTTGTCCTGGGCATGTGCATATTTCAGCGCGGCATTGCTCAGGGCCGCGATGGGAAAGCTGATTGCCCACCACGAAGGGGCAAAGGGCACATCGCGACGGAACACTTTGAAACCGAGCACCACGAACAGAAACAGGCCGAAGTAGAACAATACGCTGGCAAATCGGTCGATCTCGCCGAACACGTTGGTGTACGCCAGGAAACCGACTTCAAAGGGGGCAATAAGGACCATCAGCGAAGGCACCATGCCTTTGGCCAGCGTTGTCTCATGCACCAGCCGCGAAAAGATCCGGGTGAAGAAAACCAGCGCCAGCACCGCACCCACGGCGAGGGCAAACAGGTTGAACTCAGCAACCCAGGCCATGGGCATATGCGCACCGGTTACCGCGATATCGAGGGTGGCGACACCCGGAATCAACCAGGCAGGTACGGCATTCAACGAATCCTGATTGCCCGACAACAGACGGAAAACCACGAGGCCTGCGAGCAACACCGTCAGTGCGCTGCCCAGTATCCAGAGAGCCCGTCCGAGCAATTCGTTGTGGGGCGCGGCGACTGCCGAAAGCAGCAACAGTGCAATGGTGACGGTGCCGAAAAAGTTGCTGGCGATCGGATGGTTGAACTCGGCCCTTACCGCTTCTGGATGTTTCACCCATTTGCCCAGGTAACCCAAGGTCAACAGCACGAATACCAGGCCGGCCAGGGCGCCAATCGCTTCACCCAACACTCCGCCGACGCCGTAATACTGACCACTCAAGCGCCAAGCCAGTCCCAGACCGGCCAGACCCATGACCGAGCCGAACAGATTGATAGGCAGGTTTTTGATGGACGTATTGCTGGTTTGCACCGATTGAGCGGCAGCGACCGTGGGGGTATATGCAGTGTTCATGGCAGTCTCCCGTTTGACTGAATTTGCTGTTGGGGCTATTTTCAGCCAAACAGACTTTGGCTGAAATAGTCATTAAGCGACGTATTCAGCCAATGATTCGACGAGGACAGACATCATGCGCATAACCCTCCTGGCCTTCCCCCGCGTGCAACTGCTGGACGTTGTCGGACCTGCCGATGTCTTCGCCGAAGCAGCCAGGCAACTGGGCAACCCACGCGCCTATCGGGTTGAAGTGATCGGCACCGGCAAAGGGATGATCAAAAGCTCAAGTGGTTTGAAGCTTGCCATCGACGACACCTTTGAAACGTATAAAGGCAAGATTGACACCTTGCTTGTCGCTGGCAGTCCACACATCGATGAAATTGCCCTGGACCCTGCATTGCAGGAATGGCTACGCCGGCAGGCGAAATCCGTACGTCGTATCGGCTCCGTCTGTAGCGGTGCCTTTTTGCTGGCCGCCGCCGGGCTGCTTGACGGACGCCGTGTCACCACTCACTGGAACTCCAGCGCAAAGCTGGCCAGGGAACACCCGCAAACCCATGTCGACCCGGACAGCATCTTTATCAAGGATGGCAACATCTACACCTCGGCAGGGGTCACGGCGGGCATGGACCTGGCTTTGGCGCTGGTCGAAGAAGACCACGGCAGAGAACTGGCGCTCAGCGTTGCCCGTGAAATGGTGATGTTCTTCAAGCGGCCCGGCGGACAATCGCAGTTCAGTGCGCAATTGGCAGCACAAACCGCCGAACGCAGCGTGATCCGAGACGTGCAGGATTATGTCGTGGAACACCTGAAGGCCGACTTGAGCGTACCCATCCTGGCCGCCCGCGCCGGTATGAGCGAGCGCAACTTCGCCCGTACCTTCAAGGCCGAAGCCGGTTCAACCCCGGCCGAATTTGTCGAACTGGCGCGCATCGATGCGGCCAGACGGTTAATCGAAGACTCGGACGTATCACTCAAGCGCTTGGCCGATACAGTAGGTTATGCCAATACGGACGGGTTCAGGAGGGCATTCATGCGGCGTCTCGGGGTTGGTCCTAGTGATTATCGAAAGCGGTTTTCATCGGTGTAATGTAGAGGGGCCTCATCGCTAAACGTTGCCGCCACATCATGGGCAACCCGAAGCGTGAGCTCCAGGATGGCGGCATTTAGGGCGGGTAGGGCGAGCTGATTTGGGTTGATTTTGAAACGCAGGCATCGCTGGGTGCTGCGGCCTGAAGGTTCGCTGTTTTGGTAATTCACATCACTCAATGCTCATGGGCATGCGAATGGATGGAAAGGGCACCAGGGACCTTGGTGCGTTCGAGCCCCCCACGTTCCAGCCACCGAAGGGTCTGCTCATAGGCACGCTGCAGCAAAGACTCGGTCTGGTCAAAGTTGAAAACCGAGACATCCACCGGGCACAAGGGCGGGACGATGTGCAGACTGGTGACAGTGCGGAAGTGTTCGATGTCGCTCACCAGCTGGCGCATGCTCATCAGATTGACGGTGTGCAGGGCCAAGGCGACCAGTCCTCGGGGAGGTTGCGTCAGGTCGCAACTCACTCCGGTGGGGATTACCACGACGTTGGTGGCTCCCAAGGCTACGGCAGTCGAAATAGGTGTATTGCTTGCCACGCCGCCATCAACCAGAAACTGATCGGCGATTTGTACGCAGGGGAACACCAGCGGAATGGCAGCGCTTGCCAGTAACGCCTGCTCGAGTTCGCCACTGGACAGGACCGTCTCGGCACCACTGAGCAGGTTGGTGGTGACGATGTACAGGGGCAGCACCGCATCCTCAATGCGGTGAATGGGCAGTGCCTGACCCAGCAGCCGATTCAAGGCCGACGGCTGCAACAGATAGCCACGCCGTTTGATCAATCCTCTACAGGTATCGAACCAAGAGAGGGGGAAAATGTCAGTTTTACTCAGCCCGCGCCAGAATCCGGCGAGCGCCTGGACGCCATCGGAATCGGGTCTTGCGGCAAAGTAGGCACCGTTGATAGCGCCTACCGAAGCACCAATCACCATGTCAAATCGAACATTGGCTTCGACCAGGGCCCGCAACATTCCCACCTGCACCGCCCCCAAACTGCCACCGCCAGCGAATACGATTGCGGTTTTGGTCGTCATGGCGGAAGTCTCTGTGCGGAAATGTATCGAATGAGTGTAGCTGGCGGGGTCCAGGACGATGAATTCGCGCTGGCCTACTTCTACATTGTCAGCCCGATACCAGGTGTCTTTGCATTCTCGATAGAGAGGAAACCCAACCTGATCAAGTTTTTGGGTGACGGGTGCGACAGCCTCAACATCAATTTGTAGGTTATGCAATTGCCGGTAGCCGAGCATCTGAATCAACACTTCGTAAAAAACGAACAATTCGCAACGAATAAACGATTTTTACTGATGCTACATGCCCGTTAGCATGACCTCTTCCAGCCCATTTACTTCATGCGGAGACAGTCATGCAGATGGCCATCCAATGCCGCGGTTTCGAGATTACTTCAGCAAGCGCCTGGCCTACCGCTTAAGTCACTGCGCCGCCCGCATTGGGGCGGGTGATCGTGCGGCGCTATATGAGTATCGGCCAACCTTGGATAGTTAAATGACCACCATTAGCGTCGGCCAATCTTGGATGTGGGTCGCCTTTATCGGGTTCGTCCTCGCCATGCTGGCGCTGGATCTTTTCGTCTTCGGCGGGCGCAAGGCGCATCGTGTTTCAGTACGCGAAGCGCTGGCCTGGGTCATCGCCTGGACCAGTTTGGCGTTGGTCTTCTCCGTTCTGCTCTGGTGGTATCTGCGCGGCATGTTCGGCGCCGAAGTGGCCCAGCGTACAACGCTCGAATTCCTGACGGGCTACCTGATCGAGCAGTCGCTGTCGATCGACAACATGTTCGTTTTCGTGATGATCTTCGGCTATTTCGCCGTGCCGCCAGAGTTGCAGCGCCGCGTCCTGCTCTATGGCGTGCTCGGCGCCATTATCATGCGCGCCGGTATGATTTTCGCCGGTGTCTGGCTGGTGCAGGAGTTTGCCTGGCTGCTCTATGTCTTTGGCGCTTTCCTCCTCATCACCGGCTTCAAGATGCTGATCTTCGCCAACCAGCAACCAGACCTCGAAATGAACCCTTTGCTGCGCTGGCTGCGTAGCCATCTTCGCATCACCGACGGTTTTCACGGCGAGCGCTTCTTCGTGCGCCAGAACGGCCTGCGCTGGGCGACGCCGATGTTCCCGGTGCTGGTACTGATCGAGGCCAGCGACCTGGTGTTCGCGGTCGACAGCATCCCGGCTATCTTCGCCGTCACCACCGACCCCTTCATCGTGTTCACCTCCAACATCTTCGCCATCATGGGCATGCGCGCACTGTATTTTCTGCTTGCCGACATGGCCTACCGTTTCCACTTGCTCAAATATGGTCTGGCCATCGTACTGGTGTTCATCGGCGGCAAGATGCTGGTCGCGCCGTGGTGGCACATGCCGATCCAATGGTCGCTGACCACAGTCGGCGGCATCATCTTGATTTCGGTACTGTTGAGCCTGACTTTGACGAAGAGCAAAACACGGGTTACGGGAGAACAATGATGAATTTGAGGCAAGAACGGGCGATGGCGGCACCGACGCTAGCTGAGCGCGACAGTGATGGTCGACTGATCGGCATAGTCATCGACCGGTTGAATCCACAACCCAAAGCAGACGGTGGCGACAGGCAAAAGTCGGCCAATAGCGGCCTACCTGAAAATCAGGCTTTCAACAAAGCATCCGCGATTGTTCCTGAAAAAGTCGTCTCTACCGGCCCGGTGAGAAAAACTGATCCCTCGCCATCCCATTGAACCGTTACAGCTCCGCCGTCACATTCGACCTCAACGCAATTGTCTAGCAAGCCACGACGAATTCCGTTAACTGCGGCGCCGCAAGAGCAGGAGCCTGAACCCAGCGGGATACCGCCCCCGCGCTCCCAAATTCGCAACCGGATGTGCTTTCGGTCAATGATCTGGACGAAATGCACGTTCGTCCTGAGGGGAAACAAGGGGTTGGTTTCAACTCCCGGTCCAATCGTTGCAATCTCAACGGCTGTCAGATCATCCACAAAATAGGTGCAGTGCGGATTTCCCATGCTGCAAGCTGTTGGGTGACCGGCAAGTGGCATCACTAAAGTGTCCATTTCCAAAGCCAGAGGAACATCCGACCAACCCAAAAGTGGCTTTCCCATGTTTACAGAAATGGCGCCGGTTGAAGTTCGTTCGCAAGTCAGCAGGCCACGGTTGGTTCGCAGTGCTGCCGAAGTCATATTGGATTCACGCATCAGCATATCAGCGGCCCCGCGCGTTGCGCTGCCACAAGCATCCAGCGTTGAGCCATCTGCATTCCAGAACATCAAACGCGCATCTGCATCATCGCAATCAAACACCACCGCGAGTTGATTGAAGCCGACTCCTCGGTTCCGATCTCCCATTAGACGAGCCATATTGCTGGTGATTGGATTCGGTGATTTTCGCGAGTCGACGATAACGAAATCATCGCCATTGGCGTGCATTTTATGAAAGCTGAGCGGCATAAATAGACCTGGCAGCGGGACATGTGATGAGTTGACGTTTCAAAGCGATCTATCCCTATTCGCATGATTTTTTCAAGCTATGTGAAAACTCATGAGGCGAATGTGTTTGGCAGACCGGACACATCGTTGTGTTTGATTCGTCACCGGCTGCTTTTGGCCGAATTAGGTCAGTTTCGACAGGCGAAGACCGACCCGACGCAGGGAGTTCCTCTCACTTTTCGAGACTCTCGGTATGGCTGACAGCTACCTGCCGCCCGCGCTCCAGGTTGACGCCGGCCAGGATCAGCAGGCCGACAACGAAATAGCTGCCGGTAATCAGCATCGCCAGGCGGTGATCGCCTCCGGACAGCCAACTGGTCAGGCCGTAAGTCATGGGGCCGAGGATTGCCGACAGTTTGACGGCCAGCCCCCAGAGGCCGAAGAACTCCGCCAGCCGCGTCGGCGGCGCGAGCAGACCGACTATCGCACGTCCGGCCGATTGGCTGGCACCCATGCACAGACCGGCGAGGTTGGCCGCCAGCCAGAACAGCCCGGGGCCGCGCGCGACCCAGACCAGGCCGACCATGCCGAGCCAGCCCAGCAGGGTCAGCGCCAGCGTGGTGCGATGGCCGAGGCGATCCTGCAGCCAACCGAACAGCACGGCACCGATGGAGGCCGTGATATTCACCACGAAGATCAGCAGCAGCGTGTCCTGGGTATTGAAGCCCATGACCTGATTGGCATAGATGGCAGCCAGGGTGATCACCGCCGAGATACCGGCCTGGTAGCAGACGGTGCAGGCAAGGAAGCGCAGCAGGTCACGATAGCGGTCTGCTTCGCGCAGCGTCTGCGCGAAGCGCGCCAGCGCCGCTTGCGGGATAGGCCTGTCGCTGCTCCCTGTCTGCGGCAGGCTGCGTTCACGCAAGAACAGGAAGGTCGGTACGCTGGCCAACGCGAACAAGACCGCAGTGATCAGCATGCACACCGGCACGAACTGCGCCGCCGTCTGGCCTTGCGCCTGGGCCCAGCTGACGAAGGCCAGGCAGGCGCCCAGGCTGACCAAACCGCCAATGTAACCCAACCCCCAGCCCCAGCCGGACACCTTGCCCAAGGCATCCGCACGGGCGAGCTGGGGCAGGAAGGCGGCAATCAGGTTCTCGCCGCTGCCGAAGCAGTAGTTGGATAGCACGATGAACAGAATCGCAACGCCGAGCTCCCCCGGCCCGGCCAACGCCAGTCCAGCGGTAAAGACGACGCAACCGACCGTGCTGAACAGAAGCAGACGCTTCTTGCAGGCGAAGGCGTCGGCGTAGGCACCGATCAGCGGCGCGGTCAGGATGATCAGGGCGTAAGAGAGGGATATGGCGCTGGTCCAGGCCAGCGTCCCCCAGGCCTCGCCCTTGGCGACCACCGCGACGAAGTAGGCGTTGAACACGGCGGTGATCACCACGGTCGTGTAGCCGGAGTTGGCGAAATCGAACATCGCCCAGGCCCAGATTTCTCGGCGTGTCACTCCGGGGGCAAGGCTGGCTGGCATGGCAGATCTCTCTGCAGGGGCTGCGTTCTTCAGAAGCCTAGCCCCGGCTCACCCATCCTGCGAGCGCTGCAGCTGATGATGGCATTCCCAGTCGCCTCCGTAGGCGCATAATGGCAGTTGGCAAGGATCTACACACAGAGTGTTCTGTCATGAGGGGCTGCCGATGCCTCGTCCGCCTCCAGAAACCCGTGCCGTTCCCCGTTGCGATGGGGACGCGGAAAAATTGCTCGAAATTGTCCGGCGCACCGTGGTCGAGCTGCGCCCGCAAGCGGCAGAAGGTTTGCAAGTCACCTTGCACAGCGTGCTGGATCGGGATCTGGGCGTAGACAGCCTGACTCGAGTCGAGCTCTGGTCACGTATCGAGCACGAATTCGGTGTGCGCTTGCCAGAAAACCTGTTCGCCTCGGCAGACACCCCCACCGACATACTGCGCGTGCTGCACAGCAGGCATGGCGCCGAGGTCGTACGTCCGTTGCCCTCCAGCAACTCCAGCGAGACCCTGATAGCAACGGGGCAGACGCCAGACGCCGCGCGGACCTTGATCGAGGTACTGGACTGGCATGTGCGCCAGCAGCCGCAGCATCTCCACGTGCGCCTGCTAGGTGAAAGTGACCAGCAGGAAGATATCAGCTATGGCGCCTTGCACCAGGGGGCCTTGGCCGTTGCCGCAGGGCTGCAGCGCAGTGGCTTGCACGCCGGTCAAACCGTGGCCCTGATGCTGCCCACAGGCCGCGACTTTCTCCAGGGCTTTTTCGGCATCCTGTTGGCCGGTGGTGTGCCGGTGCCCATCTACCCACCGCTGCGCCTGTCGCAGATAGAGGATCATCTGCGCCGCCAGGCCGGCATTCTGCGCAACGCCGAGGCCAAAGTGCTGATTACCGTGACGCAAGCGAAGCTGCTCGCCCGGTTGCTCCAGCCGCAGGTCCCGAGCCTGACGCGCATTGCCAGCGTGGCCGAGCTGACAGGCGAGGGGGGCGAGTGCATCACACCACCGCGGCAACCGGATGACATCGCCTTCCTGCAGTACACCTCGGGCAGTACTGGCCAGCCCAAGGGTGTGATGGTCAGCCACGCCAATCTGCTGGCCAATCTGCGCGCCATGGGGAGGGCTCTGAAGGTGGGACCGCAAGACGTGTTCGTCAGCTGGCTGCCCATGTACCACGACATGGGATTGATCGGTGCCTGGCTGGGCAGCCTGTACTACGGCTACAGCCTGATGCTGATGTCGCCGCTGGCTTTCCTGGCACGGCCGGCGCGTTGGCTATGGGCCATCGACCGCTTCCGCGGCACGATGTCGGCGGCGCCCAACTTCGCCTACGAGCTGTGTCTGAACAAACTCGCTGACGACGATCTCGAGGGTCTGGACCTGAGCAGTTGGCGCCTGGCCTTCAACGGTGCCGAACCGGTCAGCCCGCAGACTTTGCAGCGCTTCGCCGAACGTTTCGCTCGCTACGGCTTGGCGCCCACTGCGCTGGCGCCCGTCTATGGGTTGGCCGAGGCCACACTGGGCGTGGCCTTTCCTCCCCTGGACCGAGGACCGCTGATCGACCGGGTACAGCGCGACGCGTTCCAGGCCCGTGGCAATGCACTGCCCGTCGAAGCGGATGCCAGCGCAACGCTGCGCTTCGTCTCCAGCGGTCGACCACTGCCGGGCCATCAGATTCGTATTGTCGATGGCAGTGGAATCGAACTGCCCGAACGCAGCGAAGGGCACCTGCAATTTCGCGGGCCGTCTACCTCGGCAGGCTACTACCGCAACCCCGAAGAGACCCGCCGGGTGCTGCGCGATGGCTGGTTCGACTCGCTCGATTTCGCCTACATGGCCGGCGGCGAGGTCTACCTGACCGGCCGCGCCAAGGACTTGATCATCCGTGCCGGGCGCAACATCTACCCCTACGATGTCGAAGCAGCGGTCGGCAATCTGCCCGGGCTGCGCAAAGGCTGCATCGCGGTGTTCGGCAGTCCGGAGCCGGCCACCGGCACCGAGCGCCTGGTGGTGTTGGCGGAAAGCTACGAGAAGGACGCTGCTGCGCGGCAACAGCTGCAGCAGGAGGTCAACCGTATCGTGTTCGACCTCACCGGTGTGGCGCCCGACGATATCGTTCTGGTGCCACCGCATAGCGTACTGAAAACCTCCAGCGGAAAGCTTCGCCGTGCTGCCAGTCGTGAACTGTATGAGCGCGGCGAAGTGGGGCGGCCGCACCTGGCCGTTTGGCGCCAGCTGCTGCGCCTGGTGTTGCAGGCCTTGCGCGGGCATTTCGGTCGCAGTTGGCAGACCTGCCGCGCCGCGTTGTATGCCACTTACATCTGGCTGCTGTTCTGGCTGGTCACACCGCTGACCTGGCTGGTCGTTGCGATCCTGCCGCGCCAGCGTTGGTGTCGCAGTTTTACCCGTACGGCCTCCCGGCTGTTTCTGCGCCTGGCGGGTGTTCCGTTCAGTGTCACGGGACTCGAACGCCTGCCTTCCTCCTCGGTGAGCGTGCTGGCCGCAAACCATGCCAGCTACCTCGATGGTGTCATTCTCAGCGCGGCCCTACCGCCACAGTTCAGCTTCGTTGCCAAGCGCGAATTGGCTGACCAGTGGATCGCCGGCCGGTTCCTGCGCAAGCTCGGCGCCCGCTTTGTCGAACGCTTCGACCTGCAGCGCAGCGCCGCAGACACCGAGCCCCTGGCCGAGGCGCTACAGGCTGGCCAGCCCCTGGTGTTCTTTCCCGAGGGAACCTTCACCCGCGAGCCAGGATTGCGAACGTTCCACATGGGCGCCTTCGTACTCGCTGCGCGTGCCGGCGTGCCACTGCTGCCGGTCGCAATCTGCGGCACGCGCAAGGTGCTGCGCGACGGTCAGTGGTACCCGCGCCACGGTGCAATCCACGTCAACGTCTGTCCTGCGCTGTTGGCAGACGGGCCGGACTGGATGGAGGCAATCAAGCTGCGGGATGCGACGATAGCGGTGCTGCTAGAGCACCTGGATGAGTCGGAACGAGCCCAGCGCCCAGGTTAGGCGACTACTTTGCTGCCGTCGTTTTTCCAGAGCCGTTTATAGAGTGGGCACACGTCAAAATCTAAACTGGATTCTTATCCTCTACTGAACAAGTCTGATATCGACATCCGCTGTGAGCGCCCGCTTTGGGCCGACTGCTGCCTGTCGCGAAGGGCCGAAAACGACTCAGTCACTCCGGTGCCATCATCACCACAAGCATCATCTTGATGAATTCTTCAATCTTATCGATGGCTTCCAGGGCACCGCGTACGTTGTTAGCGACACCGGCTGACCCAAACTGCTCGACCCAGCCCGGCGCTACAGCGGAGGGCGGGCCTGCACCCGGCCCAGGGCGGTTTCATGCTCTGGGCGCAGCTGCTGGAATATTTCGACACACTGCTTGAAACGGGCTTTACTGGAACAAGTCGTGCGGATTATCGAGGGCTGCATGTGCTCGGCAGCCAGTACTGGCTGGATGTTGAGTTCAAAAACTACACCCGTTGTGGTTGAGGAGCAGTCCTTGCCCATGTCCCGGTTTCTCTGCGCCATGCTGTTCGCGCTGCTGCTCGTCGGCTGCGCCACCACGCGCTTGCCTCACGAATTCAGCGAGGCGATACCCGCCAGCGATTCGGCGTTCGGGCGCTCGATCCAGGCTCAGGCCGCCGAGCATGAGGGGCGCTCGGGTTTTCGCTTGCTGCCCAACAGCAGTGAAGCATTCCGGGCGCGCGCGGAGTTGATCCGCAATGCACAGAAAGCCGTCGATTTGCAGTACTACATCGTGCATAACGGTTTCAGCACTCGGGCGCTGGTGCATGAAATGCTGCTGGCAGCAGATCGCGGCGTACGGGTACGCATCTTGCTCGATGACACTGCCAGCGACGGCCAGGAAGAAGTCATCGCTACCCTGGCGGTGCACCCGAACATCCATATCCGCGTCTTCAACCCTTTGCATCTGGGGCGCAGCACCGTGGTCACTCGAACCATGGGCCGCCTGCTTGATCTTTCCCAACAACACCGACGCATGCACAACAAACTGTGGCTGGCCGACAACAGCGCAGCCATCGTCGGCGGACGCAACCTGGGGGATGAATATTTCGACGCCAGGCCCGACCTCAACTTCACCGACATGGACCTGCTGGGCATCGGCCCGGTCGCCGAGCAATTGGGGCACAGCTTCGATCAGTACTGGAACAGCGCCTTGAGCCAGTCGATCAGTGACTTCCAGCTCAACAAGCCAACAGCGCAAGACTTGCTCGAAAGCCGCCAACGCCTGGAGCAATCGCTCCAGACCTCACGTATCGAGAGCAAGGCGTTGTACAACCATCTCATGACCTACCAGACTCAACCGCAACTCGAGACCTGGCGCAAGCAGCTGATCTGGGCCCATAGCAAGGCGATGTGGGACGCTCCAAGCAAGGTCCTGGCCAGCGGCGAACCGGCCCGCGCGCTATTGATGGCCACACAGCTGCGGCCTGAACTCGATAGCGTCAATAGCGAGCTGATCATGATCTCGGCCTATTTCGTCCCGCAAAAGCCGGGCATGGACTATCTCCTGGGTCGTGCCGATGCCGGCGTTGATGTGCGCCTGCTGACCAACTCACTGGAGGCCACCGATGTGCCGGCGGTGCATGGCGGCTATGCACCGTATCGCAAGTCTCTGCTCGAACATGGCGTGAAACTCTATGAGCTGCGGCGCCAGCCGGACGATCCTGGTCGTAGCTCCTCGTTTGGTTTCAGTGGTGGCTCTGACTCCAGCCTGCACACCAAGGCCATGATCCTGGACAGACAGAAAGTGTTCGTTGGCTCGTACAATTTCGACCCGCGTTCAGTGTTCTGGAACACTGAAGTCGGGGTGCTGGTCGATAGTCCCGAACTGGCCGGCTACGTACGCCAGCTGGCGCTTGAGGGCATGGCGCCGGCCCGGAGTTACCAGGCCCGACTGGAAAACGGCGAAATTGTCTGGCTCACCGAGGACGACGACCGCCTGCATACCTTGCGCAAGGAGCCCGGCGGCAAGTGGCGCAGCTTCAAGGCCTGGCTCAGCGACAAGATCGGCCTGGAGAAAATGCTCTAGATCGAAACCCGGAGTACACCCACTGACCTCACGCCCACGTGTGAGCATTCAATCAGAGCGCAGGGCTTGCGTCAGGCCGCCGTGCAATAGGGACTTACAAAGAAGCCTCTCGATAAGGGTGACGCGATCAAGCTGGATGTCTTCTGACGTTTTTGCCTGCACCTGCCTGACTCAGGCGCCTTGCAGTAAACGGAGGGTACCTTATGCCCTTATTTTTGAGGGTAATGAATGAAACAAGGACAGGTTCTGCTGTTGGCTTTGTTGATGCTGTTTTTAACGGGGTGCACGACCACGCCGCCAAAAGACCAAGGCAATCTCTGCAGTATTTACCGTGAGTATCCCGACTGGTATGAGGACTCGCTGCAAATGCAGAGTGAATATGGGACGCCTCTGCATGTGGCCATGGCGATCATGAAGCAGGAAAGCAGTTACGTGGCGGACGCATTGCCGCCTCGTGACTACCTGCTCTGGGTGATCCCCTGGGGGCGAGTCAGTTCGGCCTACGGTTATGCGCAGGCTCAAGACCCTGTGTGGGGTGAGTACAAGG
This sequence comes from Pseudomonas sp. BF-R-30, assembly GCF_019956175.1. Taxonomy (NCBI): domain Bacteria; kingdom Pseudomonadati; phylum Pseudomonadota; class Gammaproteobacteria; order Pseudomonadales; family Pseudomonadaceae; genus Pseudomonas; species Pseudomonas sp. BF-R-30. Next base: position 56,983 of record NZ_JAHBDE010000018.1, on the reverse strand, counting down.
ACAGTACAGGCAACGGTGGTTCGCGTGACAGTTTTGACGACGCGATCATGTTTATCGGTTGGTACACCACTGGCACCCAACGTCAGCTCGGAATCTCCAAATGGGACACCTACAATCAGTACCTGGCCTATCACGAGGGGCGTGGGGGCTTTAGCCGCAATACCTATCGCAGTAAACCCTGGCTGATGCAGGTTGCCCAGAAAGTGCAAAAGCAGTCAGAGATTTACAACGCTCAACTTAAAGTGTGTCGCCAAGAGTTGGAAGATGATCGTAGCGGGTGGTTTTAACGCATTTACGAAAAAAAACCCGCATCTCCTGGGGGAAGATGCGGGGAAAAGTATTGCACATGGTGAGGAAGGTCGGCCTCCTCGAAAGCAGACTGGCTGTATTCGAAGCGTCCGTTAAAGGTGTCACCTGTAAACCTCACCTTGGCCAACGCCCCCTCGACGCATATTTAAAGTCGAGGGAGAGGGGCGAGCGAAATCAATAATTATCAAAGACAGATTAATAAATACGGATATGACGTCGTGGATAGCTTCTCGGTGATGGCGTCGCGAGGTCAAGCCTGTTCCAAAAGAAGTCTGGCGGTGCTGATAGGCAAGGGGTGAGGTGCATTGATCCGGCCTTCCAATCTGATCACGAACGCCAAGGCCTCTGCGTAGCTGCGAAACTCAACGCACCACGCGTTCATCCATACATTCCAGCCTTCCGGTTTGCTCGCTTTCTCGATTTTTATCAGCATCCTGGAATCCCTCCATGTGGTGGTTTAGCCTGGTCTCGAACCGGGGAAACCGAAGTGCGGTGTGTGAATGTTTGTCTGCGTGGCCTGGGTGACGACGCGGGACAAAACAGTGAATCTGCTCAGGAAAGTCAGCCTCTGCAAATGCGGTTTTGATGGCAGTCGAAGCTTTCGTCAAAAACGTCACCTGCAGGCCCTGCCATGGCTAACCCTCCTCTTGGCACATTTAAAGCCGATAGAGGGGAGTGTTTGGAAATTAATAATTATCAAAAATGGATTTACGGCGGCGGGGGGATTCAGACGTTGGAACCGTATTTGCGTTCGATTGGGCATTCTCTAAAGCAAGGGCTTGCAAGCGAAAGCGGATGCAAGCCCTTGGTTTTTTCTGTTCCGTTATTTCTATCCTGATCGTGATTGCCTGATGTTTTTCAGGACGTCGGATCTGCCTTGCGGCGATCGCTGCCGGCCGGGTTGCCGGTATCGATCAGCCTTCTTTCCAGCAGTACGTTTTCCAGTGCCTGGCGGTCTGACGGGTTCATTTGATGTTCTCGCTCCTTGAGTTCCAACAGGATCGGGGTCGACCACTGGCGGTAGGTTTGTTCAGCACTACGATTGAGTGACATGGGTTCCTCCTTGATCAGGCTCCTGCCAATAAAGGCGCCGCACTTCGATACGCCAAAAACCCTAGTCGACGAAGCCTGTTCCCGCCACTGCTTTACGTCGGACGGCCATTGCCCCAGATGCCCGTAGCGGCAGTGCGCCGTACGTAGTCGCCAAAGTCGCGCGCCGGCCGGCCCAGCGCCCGCTGTACACCATCGGCTACGGGTGTGTTGCGCCCGTCCAATACAGTCGTGAGGAGATACAACACCAGGTCGATCAACGCCGGGGGAAGTTGTTCCTGTTCCATTGCCTGTCGATACGCGTCTGCCGGTACGGCCACGAATTCGATGTTGCGACCGGTGGCGCGAGCAATCTCGGTCACGGCTTGGGCAAAGGTCAACGCCCGAGGGCCGGTCAGTTCATAGAGCTGGTTGGTGTGTCCGGGTTGGGTCAGTGCCGCGACGGCACACTCGGCGATGTCTTCTGCATCGACAAAGGGCTCGGCGACCTGGCCGACGGGGAGTGCAAGCTCACCTTGCACAATGGGTTCAAGAAAGTGTGCCTCGCTGAAATTCTGGCAGAACCAACTGGCTCGCAGAATCGTCCAGTCAATCCCGCTGTCCTGTACGACGCGTTCGGCCTGTTGTGCTTCAACTTCGCCGCGCCCGGATAACAAGACCAGCTTGCGGACGCCGCTTTTCACCGCAAGTTCGGTGAACGCCTGGATGGTTTCAACGGCGCCTGGAACGGCGAGGTCCGGTTGAAAGGAAATGTAGACGCAATGAACGCCATCGATCACGGCGTCCCAGGTCGATCGATCTTCCCAGTCGAAGGGCGGATTGGCATCGCGCGAACCCCGGCGAACGGGCAGGCCGGCAGCCTCGAGCCGTTGTGTGATGCGCCGTCCGGTTTTGCCGGTGGCGCCGAGGACCAGCGTGATGGGTTGGGTCGTTTTCATCGCGTTCATCTCCATCGAATAATGTGAGTGATGCTCATGTTTAAAAGATGATAGATGCTCATGTTTTGCCGTCAACCCATCAGATCGAATTCCCCGACGTGTGGCATCTGTTGTTGGGCGTAGGGAATGGCGATGCTAAGGTGAGTACATGTCACGTTTTTGATCGGGAACTCACTCGTGCGCAAAAAAACCTCTGAAACCCTCGAACAGCCTGCTGCAGAAGCGGTTCGACGCAAACCCACGCAACAGCGCAGCCGCGATCGTCAGGAGCGGATTCTGGCCATGGCCACTCAATTGATCGCGGACAAGGGCAGCGATCAACTCAAGATGAGTGAAATCGCCGAGCGCTCCGAGATCTCGATCGGTTCCCTTTATCAGTACTTCCCCGACAAGAGTTCCGTGATCCGTACGCTGGCCGAGCGCTATAACGCTGAAAGCCGTCGTTGCATTGCCGAGGCAATGGAGGCTGTCGAGGATGCCCGGGGTTTGCGCGCCGCCTATTCGCAGTTGCTCGATCAGTTTTACGAGATCGTGATGGCGACACCGGTGATGCGTGACATCTGGTCCGGTATGCAGGCCGACAAGCAGTTGTTGCAGCTGGAACTGGGGGAGAGTCGGGTTGCCGGAGCCATGCTGGCCCAGGCGATGCTGCGCGTGTATCCCGACTGCGACGAGCAACAGGTCGAGGAGTCCGCGTTTTTGATCTGGCACCTGGGCGAGGCGACCATGCGGTTGGCGGTCACTTGTGCACCCGTTGAGGGGCGAGCACTGGTCGAGGCGTTCAAACGCATGTCCCTGCGCGAGATCATGGAGCCTGCGCGCAGGGACATCGACTCGCCGTAAAAACCTGACGGCGACTTCATGCTCCCTAAACGAAGGGTTGGCCGCCAAAGCCACGGGGCAATCGTTGCAGGCCGGCCATCGCGGTCAGCCGCTCGGTCCAGGCTGAACGCCAGTCATTGGCGGTGTGCACGGCTTTGGCTTTGCGTGCTGCGCGGCGGGCAGCGTTGCGCTCAGCCTTGCGGGCTTCTTTGTAGGCGTCGGTGTTTCGGCAGCTTCGGCATTTCACCCGGTTGAGTTCGCGGGTCGATACGAGGTTGTTGCCGTGGTGACCGCAGGCCAGGTGCCCGCTGACTTTGAAATGAGTGACCATTGGAACGTCTCCTTCGTGACGTGTGAGCGGTTGACTCCACGTGAGCGGGGACGTTCGATTGGTTTTGCGCAACAAAAAATCCCGGTTCCAGGCCGGGTTGTGAGAAGGGATGGAAATCCAGCAGGCAGCCAAGGGTGTGGAGACGTACGGTCACCGATCATGCTGCCCGAATAGGGCCTTTTCCCGCACCGCGAATTCGTGACGGATCATCTGAACCGGGGCAGAGGCCGGTCGACAGGCTTGAGAGACGACAGCGTGTGCCGGATCAGCGGCGTGTCCTTCTCAATGTCGTTCAGGCGATCACGAATTCTGAGGGCGGTGGGGTGTCCGCCTTGATGATCGACCCAGTCGGCGATTTCCTTGCAGGCGGCGGCCAGGCGAGCCTGACGGGAGTCCAGCAAGGTGAGCAGGGTGGTGATGGACTCTTTTTCGGACATGGGAAGCACCTCCGTTCAAGAAACCTGGGTGTGGCAGCAAAAAGCCCGCCTGGGGCGAGCTTTCTGCCGAAAGGGTTACTGATCCTTCAACTAACTCAGTATAGACCCGTTAAAAAAAGGTGACGAGCCGTCAACTTTGTCGGGCTGTCACTTGTGATTGAGCGTTCAACTGATGGCAAACACGCACAGCGTCTTCTTCGTTATCGTAGCCATCTCCGATGAAGCCTTGGGTGCGGGTATCGGCGATGCGGTACCAGACTGCGGCATCCGGTGGCAGGTGGTCATATTCACCCGCACGTCGACCATGGATGATGATCTTTTTGCAACGCTTCACGACGAAAATGTCTTCCATGGCGTCTCCGCAGCGGATACGTGTTCAGTTCAACTATAGAAGCCATTGGTGATCGTGCAAAAAACAGGCAGGTCAATTCGTCGGTTCAGGCGCTGACCTCTGCCCGGTGCAGTCGTGCCTTCGGATTTACGCCAGCACCGCGACCGCTTTGATTTGTGCCCACAGTGGCTGGCCGGGATGGATGTTCAGTTGATCACGGGAGTAACGCGTAATCCGCGCAAGCAATGGCGTGCCGGCGGCGTCCAGGCGAATCAGCACGTGGGCGGCGTTGTCGGCGCTCATTTCGCTGACCACAGTGACCGGCAGGCGATTGAGAATGCTGCTTTGCCCGGTATTGTCCAGGCTCAGGCTCACATCCCGTGCCTGGACCTTGCAGCGCAGTGCCTGGCCCGCATCCAGTGGCGTATGAGGCACACGGATGTTGAGGGTGGTGTCGGGCAATTGCAGGCTCAGCAATTGATAGTCGGCGTCATAAGCGCTGACGCGACCTTCGATCACCACACCAGCGTCATCCCCCATTGCCAGCGGCAAGTCAAGGCGTGCCAGAGTCTGGCCGATCGGGCCGCTGGCCAGTGCCTTGCCGTTGCTGAGCAACACGATATGGTCGGCCAGCCGCGCGACTTCATCCTGGGAGTGGCTGACGTACAGCACCGGGATGTCGAGTTCGTCGTGCAGGCGTTGCAAGTAGGGCAGGATTTCACCTTTGCGTTGGGCATCCAGCGCCGCCAGAGGTTCGTCCATCAACAACAGTTTCGGGCTGGTGAGCAAGGCGCGGGCGATGCCGACGCGCTGTCGCTCACCGCCTGAAAGGTGTTGCGGGTGCCGGTCCAGCAAATGGCCGATGCCCAGCAACTCGGTGGCGTGGGCCATGTCGACGCGGCGTTGCGGCTTGGGGATGCGCTTGAGGCCGAATGCCAGGTTGGCCAGCACCGACAGATGAGGAAACAGGCTGGCTTCCTGGAACACGTAGCCCAGCGCGCGCTTGTGCGGCGCGACGAAGATCCGGTTGTCGCTGTCTTGCCAGACTTCATCGTTGACCTGGACAAAGCCTTGCTCAGCCCGCTCCAGGCCTGCGATGCAGCGCAGGCAAGTGGTCTTGCCAGAGCCGGAGTGGCCGTAAAGCGCAGTGACGCCACGGCCAGGCACCTGCAGATCGACGTCCAGGGCGAAGCCCGAATAACGTAGTTTCAGACGCATTTGAATCATCGGTCAGCTCCAGCCCGCTTTGGTTTTACGACTGGAATACAGCGCCAGCAGGACGACAAACGAGAACACCAGCATTGCCCCGGCCAGCCAATGGGCCTGGGCATACTCCATGGCTTCGACGTGATCGTAGATCTGCACCGAGACCACGCGGGTCTTCTCGGGAATATTGCCGCCGATCATCAGCACCACGCCGAACTCGCCGACGGTGTGGGCAAAGCCGAGAATGGCCGCGGTAATGAAACCGGGGCGGGCCAGGGGCAATATCACGCTGAAAAAGGTATCCCAGGGATTGGCCCGCAAGGTCGCGGCCACTTCGAGCGGGCGCGTGCCAATCGAGGAAAAAGCGTTTTGCAGCGGCTGGACCACAAACGGCATCGAATACAGCACCGAACCGATGACCAGCCCCGCAAAACTGAACGTGAGGGTGCCAAGGCCCAGTGATTGGGTGAGCTGGCCAAGGTACCCGTGAGGGCCGAGGGCCAGCAACAGATAGAAACCAATCACCGTCGGTGGCAGCACCAGGGGCAGGGCGACAATCGCCCCGACCGGGCCGCGCAACCAGGAGCGGGTGCGCGACAGCCATAATGCAATCGGAGTGCCGACAATCAGCAGGATGACGGTCGTCAGGGACGCCAGTTTCAGGGTCAGCCAGATGGCGGAAAAATCGGCACTCGATAGCGACATTTAGATTTCGTAACCGTAGGACTTGATGACAGCTGCCGCTTTCGGCCCCTTGAGGTAGTCAACCAGTGCCTTGGCGGCCGGGTTGTCCTTGCCCTTGTTGAGAATCACCGCGTCTTGCTTGATCGGGTCGTGCAGGCTGGCGGGAACGATCCAGGCCGAACCGCTGGTGATCTTGCCGTCCTTGTAGATCTGCGACAGGGCGACAAATCCCAACTCGGCGTTGCCGGTGGAGACGAACTGGTAGGCCTGGCTGATGTTCTGGCCTTCAACGATCTTGTCCTTGACCTTGTCGGTCAAACCTTCCCTGGCCAGTACCTGGGTCGCCGCCAGGCCATAAGGCGCGGCTTTGGGGTTGGCGATGGACAGGTGCTGGTATTCGTTCTTTTTCAGCACATCGCCCTTGGCATCGACGTAGCCTTCCTTGGCCGACCACAGCGCCAGCGTACCGACGGCGTAGGTGAAGCGCGAACCCTTGACGGAGTCGCCTTCGGCTTCAAGCTTTTTCGGGGTGCTGTCGTCTGCCGAGAGGAACACTTCGAACGGCGCGCCGTTTTTGATCTGGGTGTAGAACTGGCCGGTGGCGCCAAAGGAGGCGACCAGTTTATGCCCGGTGTCTTTTTCGAAATCAGCGGCGATGGCCTGGATGGGGGCGGTGAAGTTGGCGGCGACGGCCACCTGGACTTCGTCCGCCTGGGCTGAGCCGAAGGCGAATACGGCGAGAAGGCTCGCCAGGCAGGTCGGGGCAAAACGTGAGGCACGAATGGTCATGAAACGGCTCCGTTAAAGGCAATGGCGGCAGGTTAATCGTTATGTACAAAAATATATAGCGAATTGCCTTTAAACGGAATGTGTTGCCGCAAAATTGTATACAGTTCTAATGAGAGTGATGCTCAGGGACGACCCAGCAGTCTCGCTAATCCTTCTTCAGCCAGCTTTCTAGTCAGTGCCTCGGTGGTCAATTCGACCCCGAGGGTAAAGGCCTGGCCGGCCCACAGGTTGCTGAAGTCCGCTTCACCTTTGGCCCGCAACGGCATCAGCGCGCCACCGGCAAGGGGGAAGGCCGGGGCCTTGGCGCTCATGGGCCCCAGTTCACGCATCACCCGATTGAGGATGCCCCGGGCCGGGCGGCCGGTGAACACGTTGGTGACGGCCGTCTCGCTTTCCCGGGCGGTGCGCAAGGCTTTGTGATGGGAAGGGCTGACCTTGGCCTCTGGCGTGAACAGGTACGCCGTACCCACCTGCACCGCCGAAGCACCGAGCATGAAGGCCGCGGCGACGCCTCGTGCGTCAGCGATGCCGCCGGCGGCAATCACCGGCACCTTCACCGCATCGACGACTTGGGGCACCAGGGCGAAAGTCCCCACCTGACTGCTCAGGTCATCGCTGAGAAACATTCCGCGATGGCCCCCGGCTTCGTAGCCCATGGCAATGATTGCATCACAACCATGCTGTTCCAGCCACACGGCTTCTGCGACGGTGGTGGCCGAGGACAGCACCTTCGCGCCGGTGGCCTTGACCCGGTCGAGCAGGGATTTTTCCGGCAGGCCAAAGTGAAAACTCACCACTTCAGGGCGAAACGCTTCGACCACTTCGCAGGCCGCGTTATCGAACGGCGCCCGGTTGGACACCGGCGTCGGTGCATCGAAGTCGGCGCCGAGTTCCCGGTAGTAAGGTTGCAGCAGGTTTTTCCAGTCCTGCGCGCGTTGCTCATCCGGAGCTGGTGGCTGATGACAGAAGAAGTTGACGTTGATCGGGTGCCGGGTGTGTTGGCGGATGGTTTTGAGCTCTTCGCGCAGTTGATCCGTGCTGAGCATCGCCGCTGGCATCGAGCCCAGGCCGCCGGCATTGCAGGTTGCAATCACCATGGAAGAGTTTGTGGCACCGGCCATCGGCCCCTGAATGATCGGCAGTTCGATCCCGAGCAGGTCAAGAATGCGGGTATCTGGCCATTGGTTCATGTGCTGTGTTCTCCGACGTTGAATCCGGGTAGGGGCGGTAGAACAGGATTTGTAACGCAACGACTGGCGCAAGGCCAGTCGTCATTTCAGCGGGTGAGGCTTATGTGTTATTTCAATTGCACCACCCACAGACTGATTCCATTGAGAGGCCGTAATGTTCAAAGGCATTTTGATCGACAAAGACGACAGCGGTTACCGGGCCACACTGCAAGAGATCCAGGACGATCAGTTACCCGAGGGCGATGTCACGGTGCGTGTGGCCTACAGCACGCTGAACTTCAAGGATGGCCTGGCGATTACCGGCAGCAGTCCGGTGGTGCGCAAATTCCCGATGGTTCCGGGGATCGATCTGGCCGGTGTCGTCGAAGTCAGCGGGCATCCGGACTACAAGGTCGGTGACCAGGTCCTGCTCAATGGCTGGGGCGTGGGTGAAGGGCATTGGGGTGGATTGGCGCAGAAGGCTCGCCTGAGCGGTGACTGGCTGATAGCGCTACCCAAGGCGTTTACCGCGGCCCAGGCGATGGCCATCGGTACGGCGGGCTACACGGCCATGCTGTGCATCCTGGCACTGGAGCACAACGGCGTGACGCCCGGGCAGGGCGACATTCTGGTGACTGGCGCCAACGGTGGCGTCGGCAGTTTTGCCATCGCCTTGCTGAGCAGGCTCGGCTACCGGGTGGTCGCGTCCACCGGACGGACCTCGGAGCACGACTACCTGAAGCAACTGGGCGCCAGCGAAATCATCGATCGCGCCACCTTGTCCGCGCCGGGCAAGCCATTGGCCAAGGAGCGCTGGGCGGCCGTCATCGATTCGGTCGGCAGCCACACCCTGGCCAACGCGTGCGCCAGCACCCAGGCCAATGGCACCGTCGCGGCCTGCGGTCTGGCCCAGGGCATGGACTTTCCCGCATCCGTTGCGCCGTTCATCTTGCGCGGCGTGACCCTGGCCGGCATCAACAGCGTGACCCAGCCCAAAGCCAAGCGCGTGGAAGCCTGGAATCGCCTGGCCCGGGATCTGGACTTCCACCTGTTGCCGCTGATCAGTCACGAAATCGGCTTGAGCGAAGCCATTGAAGCCGCGCCACGCTTGCTGGCCGGGCAGTTGCGCGGGCGCGTGGTGGTGGATGTGAACCGCTGATCATTGCGATTCGCGCTGCAGCAATTGACGTTTGCGCTCGACCCCCCAGCGATAGCCCGACAGATTGCCATCGCTGCGAACCACGCGATGGCAAGGGATCGCCACGGCCAGGCTGTTCGCGCCGCAGGCCTGGGCCACGGCGCGAACGGCTTTTGGTTGACCGATGCGTTGGGCGACATCGGCGTAGCTGGCAGTGCTGCCCACGGGAATCTCCCTCAGCGCTTGCCAGACACGCTCCTGAAACGCCGTGCCGCGTACGTCCAGCGGCAAATCAAGGCCAATGGCCGGCGCCTCGATAAAGCCGACGACCCGGGCAATCAATTGCTCGAACTCATGATCGGCACCGATCAGGTTGGCGCGGCGGAATTTGTCTTGCAGATCACAGACCAGTTGATGCGGATCATCACCCAGCAGGATCGCGCACACCCCGCGCTCACTCTGCGCCACCAGAATCGCGCCCAGCGAACACTGGCCGACGGCAAAACGAATGTCGTTGTTTTGACCGGCCGCGCGGTAGTCCCCGGGTTTCATTCCCAGCAGTTGGTCTGCCGCTTCATAAAACCGGCTGTTGGAGTTGAAGCCGGCGTCATACAGGGCATCGGTCACCGAGCCGCCGTGCGCCAGTCGCTCGCGTACCTTGCGTGAACGATGGGCATCGGCGTAGCCCTTGGGCGTCAGGCCGGTGACGGCTTTGAACACGCGATGGAAGTGGAAGCTGCTCAGGCCCGCCGCCTCGGCCAATTCACCCAGGGCGGGCAGCGTTTGCGCGCTTTCGATCTGGCGGCACGCGGCGGCCACGGTGGCGGCATGTTGCGCGGCGAGTTCGCTCTGATCCTTCGTCGCGCGTTTGCTCGGACGATAACCTGCGGCCCGGGCCTGCTCGGCGCTATCGAAGAATTCGACATTGTGTGGCTTGGGCAAGCGCGCGAGGCTGCTGGGGTTGCAGTAGATGCCTGTGGTCTTCACGGCATAGACAAACTGCCCGTCAGCCTTGGAGTCGCGCGCAACCACGGCGGCCCAGCGCGGATCGTTTTCAGTGGCGATTTTGGTCGATCGGGTTGTCATGGCGTCACGTCCATTGAGGGGTTGCCTGCACATTAACCGTGGGGCAGTTGCCACACACTCCGGCGCTTGCGGTCAAATTCGAAGGCTTTATCCGGCGGTACGAAAGGTGAAGTTGATGCGTTGCCCGCCGAGTTTCGGATGATGGCCGTCCTTGATCGGCAACACGCCGTGATAACGCAGGCGATCCACGCCACCCCAGACCACGATGTCGCCATGGAACAGGGGAACGCGCTGACTTTTGTCGCGGCGTGCAAAACCGCCGAACAGGAACATCGCCGGCAAACCCAGGGATACCGAAACGATGGGGGCGGCGTAGGAATGTTCGTCCTTATCCTGATGCAATGACATTTTTGCCCCGGGGATATAGTGGTTGATCAGGCAGGAATCCGGCGCAAAACCGGTGAATCCTGCTGCCTGTGCCGCCGCTTGTGCCAGTTGGAAAAACACCTCGGGCATCATTGGCCAGGGCTTTGCGGTTTGTGGATCGAGGCGGGTGTACCGATAACCGCTGAGGTCAGTGGTCCAGCCGAATTGGCCACAACTGCTCAGGGCAACCGACATGGTGAAACCGCCGGGTGTGACCATCTGCCGAAACGGCGCGGCCGCCAGCACTTCTTCCAGGGCAGGCAGCAAACGCTCCAGCCAGGGCAGGGCGAAGCCTCTGAGCACGTAGGACTGTTCGCCGATCTGCTCGCGCCTGGGCTGTTGCTCGGGTTCTGCATCGGCAAACAGATCGAAAGTCTGCGGATTCATGGGTTCATGACGCATCGTGAAAGATGATTCCAAGGGTATGCCGTTTACCGCTGTGCAGGCGACTCACGCCGTGGCGCAGGGTAACGCGGTAGTAACCGCGAGTGCCTTTGACTGGACGCTGGTTGACCGCAAAGATCAGCCCGTCGCCTTTCTTCAGGCCGATGACCATCGGGCGTGACTGCATTCGCGGGCGCTGTTCAGTCAGGACAAATTCGCCGCCGGTGAAGTCTTGATCCGGGTCTGACAGCAGGATCGCCACTTGCAGCGGGAAAACGTGCTCACCGTACAGATCCTGATGCAAACAGTTGTAGTCCTGCGGACCATATTGCAGCAACAAGGGTGTCGGACGGTTCTGACCAGCGGCATGGCAACGTTCGAGGAAGGCTGGAAGGGTTTCAGGAAAACGCTCCGGCAAGCCCATCTGTTCATGCCAGCGATTGGCGATGGGCACCAGTCGTGGGTAGAGCGCGCTGCGCAAGCGGGCCACAAGTTCCGGTAAGGGGTAGTTGAAATACTTGTACTCGCCTCGGCCGAACCCGTGGCGAGCCATCACCACGTGGGAGCGAAAAAGTTCGGTGCGAGGGTACCAGGCGCTGACCTGCCCGCAAGCCTTGTGACTCAGCAGTGACGGTATGACGGCGCAGCCGTCCTGATCAAGTTGCTGCTCCAGCAGGGGCCAGTCCAGCCTGTCCAGATATTGCTCGCTCATTGCCGGGCCTCTTGTGATGGAGGTGGTCAGTCTGCAAGGCAAAAATAAAACTGGCACTCCGCTGCTTGCGGTTGAACTGCGAGCGGGAGCCGACGTCCATTGTCGCTCCGGATCGTGTTACAACGCTTTACTGACGCTGATGTCGCTGATGACGTCGTTCTGTCCATGAATGGCATCCAGCGCCGCCTTGGCTTCTTCCTGGGTGCCGTTTTCAAGCTGGGCAAACTCGAAGCGGCGCTCACCGTTGAGTTTGTATTTGATGACGTACTTGGTCGTTTGGGCCACGGTTGTATCTGCCTGTCTTGTGTTTCGGGTTCGCTGATCAGCTCAGTTTCGTGCTGGAGCGGCGAATGATTTTGATCGAGTGCGTCAGGGTGGGTTTGCGCGTCACGCTGATAGCGCGGCGGTTGACGGTGTCGATCGTGATGTTCCAGAAACCGGTGCTCGGGGCTGTGATGCGAGCCGGAAACGTGTCGAATGCACCGCCGTGATAGGTATGACGACCGCCATTCTTGAAGCTGCGGAAGTTGGCGTCGTTCATCAAGCGGATGTTGCACATTTGGGAGCATTGAATGACGACGATGTCGTCTTCATTGAGGTGCTCGCGCTGATGGATAAATTTCATGAGGCGCCTCCAGAAGGGCTTTTTCTACAAAATCAAAACGATAGCATGGGCGATTGGCGCAGTTTATCAGCCCGAAGGCCTTATTATCCGGCCGCTTCGACAATTAAAAACGCTTATTTCACATTTGATGAGCGATAAAGCAGTTTGTCTCGGAGAAAAATCGCAGTTGCGCTGTCCGAGGGTCTTTAATGGAGGTTTGGTATGAAGTGGGGTTTGTGGTTGTTGCCGATGGCATTGACGATCAGTGGTTGCGCGAACGTCTCGGACATCAACGAGTCCTTGCCGACGATGAACGTGATTTCTGGCAAGAAGCCCCATGAATACGCGCAATGCCTGAGCGAAAAACTGGCCGATAGCCGAGGCGCCTTGCAGATCCAGTCGCACAAGGATGGCTTGCGCGTGATCGTGCCGCTCAAGTTCTCCGTGGGGCCGTCTGCCGTGTTTGACATCGAAGAACGCTCCGGCGGCAGCAGCATCAAGTTGCACGAGAGCATGTCCAATGTCCCGGTGCGGCCAAAGGATGTACAGAAGGCTGCCAACGAGTGCATTTCAGGCTGATAGACTATCGACCATCAGCACCGATGCCGCCAAAGCCCTGCTTTGGCGGCATCGTTATTTCTGGAGTCGAACATGAAGCGAGAGCAGGTCCGGGAGCGGCATGCAGAGGGTTTAATCTCTGCCACCCATGTGATTCAGAATCCGGCGGAGCTGGGGGAATGGATCGTGTTTTTCAAGAAAAGCGCCGGGCGCAGCTATTTCCTGGTGGATGACAATGATGAAGTCGAGTCCTTCAGCCGCCTTGATGATCTGATCGATACCGTGCGCGGGCTTGGAATCAAATTCGCCGAAATCCATATGTAGGGCGCGGCGGGTTACCTGCAGATCACCACGACGTTGCGGCTCTTGTAGTTACCGACGTCGGCGCCGAGAGTCTTTTCGCTCTCCTTGAGCGAGGGGGTACCATCGGTTCCGACAATCTTGTAGCCGGTGCCCGCGCAGGACGCATCGGCCTTTTCGTAGCACGCAGCCCAGGAGTTGGCTTCACCGGAGCAGTCAATCGATAGACCCTGCTCTCCGTTAGCCAGGTAGGTTTGTTCCGACGTTGCGCAGCCGCTCAGGGCCAATACCGTCAGCAAAGGCAAAACTTTATTCATGGCTTGATCATCGTCAGGGGGGTGGGCTAAGGCTGAGACAGCGCCGGATTCAAAAGGTTATAGCCAAAGGCCACTTCTTTTTCAGTATTCATAAAAAAGCCCTGCGCTATGCCAGGGCTTTTCGCATCGGGCGTCGATCAGCTCTTGTCCTTGCCGCGTCGCTTGGGTTCCGGGTGCTCAAGCTCCAGCACCGAGGCCACTTCGATTGCCAGGGCTTCGGAAGGGAAAGGCCCGGCGATATTTTCACCGGCGACACTGGCCACCCACCATTGGCCGTCTTTCTCCTGATTGATCAGGAATCCGTTGACGCTTTTTACTGCCGACATCTACTTGCCTCGTTGTCTGGTTCAATCGCGCCATGATACCGCCAAACGCACGCAGCAGGTGCCATTGGGGGGATGGCGGGATGTCAGTTGCGGTAGAAAGCGTGCAATTGTGCGAATCTCTGCTATGCATAAGAGTTTGCCCGGTAACCTGCACACCCGCGCAGGGAACTATCGGCAAGAATATTTCTCTATGTTGGCATCGGTTAGCCAGCGCGGGGCATTGTAAGGTACACGCCGCCTGATTAGACTGCGCCGAAACTCGTACACACAGCCGTTACAAGGACTTATATGATCAAGAAATGCTTGTTCCCAGCAGCCGGTTACGGTACTCGCTTCCTGCCAGCGACTAAAGCCATGCCCAAGGAAATGCTGCCGGTGGTAAACAAGCCACTGATCCAGTACGGCGTCGAAGAGGCACTGGATGCCGGCTTGAACGAGATATCCATCGTCACCGGTCGCGGCAAGCGCGCCCTGGAAGACCATTTCGACATCAGCTACGAGCTGGAAAACCAGATCAAAGGCACCGACAAGGAGAAATACCTGGTCGGCATCCGCCGCCTGTTGGATGAGTGCTCGTTCTCCTACACCCGTCAGACCGAAATGAAAGGTCTGGGCCACGCGATCCTGACCGGTCGCCCACTGATCGGTGACGAGCCGTTCGCCGTGGTGTTGGCGGATGACCTGTGCGTCAACCTGGAAGGTGACGGCGTACTGAAGCAGATGGTCAAGCTGTACAAGCAGTATCGCTGCACCATCGTCGCGATCATGGAAGTAGACCCGCAAGAAACCAGCAAATACGGTGTGATTGCAGGCGACCTGATCGGTGACGACCTGTACCGCGTGCGCAACATGGTCGAGAAGCCAAAACCGGAAGATGCCCCGTCGAACCTGGCGATCATCGGTCGTTACATCATGACGCCGGACATCTTCAGTCTGATCGAACAAACCGAGCCAGGCAAAGGCGGCGAGATCCAGATCACTGACGCCCTGATGAAACAGGCGCAGGATGGTTGCGTGATTGCCTACAAGTTCAAGGGCAAGCGTTTCGACTGCGGTGGCGCCGAAGGCTACATCGACGCGACCAACTTCTGCTTCGAGAACTTCTACAAGACGGGCAAGGCGTACTGATCGCTTTCGACCTGACTGTATTGAAAAGCCACCTTCGGGTGGCTTTTTCATTTTCAGGCCCCATATCGACTGCAGCGCTTGCCCAACAAATGTCTGCGGGTATGCTGGTCACCTGCCGAGGAGATTGAAAATGGCCTACGATTTTGACCTTTATGTGATTGGCGCCGGTTCCGGCGGTGTGCGGGCTGCGCGGTTTGCCGCCGGGTTCGGTGCGAAAGTGGCTGTGGCCGAAAGCCGCTACCTGGGCGGGACCTGTGTGAACGTCGGCTGCGTGCCGAAAAAATTGCTGGTCTACGGTGCGCACTTTGCCGAAGACTTCGAGCAGGCTTCCGGTTTTGGCTGGGGCCTGGATGAGGCGCAGTTCGACTGGCCGACGTTGATCGCCAACAAGGACCGCGAGATCAATCGCCTCAATGGCATTTATCGCAACCTGCTGGTCAACAGCGGCGTGACCTTGCATGAAGGTCACGCGAAGATCGTCGATCCGCATCAGGTCGAGATCAATGGTGAGCGTTTTACCGCCAGGAACATCCTGATCGCCACCGGCGGCTGGCCGCAGATTCCGGAGATTCCGGGGCATGAGCATGCCATCAGTTCCAACCAGGCGTTCTTCCTCAAGGAGCTGCCCAAGCGGGTGCTGGTGGTGGGCGGTGGCTACATTGCGGTCGAGTTCGCCGGGATCTTCCATGGCTTGGGTGCCAAGACCACGCTGCTGTATCGCGGCGAACTGTTCCTGCGCGGCTTCGATGGTTCCGTGCGCAAGCATTTGCAGGAAGAGTTGACCAAGCGCGGCATGGACCTGCAGTTCAACGCGGACATCGAGCGAATCGACAAGCTGGCCGATGGCAGCCTGAAAGTCACGCTCAAGGATGGTCGCCAGCTGGAAGCCGATTGCGTGTTCTACGCCACGGGTCGTCGTCCGATGCTGGACAATCTGGGGCTGGAAAACACCGGGGTGAAACTCGACAGGAAAGGCTTTGTCGAGGTCGATGAGCTGTATCAAACCGCCGAGCCGTCGATCCTGGCGCTGGGCGATGTGATCGGCCGTGTTCAGCTGACGCCGGTGGCCCTGGCTGAAGGCATGGCGGTGGCGCGACGCCTGTTCAAGCCAGAGCAGTATCGTCCGGTGGATTACAAGATGATCCCGACGGCGGTGTTCAGCCTGCCGAACATCGGCACCGTCGGTTTGACTGAGGAAGAAGCTCGCGAAGCCGGTCACGAGGTGCAGATCTTCGAAAGCCGCTTCCGGCCGATGAAGCTGACCCTGACCGAATGCCAGGAGCGCACGCTGATGAAACTGGTGGTGGACGCCAACACCGACAAGGTCCTGGGTTGCCACATGGTCGGCCCGGAAGCTGGTGAAATCGTCCAGGGCCTGGCGATTGCCTTGAAGGCCGGCGCCACCAAGCGCGACTTCGACGAAACCATCGGGGTGCACCCGACGGCCGCCGAAGAGTTCGTCACCATGCGTACGCCGGTCGCCGGTTAAGCGTCCTTCGCTGCGTCTGCCGCTGCCGCAAGGGTCGCGGCCAGACGTACGCGTTCTTCCAGATCCGCCCGGGTCTTGGCCAGATCCATTTCCAGTGACCTGTTGAGCTGCGACTGCTCGTCGACGTTCTGCTTGAGTGCCTGGCTTTCCAGCAGGGCGACGCGCAGGCGTTCCTGGAGGAGGGTGCGCTCACCGTCGACGCGGGTGGCCTGTTCCAGCAACTGATCCTGACGGGTATTGCTTTGCTTGAGCTGTTCTTGCAGCAGGCTCAGTTCGCGCAGCGTGCCGCGGTTTTCAGTCAGCAAACGTTCGTTGTCGCGGTGCAACTGGGTGATTTCATCCTGACGTACCAGTGCGCTTTGTTGCGCCTGACGCAGTTCCATCTGTATCTGTTGCACCTGGCCTTCGTGGCGACTCATTTCCTGTTCGCGCTGTTCCTTGACCGCATTGCGGTAGTGCTCCAGTGCGTCGCGAGTGTGCAGGTGTTTTTCTTCAAGGGAGCGGATCTGCTCGTCCTTGTCCTTCAAACGCAATTCGAAATCAGCCAGCGCCTGATTCAACCCGGCGTTGCGGGTTTGCTCCGTTTGCAGCATGGCTCGGGTTTCTTGCAGGGCCTCGGATTCCTGAGTCAGCGCCAGGCTTTGAAACTCGTATTGCTGGTGCAGTTCGCTGTTGTCCTCTTGCGCTTCGCCGAGCTGGTTTTCCAGCGCCTTGCGTTGTTCTTCGTACTGCGCGCGCGCCTGGTCGATGGGCTCTTGCGCCTGCTCCTTGAGTCTTTGCGCGAGCCGTGCCACCAGCGCCATCAGTTCGTCGTCGATCGGTTCTGTGGGTGCCTCGACAGGTTCGACCCGGTCATCGAGCTCCTTGAGGTAGCGATGAATCGTGGTTTTCGAGCCGGTATTGCCCATTTCGATGCGTACGGCATCGATGCTGGGGTTTTCGCCGCGGGCGAGGATCGCCAACCGAGCGGCTTGAACCACCGCTTTATTTACACCGCCGCGTGCCATGAGATCTCCCGGGTTTTGATGATGTGGTACGTACCACGTAAATACACATTGTACCATTCAATTTAAAAAGTTAAATGCCGAATGTAACTAACACGGGATATACTGGTATTACCCCGTGTGAGCGAAATTTTTAGGTATTCCTCGCACTGTTTCCGTACACCAACCCTTGTAGGAGCGAGCTTGCTCGCGAAAAACCCGAGAACGCCGCGGGGCACCTGGCAGCCAGCGTTATCGTTGACGACCATCGCGAGCAAGCTCGCTCCTACAGTGTTTTGTGTTTTTCGCGCCAGCGGCCGATACCCCTTGTAGGAGCGAGCCTGCTCGCGAAAAACCCGAGAACGCCGCGGGGCACCTGCCAGCCAGCGTTATCGTTGACGATCATCGCGAGCAAGCTCGCTCCTACAGTGTTTTGTGTTTTTAACGCCAGCGACCGATGCCCCTTGTAGGAGCGAGCCTGCTCGCGAAAAACCCGAGAACGCCGCGGGGCACCTGCCAGCCAGCGTTATCGTTGACGACCATCGCGAGCGAGCTCGCTCCTACAGCGTTTTGTGTTTTTAACGCCAGCGACCGATACCCCTTGTAGGAGCGAGCCTGCTCGCGAAAAACCCGAGAACGCCGCGGGGCACGTGGCAGCCAGCGTTATCGTTGACGACCATCGCGAGCGAGCTCGCTCCTACAGTGTTTTGTGTTTTTAACGCCAGCGACCGATGCCCCTTGTAGGAGCGAGCCTGCTCGCGAAAAACCCGAGAACGCCGCGGGGCACCTGCCAGCCAGCGTTATCGATGACGACCATCGCGAGCGAGCTCGCTCCTACAGTCAGTTAAAACAGGTTCATTTCCTATGAGCGATCTGGATCGCTATCTGCAAGCAGCGACTCGCGACAACACCCGTCGCAGCTATCGGGCGGCCGTCGAGCACTTCGAAGTCACGTGGGGCGGTTTTCTGCCGGCAACCGGCGACAGCGTGGCGCGCTACCTGGTGGCCCATGCCGGCGTATTGTCGATCAACACGCTGAAACTGCGTTTGTCGGCATTGGCGCAGTGGCACAACAGCCAGGGCTTTGCCGACCCCACCAAGGCGCCGGTGGTGCGCAAAGTTTTCAAGGGCATTCGCGCGCTGCACCCGGCCCAGGAAAAACAGGCGGAACCCTTGCAGCTTCAGCACCTGGAACAGGTGGTCAGTTGTCTGGAGCAAGAAGTGCAGACCGCCAGGGCCACAGGCGACCGACCGGGTTTGCTGCGGGCCAGGCGCGACATGGCCCTGATCCTGTTGGGCTTCTGGCGTGGCTTTCGCAGTGATGAGCTGTGCCGGCTTCAGGTGGAACACGTGCAGGCCAGCGCCGGTTCCGGCATCAGTCTCTATCTGCCGCGTAGCAAGAGTGATCGCGATAACCTTGGCAAGACCTATCAGACACCGGCATTGCAACGCTTGTGTCCGGTGCAGGCTTATATCGACTGGATTACCGAGGCGGCTCTGGTGCGGGGGCCGGTGTTCCGTGGCATCGACCGCTGGGGGCATCTGGGCGAGGAGGGCTTGCACGCCAACAGCGTGATTCCGTTATTGCGTCAGGCGTTGGCGCGAGCAGGTATCGCCGGTGAGCTTTACACCAGTCATTCCTTGCGTCGCGGCTTTGCCACCTGGGCGCATCAAAGTGGCTGGGATCTGAAGTCGCTGATGAGCTATGTGGGCTGGAAGGACATGAAGTCGGCCATGCGCTACATCGAAGCCAGTCCGTTTCTCGGCATGGCGCGCATCACGGAAAAGCCCGTGTCACCCTAGATACCGTTTTCTTCTATTAATACAGCTGGCTAATAGCGAAAGCCAATCAGCAGCATCAGGTTTGCCAATGAGCCTTCCGTTCGTCGAGTGGGTAAAGTTCTTTCCATCAACTTCTTAACCCCCTGACGGAGAGTCAACGATGCCTATCATCAACAGCCAAGTTAAACCGTTCAAAGCTGACGCATTCAAAAATGGCGACTTCGTAAAAGTCTCGGACGCAGACCTGAAAGGCAAGTGGTCTGTGGTGTTCTTCTACCCGGCCGACTTCACCTTCGTCTGCCCGACCGAGCTGGAAGACCTGGCTGACAACTACGATGCGTTCCAGAAACTGGGCGTCGAGATCTACAGCGTTTCCACCGACACTCATTTCGCCCACGCTGCCTGGCACAACACTTCGCCAGCCATCGGCAAGATCCAGTACACCATGATCGGCGATCCGACCCACGCGATCTCCCGCAACTTCGACGTACTGATCGAAGAAGCAGGCCTGGCTGACCGTGGCACCTTCGTGATCAACCCTGAAGGCCAGATCAAGATCGTTGAACTCAACGACGGCGGTGTAGGCCGTGACGCTTCCGAGCTGCTGCGCAAGATCAAGGCTGCCCAGTACGTCGCTGCTCACCCAGGTCAGGTTTGCCCGGCCAAGTGGAAAGAGGGCGAGGCCACTCTGGCGCCGTCCCTGGACCTGGTCGGCAAGATCTAAGTCTGTGATCGCACCATCAGGGCGGAACTCCGCACCTACTCGGTAAGCTGCACCGCCCAATTAAAAACGCCCGGGCGAGATTCGCTCGGGCGTTTTTTTATGCCTGCTCTAAATGAATCAGTCAAAAGGAAATCGCCCGTATGTTGGACGCCAATCTTAAAGCCCAGTTGAAATCGTACCTGGAACGGGTCACCCAGCCGATCGAGATCGTTGCCTCCCTCGACGACGGTGCGAAATCCCAGGAAATGCTTGAATTGCTGAAAGACGTTGCCAGTCTTTCCAGCCAGATCACTTTGCTCGACAACGGTGACGATGCACGCAAGCCATCGTTCTCGATCAATCGCCCGGGTGCCGATATCAGCCTGCGTTTCGCCGGCATTCCGATGGGCCACGAATTCACTTCGCTGGTGCTGGCCTTGCTGCAAGTCGGCGGCCACCCTTCGAAGGCCAGTGTCGAAGTGATCGAACAGATCCGCTCGCTCAAAGGCGAGTTCAACTTCGAGACTTACTTCTCGCTGTCCTGCCAGAACTGCCCGGACGTGGTCCAGGCGCTGAACCTGATGGCGGTACTGAACCCGAACATTCGCCACGTCGCCATCGACGGCGCGCTGTTCCAGGCTGAAGTCGATGAGCGCCAGATCATGGCGGTCCCCAGCATCTACCTTAACGGTGTGAACTTCGGCCAGGGCCGCATGGGCCTGGAAGAAATCCTCGCCAAGATCGACACCAGCGGCATCGAACGCCAGGCCGAGAAGATCAGCGCCAAAGAAGCCTTTGACGTGCTGGTGGTCGGCGGTGGCCCGGCCGGTGCTTCGGCGGCAATCTACGCGGCCCGTAAAGGCATTCGCACCGGTGTCGCGGCCGAACGTTTTGGTGGGCAGGTGCTGGACACCATGGCCATTGAGAACTTTATCTCGGTGCAGGAAACCGAAGGCCCGAAGCTGGCCGTGGCCCTTGAAGAACACGTCAAGCAGTACGACGTGGACATCATGAACCTGCAGCGTGCCGACAAACTGGTACCCGGCAAGAATGGCGAGCTGCACCAGATTCACTTCGCCAGCGGCGCATCGTTGCAGGCCAGGACGGTGATTCTGGCGACCGGTGCGCGGTGGCGAGAAATGAACGTTCCCGGTGAGCAGCAATACCGCAACAAGGGCGTGGCGTACTGCCCGCATTGCGACGGCCCGCTGTTCAAGGGTAAGCGCGTGGCGGTGATTGGCGGCGGCAACTCCGGCGTCGAAGCGGCCATCGACCTGGCCGGTATCGTGTCCCATGTCACGCTGCTGGAGTTCGATGTGCAGTTGCGTGCCGATGCGGTATTGCAGCGCAAGTTGCACAGCCTGCCGAACGTCACCGTGATCACCAGTGCGCAAACCACTGAGGTCACCGGTGACGGCCAGAAGGTCAACGGCCTGCGCTACAAGGATCGTCAGAGCGACGAATTGCGCAGCGTGGAACTGGAAGGGATCTTTGTGCAGATCGGTCTGTTGCCCAACACCGATTGGCTCAAAGGCACCATCGAATTGTCGCCCCGTGGCGAGATCATCGTCGACGCTCGCGGTGAAGCGTCGGTGCCGGGTGTGTTCGCTGCCGGTGACGTGACCACGGTGCCGTACAAGCAGATCGTGATTGCAGTGGGCGAGGGTGCCAAGGCTTCCCTGAGCGCTTTCGATCACTTGATCCGGACCTCGGCTCCGGCATAAATCGGACGCTGAAAACAAAAAACCTTGTAGGAGCGAGCTCGCTCGCGATGGTCGTCAACGATAACGCTGGTTGGCAGGTACCCCGCGGCGTTCTCGGGTTTATCGCGAGCAGGCTCGCTCCTACAAGGGGTATCGGCGCCGGCGCTGCAAATACACAACCCTGTAGGAGCGAGCTCGCTCGCGATGGTCGTCAACGATAACGCTGGTTGGCAGGTGCCCCGGGGCGTTCTCGGGTTTATCGCGAGCAGGCTCGCTCCTACAAGGGGTATCGGCGCCGGCGCTGCAAATACACAACCCTGTAGGAGCGAGCTCGCTCGCGATGGTCGTCAACGATAACGCTGGTTGGCAGGTACCCCGCGGCGTTCTCGGGTTTATCGCGAGCAGGCTCGCTCCTACAAGGGGTATCGGCGCCGGCGCTGCAAATACACAACCCTGTAGGAGCGAGCTCGCTCGCGATGGTCGTCAACGATAACGCTGGTTGGCAGGTGCCCCGGGGCGTTCTCGGGTTTATCGCGAGCAGGCTCGCTCCTACAAGGGGTATCGGCGCCGGCTCTGAAAACACAAAACCCCATGATTGATCATGGGGTTTTGTGTTTCACATATTCCAAATGTGGGATTTGTTGTGAGGGTTACAGCGGTGCTGGCTGAATGATCTCGACCCAATAGGCGTCCGGATCCTTGATGAACGCCAGGCTCTTCATGCGGCCATCGCTCAAGCGTTTCTGGAAATCGCAGCCCAGTGCTTCAAAGCGCTCGCAGGCGGCGACGATGTCCGGCACCGAGATGCAGATGTGGCCAAAACCGCGCGGGTCGGTGTTGCCATTGTGGTAGGCGAAATCCGCATCGTTTTCGGTGCCGTGGTTGTGGGTCAGCTCCAGGATGCCAGGGATCGATTTCATCCACTCGGTGCGCGCGGCGACGTCGGCCGGAATCTGGTTCTTGTCCACCAGCGCCAGGAAATACAGGCTGAACTCGGCTTCCGGGAAATCGCGTTTTTCCACCAGGGTAAAACCCAGGATGCGTGTGTAGAAATCCAGGGACTTGGTGATGTCCTTGACCCGCAGCATGGTGTGGTTGAAGACAAATTTCTGTGTAGCGGCGTCCGGTTGGGCGGTGACGCCGGGGAAGGTGTTCAATTCGTGCAGGCTCATGGGCCCTCCGGAAAATATGTGGGCTAACGAATGGCGACAATGATACGCAAGGGTTCGGACATCACCAAACCCAAACAGTCGGCTATTGCCTGACAGCCGGCCTGGGCCCAGACTTTACGGCTTGAACCTTGAGTGCCCATTGCAATGATTCGACTCCGTAACGTGCTGTTCATCCTGCTAAGCGTGCTTTCGCTGGCTGGCGCTGCTCGCGCCGATGCGCCAGTGGTGACCTGGCCGCAAGGCTGGCAGGTCGAAGACGTGCCTGAATCGGCGTCGGGGGTCAGTCGCCAGCGGGCGGTGAAAAATGATCAGGATGGATCGCCGCTCATGGTGATGGAACTGACCATGAGCCCGGTGCAAAGCGATCACCAGGTAAACCTCGAAGGCGTACTGCTGGAGATGCGCAAGTCGGTTCAAAAAGACTTCTTTCAGGGCGGATATCAAAGTGTCTGCACGCGCATTCATTCGACTACGTTGAGTCGATTGGCCGCGCTGGAAACAACCTGCACCATCACGCAAAACGGCAGGCATGTGCTTTCTCAAACATTGGTGGCCGCGGTGGATGCCGATAAGGCCTATGTTCTTTCCTACGCAGGGCAGGCCGAGGCTTATAAGGCGAGCCAGGATGAAATAGACGCTGCCCGTAACAGCTTGAAACTTTAGTAAGCGCCAGTGCTTTTTCGATGCATGAAAAATATTTTAGATATCCAAATGGATTAAGCACAAAGTTGATGGCAGTTAGTAATTGTCGGGTGTCGGCCCCGGGAATTTAGATAGCCCATGAAAAAGCCCTGCATAAGCAGGGCTTTTTTGTCGCCGCGAGAGTTAGCCGCGCAACCAGGAATCAACGGTGGCTGCACCGTACTGTTCTTTCCAGGCTTTCAGGCCGCGGTGGTTGCCGCCCTTGGTTTCAATCAGCTCGCCGGTGTGCGGGTTCTGATAAACCTTGACCACACGGGCGCGGCGGGTTTTAGGGGCGGCTGCCTGCAGCAGACCGGATTTTGCCGGGTTGGGATCGAGAATGGCGATGATGTCGCGCAGGCTCTTGCCATAGGTTTTCATCAAGCCCTGGAGCTTCTCTTCGAATTCGATTTCTTTCTTGAGCCCGGCATCGTTCTTCAGGGATTCCAACTGCTTGAGCTGTTCTTGAAGGGCCTTTTCGGCTGCACGAAATTCAGCGAGTCTGGACAATATCTTTACTCCAATAGTGTGTTTGGTTGATGCCAACCGCAAACAAAGCTATAAGCCAAGAGCCTTGAAGCGACTCGGTGATAGTGGCTCACCTGCCAATTTAGCGCAGGCATGAAAAATTGTAGTAGTTAATTGGCCAAGAGTAAATCCTGTCTTTTTCTTCATGTAACGTCAGTAGTGTTTTGATTCAAATTGGTGCGTGTAATCGTTTGTTTTGGCGATTGAATTCGCGAGTTAATGGTCGCTTAATGCACTAATGAATTCCGTGCCGGGCATGGGTTTTCCGAACAGATAACCTTGCAGGAAGTTGACCTGGTGTCCGCTCAGGTAATCACTCTGTTCGCGGGTTTCGACACCTTCGGCCACCAGGGCAAGGTCGAGTTTGACCGCCAGTTCGATGATGCTGTCGAGGATGTGGCTCGACAGTGTGTCGACGCCGATCGTGGCGACAAAACTCTGGTCGATTTTCAGAAAATCGACATTGAACTGCCGCAGGTAGCCAAGGCTTGAGTGGCCGGTGCCGAAGTCGTCGATGGCGATTTTCACGCCCAGTTCGCGAAGTCGTTCGAACAGTTGCAGGGTGATGGCCGTGGGCTCGATCAATTCACGTTCGGTCAGTTCCAGTACCAGATGGATCGAGCCTGGCTCGAACGCATCGAGAAACTCGCGGCAATCCTTGACCAGTTCCAGGTCCTGGCAATGGCTGGCGGTGATGTTGATGCCAATGTGAAACGGCCTGTTGAAGCTGGCCGATTGCGGTGCGAGCAGGGCGGCGGTTTGTCGCATCAGCGAGCGGGTCATCGGCACGATCAGCCCGGAGTGCTCTGCAAACGGAATGAACAGATCCGGACGCACCAGGCCTTCCTTCGGATGTTGCCAGCGCATCAGCACTTCAGCGCCGGACCAGCTTTTGCTGTCGCCATGCACCACGGGCTGGAAATACGGAATGAACTCTGAAGCTTCCAGTGCTCGCTGCATTTCCTGGGTAGGTGCCGAGGAGCGCTTTTGCAGCACGTGACCTATAGCCCCGGCAATCACACCGAAGAAAATCAGCAGACTGAGCAGCGGCGGATATTCGCTGCGTATGTATCGCCAGATTTCGCCTTTGGGAAAACCGGCTTCCACGGCAAAAGCATAGCGCCCGGAGGTCAAGTGACTTTGCGCAACGGGCAGGTCAGGCGCAGTGCCGGTATGAACCTTGCCATCGGCGGATATCCAGTCCGGGCCAACTTGCAGCACCAGCAAGGTATTGCGACCGATCAGGCGCAGGGTATTAATCAAGTGATAACCATCGAGGGTCGACAGTGCGCCTTTTTTTCCTTCGCTCAGCCGGTACACCAGCACGGCGGTGTTGGGCGTTACCGGATTGCCGCTCAAGAGCCATAAGGCGCCCTGGGTGTAGTCACCGGGGTTGACCTTCTCCTGGTAGTCGCCGAACAGAGAGCTGCAATAGAGGTTGTTGTCCCACACCAGATTGGTTGAACGCACGAAGGGGCGGCGAGTGACCTGCTCGCGCAGCGCCAGTGTGACTTCACCGCAACTCTGGCCTGCCAGCGGCAGCAATTCACGAGCGGCCTGGGCGTTGTTGTCGAGCATCAGATCGAACTGACGAATCGCTTCTTCGGCGGTTTGTTCGGCGTCTTGTTTGAGCGCACGCCCGGCTTGCATGTAAAGAATGGCGGCCCCCAGCAGCACCGGGAGCAAGCCACTGATGAGAGTGACGGCAATTCTTGTGCTGCGACTGCGGTTTTTGGCTTTCAGCGGCATTCGCGAGTCCTGTCACGAAGATGTAAGGCTCTCTATTGATGGCGGGGCAAAACGCCTCCCATGAAGAGTTCGGGTATGGGCCATGATAGTTGGCCGTTGGCGGTTATGCCGCTCAACGCAAGTCAAGGCTTTCGGCCAGCTTGATAAAGGCCAGTGTCGCGGGTGATGCCTGGCGTCGATCGAGCACCGCCAGGCCGACCTGGCGCAACACCGCCGGCGACAGCGGTTTTTTCACGCAGCGGCGGTCAATCTGATTAGGCAATGAACCTTCGGCAACCACCGTCACCCCGTCGCCACGAGCGACGACATCCAGGGTGCTGATCAACTGCGAGCAGCGATAACGGATATTGGGCGTCAGTCGGGCCACTGTGAACAGACGTGAAACCAGCTCCGAAGAGCCGGCCTCGGTCAGCACGAACGGGAAGTCGCACAGATCCTTCAGGCTCAGGCTGTCGTGAACCGCCAGCGGGTGGTCGGAGGGCAGCAGCGCGACCATCTGGTCTTCGATCAGCGCGACCGTGTCGAAACGCTCCTCGGGCAACACCACAAAGCCTATGTCGATCCGCCGTTCCTCCAGCCACTGGAGTACCTGACGGTCGGGGCCTTCGTCGATATGCACTTCGATGCCGGGATGGGCGGCGCGGTACTGCTGCAGAATCAACGGCAGCAATTTGATCGATGAAGTCGGGCCGAAGGAGCCGATTCGCAGCGTGCCGCGTTTCATGCCCCTGGCATCGGCCGCTTCCTGGCGCAGGGTGTTGGCCAGGCCGAGCATCGCCCGGGCGCGCAGCAACAACTGCTGGCCAATGTCGCTCAGTTCGACCTGAGATTGATGCCGGCGCAGCAGTTCGACACCCAACTCCAACTCCAGGGACTTCAAGGCATGGGACACGGCCGATTGGGAAATACCCAAGCGATTGGCCGCTGCCGTGAAGCCGTGGAGTTCGGCCACGAGGGAGAAAATCTCCAGTTGAGTGAGGGTCATGAGTGTTTGCTCATTTTACGATGACTGGGTATTAACCGAATGATACGGCATCTCTCCGACATCCGGTCCTGGAATCTATGACGATCTGCGAGCAAAGCCTGTCAAAACCATCGGATCTTCCGGTGTATCTGAAACTGGCGGCGGTCACCATGGTGTGGGGTGGCACCTTCGTTGCCGGACGCTATCTGGCCGGCAGCCTCAGCCCACTACTGGCTGCAAGCGTGCGGTTTCTGCTGGCCAGCGTGGCGTTGCTGCTGTTTATACGCATGGCACGGACACCGCTGGTCCGGCCCAGCCCCCGGCAATGGCTGCAATTGTCATTGCTTGGCTTTTTCGGGATATTTTTTTACAACCTGTGCTTCTTTTATGGCCTGCATTACATCAACGCTTCGCGGGCATCCTTGATCGTGGCGCTGAATCCGGCGGTGATCGGCCTGGCTTCCTGGCTGCTGTTCAAGGAGCGTTTGAATCGGGCGAAAGTCGTCGGCATTGCGATCTGCGTGGCGGGCGCGAGCATGGTGATCGTCAGTCGCGACCCGCAACTACTGGCCGGCGGCGCCGATGTCTGGCTCGGCGATTTGCTGATTTTCGGCTGTGTCCTCGGCTGGGGTGTCTACTCGCTGTTCTCCAAAGAGCTGAATCACACCCTGGGCCCGGTGCAAACGGTGACCTATTCGATCCTGCTGGGCACCGTCATGCTCTGGATGACCTGCATCGTGCGCGGCAAGGTGAGTGTCGCCGCGATCGCCCAGTTGGGTACGGAGCAATGGTTGAGCCTTTTGTACCTGGGCGTGCTGGGGTCGGCGCTGGCGTACATCGGCTACTACGACGGCATTCGCAAAATCGGTGCGACCCGTTCCGGGGTGTTCATTGCCTTGAACCCGTTGACGGCGGTGATCCTTGGCGCGCTGCTGCTGGATGAGCCGCTGACGCTGGCCATGTGCCTGGGTGGCGGGCTGATACTGGCGGGGATTTTCCTCTGCAACAAACCCCTTGCGCGGGCATGGAAAAAGGGGATTTGATACAGAAGGCGGACAAACTGATTTACGCTGTGTAGAATCGGGTTACGCATACAATAATAATCGTCTTCTGGCAGCAGAAGCCTCGCCCGCAAGAGCCTTGGGTCGAAAATGAAGATATTCGGGTTTCAACTGATCTACGGTGACTTTCTCGCCCGCAGTGTGCGAGGCATCTCCTGTGCGCCACCCACCGGTCTCAGCATTGCTTACAACTAACCTTTGTTAATTGATAAAAAAATGATGAGGCGCCGACCATGGCAGATTTATACGAAAACCCAATGGGCCTGATGGGCTTTGAATTCATCGAGCTCGCATCGCCGACCCCGAACACCCTGGAGCCGATCTTCGAGATCATGGGCTTCACCAAGGTGGCGACCCACCGTTCCAAGGACGTGCACCTGTATCGCCAGGGCGCGATCAACCTGATCCTCAACAACGAACCCCACAGCGTGGCTTCGTATTTCGCGGCCGAGCACGGTCCGTCGGTGTGCGGCATGGCGTTTCGTGTCAAGGATTCGCAAAAAGCCTACAAGCGTGCCCTGGAACTCGGCGCCCAGCCGATCCACATCGAAACCGGCCCGATGGAACTGAACCTGCCGGCGATCAAAGGCATCGGCGGCGCACCGCTGTACCTGATCGATCGTTTCGGCGAAGGCAGCTCGATCTATGACATCGACTTCGTGTTCATCGAAGGTGTCGACCGCCATCCGGTCGGTGCCGGCCTGAAGATCATCGATCACCTGACCCACAACGTGTATCGCGGTCGCATGGCCTACTGGGCCAACTTCTACGAGAAGCTGTTCAACTTCCGCGAAATCCGCTACTTCGACATCAAGGGCGAATACACCGGCCTGACCTCCAAGGCCATGACCGCACCCGATGGCATGATCCGCATCCCGCTGAACGAAGAGTCGTCCAAGGGCGCCGGGCAGATCGAAGAGTTCCTGATGCAGTTCAATGGCGAGGGCATCCAGCACGTTGCGTTCCTGTCCGATGACCTGATCAAGACCTGGGACCACCTGAAAAGCATCGGCATGCGCTTCATGACCGCGCCGCCGGAGACCTACTACGAAATGCTCGAAGGCCGTTTGCCGAACCACGGCGAGCCGGTGGACCAACTGCAGGCGCGGGGCATTTTGCTGGACGGTTCGTCCGAGTCGGGCGACAAGCGTCTGCTGCTGCAGATCTTCTCGGAAACCCTGATGGGGCCGGTGTTCTTCGAGTTCATCCAGCGCAAGGGCGACGACGGTTTCGGCGAAGGCAACTTCAAGGCGCTGTTCGAATCCATCGAGCGTGACCAGGTGCGTCGTGGTGTTCTCTCCACCGACTAAGCCGTTACACCGATAAAACTGTGGGAGCGGGCTTGCTCGCGAAGGCGTCGTATCAGGCTACTTGAATAGTGACTGACACACCGCATTCGCGAGCAAGCCCGCTCCCACATTTTGTTTTGCGTGTGCTTAAGGTCTGCGCTGCCGGACCAGATGCTTGAACCCTTCAAACACCAGCACCAGCACGGCCATCCAGATCGGGATGTAGGTCAACCATTCCCCGGCCTTGATGCTTTCTCCCAGCAGCAACGCCACGCCCAGCAGCAACACCGGTTCGACATAGCTCAACAAGCCGAACAGGCTGAATGGCAGCAGGCGGCTGGCAATGATGTAGACCACCAGGGCCGATGCGCTGATCACGCCGAGCATCGGGATCAACAGCGATAACCATGGATGCTGTTCAAACACACCAAAACCTTGCGCGCCGCTCTGGACGAACCAGATCGCCACCGGCAGCGTCAATGCCATGTCCAGCCACAAGCCACCGAGGTTGTCCGCCGCCAGTCGTTTGCGCAGGACGAAGTAGGCCGGATAACCCACGCAGACCAGCAAGGTCGCCCAGGAAAAACCACCGACCTGATACACCTCGTTGACCACCCCCAGGCAGGCGAACACCACCGCGACTTTTTGCAGATAGGACAGACGCTCGCCGTAGGCCAGGCGACCGGTCAAGACCATGGTCAGCGGCAGCAGGAAATAACCGAGTGATACGTCGAGGCTGTAGCCGTTCAACGGTGCCCACATGAACAGCCACAATTGCACGCCGAGCAGGGCAGAGGAGGCAATCAGCGCGCCCATCAGTTTTGGATTGGCCATGGCGCGCCGAACGATCTCCAGCACGCGCTTCCACTCCCCGGACACCACCATGAACACGGTCATGCACGGCACGGTCAGCAGCATGCGCCAACCGAAGATTTCCACGCCGCTCAAGGGGCTGAGCAGCGATGTGTAGTAGTACATGACGGCAAACAGCACCGAGGCTGAAACCGATAGAGCGATACCTTTAGACAAGCTGTCCTCGCGAGGTTGAAGGTGAAACGGGGGGCGGAGGATACGTGGTTTTTGTGCTGAATATTGTCCGGATGATCAATATTTCCAACATCCCCTTGTAGGAGCGAGCCTGCTCGCGATGAACGACCAGACACCGCGGGCAGGCAGGCTCCCCGCGTTATCGTTGACCACCATCGCGAGCAAGCTCGCTCCTACAGTGGTTTATGTTTCTTCAGTTAAGCGGTCTGCGGCCGGAGACAAAATGGCTCACATCATTGAACCCAGGAGTCGACGCATGCCCCGGTGTCACCAGCGAATCGATGAACGCCTCATCCTCGGCCGTGATCGTCACCGCCTGCGCCTTAGTGTAGGCGTCCCATTGCTCTTGCGTGCGCGGCCCGACAATGGCTGAGGTGACGGCGCTGTTGTTCAGCACCCAGGCAATCGCGAACTCGACGATGCCGACGCCGCGTTCCTGAGTGTATTGCTGGATTTGCTGGGCGATGCGCAGGGATTCGACGCGCCATTCGGTTTCCAGGATGCGTTTGTCCTGGCGTCCGGCACGGCTGTTGGCATCAGGTTTCACATCCGGCGCGTATTTGCCGCTGAGCACGCCGCGCGCCAGCGGGCTGTAGGGCACCACGCCAAGCCCGTAGCTTTGCGCCGCCGTGATCTGCTCGGTTTCTGCCTGACGGTTGACGATGTTGTACAGCGGCTGGCTGATCACCGGCCGGTCAACGCCAAGCTTGTCGGCGACGCGAATGACTTCGGCGATGCGCCAGCCACGGTAGTTGGACAGGCCCCAGTAACGGATTTTCCCTTGGCGGATCAAGTCACCGATGGCCGATACCGTGACTTCCAGCGGCGTATTGTGGTCTTCGCGGTGCAGGTAATAGATGTCGAGGTAGTCGGTGCCCAGGCGCGTCAGGCTGGCATCGATGCCATTGAACAGGTGCTTGCGGCTCAGACCGCTGCGGTTGGGAACGCCGTCCACGGGACCGAAGCCGACCTTGGTGGCCAGCACCCATTCATGGCGGCGGCTGGCGATGGCCTCGCCGACGATTTCCTCGGAACGGCCGTTGGTGTAGACGTCGGCGGTGTCGATGAAATTGATGCCCTGGTCCCAGGCCTTGTCGATGATCCGCAGGGAATCTTCGGTGCTGGTCTGTTCGCCGAACATCATGGTGCCCAGGGTCAGGGTGGACACCTGCAGACCCGAATGACCCAGCGTGCGGTAGCTCATGAGCAAATCCTTTTACCAGTGGGAAAGGCTCAATCAGATACCAGAACAGTCGCATGGATCAAACAGAAATATCGAACGCACCAGATCAAATGTGGGAGCGGGCTTGCTCGCGAAGGCGCAGTGCCAGTCAACATATATGTCGTCTGATACACCGCATTCGCGAGCAAGCCCGCTCCCACAGGGGATTTGTGTTGATCAGGTGCGCAGGGTTCGGGTCATGCGCAACGCCAGCAAACTGCCGCAGACAATCACACCCGCCAGCAGGTACAGCGCCGCATCGGTCGAGCCGGTGCTGTCCTTGACCCAACCCACCAGGTACGGGCTGAGGAAACCGGCCATCTGCCCCATCGAGTTGATCAGCGCCAGGCCACCGGCAGCAGCGCCGGCACTGAGCAGGGCGGTCGGCACCGGCCAGAACATTGGCAGGCCGGTAAGGGCACCCATGGTGGCGATGGTCAGACCAAGAATCGCGATAGCCGGGTTGGCGGCGAAGTTCACCGCGATCAGCAGCCCCAGTGCCCCCATCAGCATTGGCACCACCAAATGCCAGCGGCGTTCTTTGCGCAGGTCGGCTGAACGGCCAACCATTAGCATGAATACGGCGGCGAGCAAATACGGAATCGCACTCAGCCAGCCGATCACCAGGTTATCGCTGAAGCCCAGGTTCTTGATGATCGACGGCAGCCAGAAGTTGATCGCATAGACGCCACTCTGGATGCAGAAATAAATCAAACCGAAAGCCCAGATCGCCGGGTTCTTGAACACCGCCAGCAGCGAATCGGTCGTGGTTTTCGGCTTGTTCGCCAGATCTTCGGCGTGGTCGGCTTCCAGCACCGAACGCTCAAACGGAGTCAGCCACTTTGCATTGGCGTAGCTGTCGCTGAGCAGGAAGTACGCCAGCGCACCGAGGATGACGGTGGGAATGCCTTGCAGCAGGAACATCCACTGCCAGCCGGCGAGACCGCCCTGGCCAGCGGCGAAGTGGTTGAGAATCCACCCGGAGAACGGGCTGCCGAGCAGGCCGGATACCGGGATCGCGGACATGAACAAGGCCATGATGCGGCCACGGCGGAAGGTCGGGAACCACTGCGAGAGGTACAGCACCACGCCCGGGAAGAACCCGGCTTCGGCCGCGCCGGTGAACAGGCGCAGGGTATAGAACTCGGTCGGTGTGGTGACGAACAGCAGGCAGGTCGACAGGGTGCCCCAGGCAATCATCATCAGCGCAATCCAGCGCCGCGGGCCGAATTTGGTCAGGGCCAGGTTGCTTGGTACGCCGCACAGCACGTAACCGATAAAGAAGATGCCGGCGCCGAGGCCGTACACGGTTTCGCTGAACTTCAGCGCGTCGAGCATTTGCAGTTTGGCAAATCCAACGTTTACCCGGTCGAGGTAGTTGAACAGGTAGCAGATGAAAATGAAGGGGATCAAACGCAGGGTGATGCGCTTGTAGACGGCGTTTTTATCGTCAGCGATGGCGTCGGACGCTACGGCGCTCTGTGTCATGGCGGCTCTCTCTTTATTATGATTTTTTGCGATGCAAAGGGTAACGTTGATCGCCCAGAGAGTCTCGACCACCCTCAGGGTGGCTGTCTTTGTGCCTGAGCACAGGGTTTGCAACCAAGGCCTGTGCGGGTGAACAACCCGTTCCATCACTGTCTTCAAGGATCACTCGCATGTTCGAACTCGATCACGACCTGGCCCAGGACATCGTCGACCGGGCGATGGCTATCCTGCCGTACAACGTCAACGTCATGGACAGCCAGGGCTTGATCCTGGGCAGCGGCGAACCGGAGCGGGTCAACACCCGGCATGAAGGCGCGCAACTGGTATTGGCCAATGGCCGGGTGGTGGAGATCGATGCGCAGACGGCGATTCATCTCAAGGGCGTTCAACCGGGGATCAACCTGCCATTGATGCTCGATCAGCGCCTGATCGGCGTACTGGGCATCACCGGCGAACCCGAGCAACTGCGCACCTACGCCGAACTGGTGCGCATGACCGCCGAAATGCTGGTGGGCCAGCGCAATCAGCAGGCCGAACAGCAATGGCGGCGCCAGCGCTGCGATGACTTGCTGGCGCTGCTGCTGAGCGAAGCCGGGGATTCTCCACGACTGGTCGATGAAGCGCAGCAGTTGGGCCTCAAACCACAAATGACTCGAGTGCCGTACTTGTTCGAACTGGGCCTGGAGCACGCACCAGGACAAACCGTCGAGGCACTGAGTGCCTGGTTGACGAGCCGTCATCCGGACAGTTGGTGCGTGAGCTCGGCCAAAACCTCGTTGCTCTGGTGCCGGCCGGCGAGCCAGACGGTCGAGAACGAGCGCTTGCTGGACAAACTCGACGGCCTGGGCTGGAACATCCTGCGCATTGCCGTGGGTGGGCAGGCCGATGGACTTTCCGGATTGCGTCGCTGCTATCGCCGGGTCGGTGACTTGCTGGCCTACGGGCGCGAAGTGCTGCCGCGCTCCCGATTGCTGACGCTCAACCGCTATCGGCTGCCGGTGATGCTCTGGCGCCACCGCAACGACGACGCCCTCGACGAATTGCTCAATCCGCTGCGCAAGGTCATTGCCAAAGACAGCAACGGCCAGTTGCTGGCCACCCTGCGCAGCTGGTGCGAACACGACGGCCAGAGCCAGGCCTGCGCCGATGCACTGGGCATTCATCGCAACAGCCTGCGGTATCGCATGGAGCGGATTGCCGAACTCAGCGGAGTTGATCCACTGCGTCTCGATGGCATGCTCGCGTTGTATCTGGGCGTGCAACTGCTGCCCGAGTCAGACTCAATTTCGTGAGCGACAAAATCCCCCTGTAGGAGCGAGCTTGCTCGCGAAAAACCAGAGGACGCCACGGTAAGTCTGATTTCCCGCGTCATCGTTACCCTCCATCGCGAGCAGGCTCGCTCCTACAAGGGATGGTGTGAACGCTCGGGTTTTGTGGAAATGAACAATAATCCTCAACACCGCTTGTGCAGCGGCCCGGCGTTATTGTTCATGGCGGCTGGCAGCATGTGGGCATTGGAACTGGAGAATTCCCATGAAAATCGTGATCGCCCCCGATTCGTTCAAGGACAGCCTCAGCGCCCAAGGCGTGGCCGATGCCATTGCATTGGGATTGGCGCAGGTCTGGCCTGATGCCCAACTGATCAAATGCCCGATGGCCGACGGCGGGGAAGGGACTGTCGAGTCGATCCTGGCCGCGTGCGAAGGCCAGCAGCGCCGCACCCTGGTTCGCGGGCCGCTGGGGGCCACCGTGGAAGCCGCTTGGGGCTGGTTGCCCCAGAGCCACACCGCAATCATCGAAATGGCCGAAGCCAGCGGTTTGCAGTTGGTCCCGGTGGCTCAACGGGATGCGTGCATCAGCAGCACCTTCGGTACCGGGCAACTGATCCGCGCCGCGCTGGATGCCGGAGCGCAACGGGTGATCCTGGCGATTGGCGGCAGTGCGACCAACGACGGCGGCGCCGGTGCCATGCAGGCCTTGGGCGTGAAATTGCTCGACGCCCAGGGGCAGACCCTATCACCGGGCGGCCTCGCCCTTGGGCAATTGGCCCGCGTCGACCTGAGCGAGATTGATCCGCGCCTGGCCCAGGTGCGCTTCGACATCGCCGCCGACGTCAACAACCCGCTGTGCGGACCCCACGGTGCCTCGGCGATTTTCGGCCCGCAAAAAGGCGCCTCGCCCGTGCAGGTCGAGCAACTGGACCGCGCCCTGGGGCACTTTGCCGACCACTGCGCGCGAGCCTTGAACAACGACGTGCGCGACGAGCCGGGCAGTGGCGCGGCGGGCGGCCTGGGGTTTGCCGCCAAGGCGTTCCTCGGTGCGCAATTTACGGCCGGGGTCGAGGTGGTTGCCGAACTGGTGGGGCTGGCCGACGCCGTTGCAGGCGCCGATCTGGTGATCACCGGTGAAGGGCGTTTCGATGCGCAAACCCTGCGCGGCAAGACGCCGTTTGGCGTGGCGCGGGTCGCCCGGGAACACGGCGTGCCGGTCATTGTCATCGCTGGCACGTTGGGCGAGGGCTATCAGGCACTGTACGAGCACGGTATCGACGCCGCGTTTGCCCTGGCAAGCGGGCCGATGACCCTGGAGCAGGCTTGTGCCGAAGCACCGCGCTTGTTGCGTGAGCGGGTGACCGATGTGGCGCGGGTTTGGCGGCTGGCCAGTCGCTGACCTTTCGAACACCCCAATCCCTGTGGGAGCGAGCTTGCTCGCGATGACGGTGTGTCAGCGACATCAATGCTGACTGACATACCGCTATCGCGAGCAAGCTCGCTCCCACAGGTTTTTTGAGTGTTGGCGGACTATTCAGGCGGATCAATCTGATCCAGCACCCGGTTCGCCGCGATCTCCGCCAGCATCACGCTGTTGGAAATCCCCAGCAGCGCATTACGCGATCCGCCGTCCAGATGATCCACCAACTGGTGAACCATCACGTCGACTGAGGCCAGCGTTTCCACCAGGTAAACCATCAGGGTTTCGGTCGTGGCTTCTGGGTTCACGGTGAACAGTGTGCCGGGAGTACGCGGCGTGGCTTTGATATCGGCGATCGAGGGGAAGTGAAAGGCGAGGGCGCGTTCGGCGGCTTCGTTGAGCTTTTTTGAATCGGGTTCGTACGGGGAAACCGAATCGGTGTCCGGCGGGTTGGGTGTGACTTTGAACATAAGCTAGATCCTATTGTGGAGTGCCACCCCTCTTGCGACTGAGCGAAAGGGGAGGCAGCTGTAGGCAGGTTAGTCGACCGGGGATCTAGCAAACCGGCGCGTCCGAAGGCGCCCTGCGCACAGCTACCATCAAGTGCAAGCATGGGAATGCCTGACTGACAGAGCTTGTGCACTTCACTAGAAAACCACCGGGCGACTAAACCCGATCACTGATGAGCAGTGACACGAATCAAGTTACCGATGGCCCCCCAGGCGCACAAGCCGGCGGATTCTGGCGCAAGCGTAGGCAACGGCGCAAGGTCCTGTGGCTTTCATGAAGTAACCTTAAACACCATTAAACACGCGCTCGCGAGGTGCCGTGTTGCGCGATTTGAGATAGGGTTGTGGCCAGGAATACGCGCGACAGGAGAACGCCATGCGCTACTCAGCCTTGACCCAACGAATCGCCGGTGACGGAGCGGCGGCCTGGCAGATTCACGATCGAGCGCTGGCGCTGCGCGAGCAGGGTGTCGATGTCTTGCTGCTATCGATCGGCGACCCGGATTTCGACACCCCACAACCCATCGTCCAGGCCGCGATTGGCAGTTTGCTGGCCGGCGACACGCACTACCCGGCGGTGCGCGGCAGCCAAGGCTTGCGCGACAGCATCGCCCGCCATCATCGCCGGCGCAGCGGCCAGGCCGTGGATGCGCAGCACGTGATCGTATTCCCCGGGGCGCAGTGCGCGGTGTATTCGGTTGCGCAATGCCTGCTCGACCCGGGGGACGAAGTGCTCGTCGCCGAGCCGATGTACGTGACCTACGAAGGTGTGTTCGGTGCCTGCGGGGCGAAAGTGGTGCCGGTGCCGGTGCGCTCGCAGAACGGCTTTCGGGTCGATCCGGCCGATGTCGCGGCACTGATCACGCCGAACACCCGCGCGATGTTGCTCAACAGCCCGAACAACCCCTCCGGCGCCAGCCTGCCGCTGACGGCCTGGAAAGCGCTGGCCGCATTGTGCATTCGCCATGACCTGTGGTTGATCAGCGACGAGGTGTACAGCGAGTTGCTGTTCGAGGGCGAGCACATCAGCCCCGCGAGTTTGCCGGGCATGGCCGAACGCACGGCGACGATCAATAGCCTGTCGAAATCCCACGCCATGAGTGGCTGGCGGGTGGGTTGGGTGATCGGGCCGCACTCCCTGTGTGAACATTTGGTGAATCTGTCGTTGTGCATGCTGTTCGGCATTCCGGATTTCATCCAGAACGCCGCGCAATTGGCGCTGGATGAAAACCTGCCGCACGTGGCGCAGATGCGCGAGGAATATCGCCAGCGTCGCGACCTGGTGTGCGCCAGTTTGAATCTGTGCCCTGGCATCCAGGCAATTCGCCCCGATGGCGGCATGTTCGTGATGGTCGACGTGCGCCAGACCGGGTTGTCCGCCCAGCATTTTGCCGAGCGGCTGCTGGACGGTTATGGCGTGTCGGTGCTGGCCGGCGAAGCCTTCGGGCCGAGTGCGGCGGGGCACATTCGCATCGGTCTGGTGGTGGACCGGCCGAAGCTGGCGGACGCCTGCCGACGTATCGTGATGTGTGTGACGAATATGCTTGAAGGGCGGCGGGCCTGATTTTTTCGTCGCGGTCTTGAGCTCTTCTTCACCGTTTTGAACCCTGCGCCCCCCATCCTTCCTGCGCAGGGAATCGGCACCCACCTGTCAACTTTGACAGTATCGCTTTTTTTTTCATGAGCGTTTAATCCGCCCAAGGTCAGTTCGGCCTGCTGCGCGAAGAAGCGCCGATTCGGATGTTTGCCGCCCGCGTGGACTCTGGCTCAACACTTGTGAATATCGGCTACGTAGGTGGCAGGGAGTATTCCAGTGTTGTTTCGGATTACTCCTACATATCTGACGTAGGAAGTTTCTTAGGATTGCCGCCCCATCAGATACACGATCTGAAAAAGCACCGGCAGGTGGAGTTTTTGCCGATAGCCGACAGACTCAGGAGCGACCTTATGTACGTCAGACATTCCTTTTCATTTTCGCCGCTCGCACGCAAGCTCAAGCTTGCCACCTTTGCGCCGATGCTGTTGATCAGCCCGTGCGCGCTGGCACTTTCAACGATTGAAAATGGCGGTTCCAGAACCATCAACGAAACCACGGCGCAGGACAGTTGGTTGGTGCGAGGCGGTTCCAGTCTGACGGCCAACGGTGCCGCCACTAACCAGATTCGTGCCGAGAAGGGGTCGAAGCTTTCACTCAACGGCATGACGGCGACGGCCTTGGGTACAAGGAACGGCATTGAGCTGTCCACCAGTGAGGCGACCATTACCAATAGTCGGGTCATCAGTGATAGCACTGGATTGCGTCTGATCGCCACGGTCAACGGTGGCTCCACTGCACGGGTCAGCGCTAGCGAGATCACCGGCGGCCAGTTTGGTGCAAGCCTCAGTGCGCAATCGGAGCTGACGCTGGAGTCCGGCACCACAGTCACCGCCCGCAACGCTGACGGCATTGGTATTCAAAGCTTCGGCGGCAAGGTGCAGGCGACTGACAGCACGATCGTCGGCGGGCGCAATGGTGTCAGCCTGTTCACCGCGGGCGACCTGCCAGCGAACAACGCCCTGATTCTTGACAAGACCCATGTCGAGGGCCTGAGTGGCTCGGCCATTATTGTCAACGGCCAAACCCAAACCAACACCGAGCGGGCCAATATCACGGTCACAAACGGTTCTACGTTGAAAGGGGGAAACGGCACGCTGCTGGAAGTCACCAACGGTTCTGCAGCTAATTTCAACGTCAACAACAGCCATCTGGTCGGCGATATCGTCGTGGCCGACGGCAGCAGTGCCGACGTGTTGCTCGACCAGTCTGCAACACTGACCGGGCGCCTGGAAAACGTTCAGAACCTGGCGGTCAACAACGCTGCGCGTTGGGTGATGGTCGATGATGGCAGTGTCAAAAATCTTTCGCTCGACGGCGGTGGCGTCCAGTTCGGCAACCCTGGGCAGTATTTCAATCTCTCCGTGGAAACCCTGTCGGGTACGGGGGGAACGTTCTATATGCACAACGACTTCACCACTGGGCAGGTGGATACCCTGACCGTGTCTGGCAATGCCAGTGGCAACCATCTTGTCGCCCTCGACAGCCAGGGCACTGAACCGGTAGGGGCAGGCTCCAAGGCCGTGGTGAGTATCGGCTCGGGTGACGCCACCTTTGCCTTGGCCGGTGGTGCCGTGGACCTCGGGGCGTTTTCCTACGACCTGATCAAACAAGGCGACAACGACTGGGTCCTGGACACGGCCACACGGGCTATCAGCCCTGGTACACAATCGGTCATGGCGTTGTTCAACGCGGCCCCGACGGTCTGGTACGGTGAACTCAGCACGTTGCGCACCCGCATGGGCGAGGTGCGCATGGATCAGGGCAAGGCCGGTGGCTGGATCCGTGCCTATGGCAATAAATACAACGTGAGTGACAGCGCCAGCGTGGCCTACAAGCAAACCCAGCAAGGCATTTCGTTCGGTGCCGATGCGCCGCTGCCCATGGGCGACGGGCAATGGCTGGTCGGTGTGCTGGGCGGTTACAGCCAGTCCGACCTGGACATGAGCCGTGGCACGAGCGGTGAAGTCGACAGCTACTACCTGGGCGCCTATACCACCTGGCTGGACGCGCAGAGCGGCTATTACTTCGACGGTGTCGTCAAATACAACCGGTTCCAGAACGAATCCGACGTTCGACTCAGCGACGGCAAGAAAACCAAGGGCAATTACGACACTGACGGCATCGGTGCGTCGCTGGAGTTTGGGCGAAACATCAAGCTGGCGGATGACTACTTTGTCGAGCCCTACGCTCAACTGTCCGGTGTGATGATCGATGGCGCCGATTACGACCTGGACAACGGCCTGGCCGCCAAAGGTGATCGTGTTCATTCCTTGCTGGGTAAAGTCGGTACCACGGTGGGTCGCAACTTTACCTGGGCGCAAGGTAAAACGGTCCAGCCGTACCTGCGTGCCGCGTACGTACACGAGTTTGCCAAGAATAGCGATGTCGAGGTCAATGACAACCGTTTCAGTACCGACCTGTCGGGCTCTCGTGGCGAGTTGGGCGCGGGCGTGGCCATGGCGGTGACTGACAAGGTTTCCATGCATTTGGACCTTGATTACAGCAGTGGCGACAAGATCGAACAATCGTGGGGAGCCAATATGGGAGCGCGCTATAAATGGTGACCATACGCCGGTAGTGTGGCGTGCAAAGAACTAATCCACCGGCTGGCCAATATCTGAGTGACAGTAACCAGCCGGCGATGCGAGATTGAGTTTTCATTGAACGGCCGGACTTCGGCGGCTATTTTTTTTCCTGTGTCTGGCACTTGGCGAAGCACAACACCTGCGAGCTATGGAGGCCTATACCTCCCGAAAGCATCAGACCGTTCGGTTTACTAGCAAACCACGCGCAATGAAAAGAAAAGGTACTGAATAGCCGCTCTTGTAAAACACGGCCACTGGGGCGTCCCCATTCTGTTGGCTACTCAAGCAAGCGCCGCTGCTATGTTTGAATTTTTCGAAGGAGTCGAAATTATGGCGAAAGACTATTCATTATTGGAAGTTCTTGAAAGGATTTACCACAACCAGTTGGCCTTAGAGGCGGCTTTGATGGAGCTGACAGTCTGGGTGGAGCAGCGGGGCTCAGCTGAGATCGGAGGGAATGTTCGAGGAGCATTGGAGGCAATTGGTGATAGCGCGGGCCATATAAAACAGGGATTGGCTCGACTGAAGAATCTCAACATCGACTGAAAAAAAACGCCCATTGAACGAGCCTACCTTCCTTAGGTAAATGGCCTCAGGTTGATTGCCGCAGCGTAGATGCCAGGGTGTATTTGCACTTTGAGAGTCTGCCTGGTCGATGTAACAGGTGGGTAAATCATTCAGTGGGCGTTTCGTAGTTTGGTGTTTTCCGTGGACGACAGTCGGGTTGCCTTGCCTTCCCGAGGGTGCAGTGCGCGCTGTAAATGCTGGTGCAAGCCTTGCTCGATCTGGGTGATGAAGTGATCGGCACTTGCGGAGCGAAAGTGGTGCCGGTGGCGGAACGTCTGGAGAACAGCTTTCAGGTCGCCTCGGTGGACGTGGTGGCACTGATTACCCCCCCCCCAGACCAGTGCCATTTTGCTCAAAAGTCCGAACAATGCTTTCGGCGGCAATTTTCCGCTGAAGGTCTGGCTGGGACTGGACTGGCGTCGCTGTGAATTTGTTATGACCTGTGGCTAATCAGCGACGAGGTCTACAGCGACTTGCTATATGAGGTCCAGCAGCCCGGCGAGTTTGCCGGGAATGGCCGAGCG
Organism: Pseudomonas sp. BF-R-30; assembly: GCF_019956175.1. Lineage (NCBI taxonomy): Bacteria > Pseudomonadati > Pseudomonadota > Gammaproteobacteria > Pseudomonadales > Pseudomonadaceae > Pseudomonas > Pseudomonas sp. BF-R-30. The sequence goes on along the minus strand of NZ_JAHBDE010000018.1, from coordinate 15,664 downwards.
TATGGCGACGATCAATGACCTTTCGAAATCCCACACCATGAGCGGTTGGCGAGTGGGATGGGTGATCGGACCGAAACTTATATCCGAGCGTCTGGTGAATTTGTCGTTTTCATGCTGTTCGGCATTCCGGATTTCATTCAGAACGCTGCGTAGATGGACCTGGATGAAAATCTGCCGGAAGTGGCGTTGATGCGCGAAGAGTATCGCCAGCGCCGTGATCTGGTGTGTGCGAGCTTGAACCATTATCCGGGTATCCGGGCGATTCAGCCGGTTGGTGGTATGTTCGTGATGGCCGATGTGCTTCAGATCGGGTTGTCTGCCCAGCACTTCGCGGAGCGGCTGCTGGTAGGTTGTTGCTTGTCGGTACTGGCCGGTGAGGCGTTCGGGGCGAGCGCGATGGCGAATTTCGTTCGGCTTGGTGGTGGATTAGCGGGAACTCGCGGAATAGCTGATGGCCCGGTGGGCCTGGCGGATTTGCATTGCCTTTTCTGGCCTCATCGCGTGCAGTCTCGTTCCCACATTTGATCTGTGGCGCTCACAGATCTCCTGTGGGAGCGAACCTGCTCGCGATGGTTACTTACAGGCAACAAATCTCTCAGGCTTTCCACACCTGTATGTTCACCAGATTCTCCGGCCGCTCACCCGCCAGCGCCGCCAGCAGGTTGTCCACCGCACAGCGGGCCATGGCTTCCCGTGTTTCATGAGTCGCCGAGCCCATGTGCGGCGTCGCCACCACGTTGTTCAAATGCAATAACGGCGAATCAAGGTTCAACGGTTCGCGCTCAAACACATCCAGCCCCGCCGCGCGAATCTGTCCACTGCGCAACGCCTGGACCAACGCCGCTTCATGCACGACTTTTCCTCGGGAAATATTGATGAAGATGGTTTCCGGGCGCATCAGCGCAAATTCCTCGACACCGATCAACCCTTCGGTTTCGGCCGTCAGCGGCAAGGTCAGGCAAATGAAATCCGCTTGCTGCAACAGTTCGGGCAGGCTGCGGTATTGCGCGTTGAACCGTTTTTCGACCGCCGGTTTCGGCGAGTGGCTGTGATAGATCACCGGCATGCCGAAGCCGAAATGCCCGCGCTGGGCCAACGCTTCACCAATGCGTCCCATGCCGATGATGCCCAGGGTCTTGCCGTGTACGTCACTGCCGAAATGTGCGGGGCCGATGTTGCGGGTCCACTGGCCTTCGCGAACCATGTTCGCCAACTCCACCACGCGCCGCGCAGTGGCCAGGATCAGTGCGAAACCGGTGTCGGCGGTGGTTTCGGTGAGCACGTCCGGCGTGTTGCTGAGCAGGATGCGCCGCTCGGTAAGGTAATCGATGTCGTAGTTGTCGACGCCCACCGAAACGCTGGCGATGGCTTCAAGGTTGGGCGCCAGATCCAGCAGTTCGGCATCGAGTTTCAGGCTGGCACCGAGCAGACCGTGGGCATGGGGCAGGGCGTCGCGCAGTTTGCCGAGACCTTCGGCATCGAGGTTGTCGATCAGCGTCACATCGGTGTGCTCATGCAGGCGAGCCATGAGCAGCGGCGAGAGTTTCTTGTACAGGACGACCTGCTTTTTCATCTTCGTGATCTCAACTTCAATTCAGGAATGAGCCGTGAGGGGGCGCGCTACCGTGGGCCGCTCCCGGTCGCTGGCGCCGGGCTTGAGGAACACCGTGAGCACCACCGAAAGCATCAGCGCACCGCTCATCAACAGATAGGATGCGCCGGGCGAACCGGTGGAGCTGTTCAGGTAACCGACCAGATAAGAGCCGCCAAACGAACCGAGCGCGCCCATGCTGTTGATCAGCGCCATGGCACCGCCCGCGACGTTGGCCGGTAGGATTTCCGGGATGATCGCGAAGAACGGACCGTACGGCGCATACATGCACGCACCGGCAATCACCAGCAGGGTGTACGACCACCAGAAGTGTTCGGCGCCCAGCGCGTAGGAGCCGTAGAAAGCAATCGAGGCAATCAGCAGCGGCGGCCAGACGAAGCGTTTGCGCTTTTGCAGTTTGTCCGAACCCCAGGACACCAGCAGCATGCCGATCACCGCCGCCAGATAAGGCAGCGCCGACAGCCAGCCGGCCTCGACCATGTCCATCTGCGCGCCGGCCTTGAGGATCGACGGCAGCCACAACACGAAACCGTAGACACCGATGCTCCAGCAGAAAAACTGCAGCGCGAGGATGATCACTTTGGGTGAGCGAAACGCTTCGGCGTAGTTTTTCACTGCTTTGATGCCGACCTGTTCGGCCGCCAGTGCGCTTTCCAGATCCTGTTTTTCCTGATCGTTGAGCCACTTGGCCTGGGACGGACGATCATCCGCCAGACGCCACCAGATGAAGGCCCAGAGCACTGCCGGCAAACCTTCGACAATGAACATCCAGCGCCAGCTGTAATGCTGCACCAGATACCCCGAGACCACCGACATCCACAGCATGGTCACCGGGTTGCCGAGGATCAGGAAGGTGTTGGCCCTTGAGCGTTCGGCACGGGTGAACCAGTGGCACAGGTAGATCAGCATCGCCGGCATCACCGCGGCTTCGACCACGCCGAGCATGAAGCGGATGACGATCAGCCAGTAGGCGTTGGAGACGATCCCGGTCAACGTCGCCAGGCTGCCCCAGAGGATCAGGCTGACGAAAATCAGTTTCTTCACGCTGTGTTTCTGCGCGTAGATCGCCCCCGGCACCTGGAAGAAAAAGTAACCGAGGAAGAACAGCGCGCCGAGCATCGACGACAGGCCCGGTGTGATCATCAGGTCGGCGGCCATCCCGGAGGCGGCGGCAAAACCGTAGTTGGCGCGATCGAGGTACGCCAGGCTGTAGGTGATGAACACGATGGGCATGATGTACCACCAGCGGCGGGTGGCGAGCGTTGCGGTTTTCATGGGTGATGCTCCTGAGCTTGTTGTTTTTGTCGCAGCAGGTAACGGTTTAGATCTTCAGTGACTGTGCCGGCCTATTCGCGAGCAAGCCCGCTCCCACAGGGGATTTGTGTCGGACCTGGATCCAGTGTGGGAGCGGGCTTGCTCGCGAAGACGCCCTCGAATTCAATGGACATTTCGGATCTGCCGGGCAACCCCTCCATATCCCCCCGACTCTGCACCGCACGGCTGCCAATCCAGTTGGCCCGCCGCACGGCGTCGGCAAAGCTGTGGTTTTCCAGAAGTGCGCTGATCATGCCGACGGCAAATCCATCGCCGGCACCCACGGTGTCGACCACCGTTTGCACCGGTACACCGGCGACGAAACCTTGATCAAGATGCGTGCGGTAATAAGCACCGTGGGGGCCGAGCTTGATTGCCACGGCTTCGGCGCCCTGGTCGAGGTAGAACGCGGCGATGTCGGCCGGGTCTTCGAAGCCGGTGAGCAGGCGACCTTCGCTCAGCCCTGGCAATACCCAATGAGCGAGGGCGGCGAGGCGGTTGGTCTCGGTGATCATCAGTCGCTCGCTGGCCCACAGGCTCGGGCGCAGGTTGGGGTCGAACGACACGCTGCGCCCGGCATCGCGCATGCGGGTCATCAATTCGAAGGACATCTGCCGTGCCGTTTCCGACAACGCCGCAGGAATGCCGGTGGCGTGCAGATGGCGGGCCTTGAGCAAGTCGGGCACGATCGAATGCGACGACAAGTGACTGGCCGCCGAGCCACGGCGAAAGTACTCGACGACAGGATCGCTGCCATCGTCGGTGCGCGATTTGAGTTGGAAACCGGTGGGGTGCGCGGGGTCGATGTCGACGTGGCGGCAATCCAGGCCTTCCTTTTCCAGCGTGTCGATCACGAATCGGCCCAGGGAATCGGCGCCGACTCGGCTCAGCCATGCCACGTTGAAACCCAGGCGCGACAGGCCGATGGCGACGTTGCTGTCGGCGCCGGCAATGCGTTTGTGGAACGCGTTGACGCTGGCCAGGTCGCCGGTCTGCTCGGCAACGAACATCGCCATGGTTTCGCCGAACGAGAGGATATCGATCTCAGACATGAGCGTTCTCCAGCGACGATTGGCCGAGGTGGGCGAGGGCGGCGACATGCTCGGTTGTCAGCTGCACCAGGTCTTCGCCTTGCAGCGGGTATTCCGCGGCTCGCATAACGCCTTGGTCCATGTGCCGCAGCAGGTGTTCCCACTGTTGCAAGTCGCTGGCGGCGGGTGGGATGGCAACCAGTTTGCCGTCGGTACGGCGCGTCACCGCTTTACAGTGCACATAACCGACGTGCCGTCCGAGCAACCGCGCGGCGCTGGCGGCGGACTGATCCTGCCACTGCCAGTTACCGATATCGAAGGTCATTTTGATCGGCAGGTTGTGTTGCTCGACTTCATTGAAGAAACGCTGGAACGGTTCGATGCGGCCACCGTGCAGGGTCTGGTCGTTCTCCACCAGCAATTGCACCGCACTTTCGCCGAGCATGGGGGCGAGGCGTTGCAGGTCGCTGTTGTCGGTGAAGTAACCCAGCGATACTTTCAGCCATTTGGCGCCGAACATTTGGGCGCGTTGCAGTGCTGTCAGCAATTCGGGATTGGGTCTGGATTGACCGGCCAGCCACAGTTCCATCGGTGATGAGTAGACGCTTTCCAGGCCCTCGGCCTGAGTCGCGTCGGCTAGGTGCTCGGGGTTCTCAAAGGTCAGCAGCTCTTCGCGCCATTCGATGCGCGTGGCCCCGGCGGCGGCCAGTACTGCGATGAAACTGCCCTGGCCGCGCTGGCGCACCAGATCGGCGCCGTAGCTGGACAGGCTGATGGAAACGGCTGGTTTATTCATTGTTTTTCTACCTCTGAAACCGGTTTCATTTTTGTTCAAAAAAATATCAGTGAGTGATGTGTTGTTCTTTCGGGCCTCATCGCGGGCAAGCCCGCTCCCACAGTGTGTTGTGTCGTACATAAATGTTGTGTACCCCAGAAATTCCTGTAGGAGCGAGCTTGCTCGCGATGGGGCCAGCCCAGTCATCTGAAAACGCCAAGGGTCGACCCCCGCACAACCAGCTGCGGCGAAAAATCCAGAGTCCGCAACGCCCCGTCATCCCCCCGCAACCGCTTGAGCAGACACTCAAACGCACTCGCGCCAATCTCGGTGGTCGGCTGGGCGAGGGCAGTAATGCCACTTCCCACCAACGGATACCAATCCAGGTCATCCAGGGCTATCAGCCCCACGTCTTCAAACAGATTGCACTTGAGCTCACGCAAGGCATGAGTGCTGGCCAGCGCCGCGATCCCGTTCGCGCAAAACAGCGCTTTCGGACCGGGGCCTGGCGTGTCGAGGAAGTTTTTCAGGTGCGCAGTCAGTTCGTTGCCGGTCTCAATCATCGTGCCGCGCAGGGCCGGGCGCTTTGCGATCTGTGCCTTGAAACTGCTGACCCGCTCGATCCGCGAACTGGTGCCGTCAAACGGCTCTGTCACCAACAGCACGTCGCGATAGCCGCGTTCTTCAAGGTGGGCAAGGGCCATCTCGACAGCCGCCGGGTTATCCAGGCCGACCATGTCGCTCTCAAGGTGTTCGACTTTGCGGTCCACCAGCACCAGAGGCATTTCCCGGTGCAGTTCATGCAACTCGTCACGGTGATGGCCGAGGGTGTTCACGATCAGGCCTTCGATGTTGTACGAGCGCAGCAGGGCCAGGTGCTGGCGTTCCTGCTCGTCGTCGCGATCGGTGTTGCACACCACCAGGCTGTAGCCGTGTTGACGGCAGGCGGTTTCCACCCCGTGCATCACGGCAATCGAATATGGGTTGCGGATATCGGCCACCAGCATGCCGATCAGGCGGGTGCGCCCGCGTTTCAGGCCACGGGCCATCTGGTTCGGGCGATAACCCAGTTCGGCAATGGACTGTTCGATGCGCTGGGCAATGGCATCGGAGAGCAGGGCGCGGTCTTCGCCGATGAACCGCGAAACGCTGGCCTTGGAGACCTTGGCGTGTTCGGCCACGTCGAGCATGGTCACGCGGCTGCGCTGGGCGGCGGAGAAATCGTTCACGGTCTGAAACCTTCTTATTGGATTTATAAGGCAGAGCGCATGGCGCTGAAACCGGTTTCAGAAGACACCAGAAATGAATCCGTCGTCAAGTGTTCGATGAATCACAGGCCGACAAAAAACGACCAATGGAGCTCAGGCGAGCACGCTCAACCACGCCGAACCCAGCAACAACAGGCCCATGCAGCGGTTGAAGCGCTGCATCGCACGAGGTGAACGCAGCCAGCGACTGGAGCCGGCGCCGAGCACTGCCCAAGCTCCAAGACACGGCAGCGAGATCAGGAAAAACGCCAACGACAAATACATCACATGCACAAACCGGTCTTCACCCACCCCGGCAAACACGCTGACCACCGCTAGCGCCATCATCCAGGTTTTCGGGTTGATCCATTGCAGGCTCGCCGCGCCCAGCAAGCCGAGGCGCTTCTCGGCATTGTCGGCGGCAATGGCGGCAACCGGGGCGCGGAAGATTTGCCAGGCCAGATAACTCAGCCATGCCACGCCGGCCCACTGCATGAGCGTTTGCAGCGCAGGCCATTCGGTCAGCGAAGTCCCGGCACCAGTGCCCACCAACAACACCAATGTCGCAGCACTGGCACAGGCACCAAAAATGATCGGAACGGCAGCCATCAAGCCGAATCGGGCACTGTTGCTCAGCACCAGAATGTTGGTCGGGCCGGGGGTGATCGAGGCCACAAAGGCGAACAGCAGAAAGGGCAGCAACATCGGAAAAGAGGACAGCATCGCAGGCAAACTCCGGTGAAGATCATTGAAGTCGATCTTCACAAGCCGGGCGCTTATCTGTCTGGAAGATTTGAGCAACGCTTGCGGTACAGCGCTGGTGTCAGACCGTAGGCGCGCACGAACCAGCGACCCAGGTGACTCTGATCGGCAAAGCCCAATGTCATGGCCACGGTTGCAGGTTGCTCACCACGGGCCAGCAATCGACGCGCGGTGACCAGGCGCAACTGCACTAGATACGCGTGAGGTGCGATGCCGTAGGCGGCCTTGAACGCACGGGTCAGGCGAAAGCGGTCGACATCGGTGACGGCGGCCAGTTGGTCGAGGCCGATGTCGTATTGTGCGTTGGCGTGCAGATAGTCCCGGGCCTTTTGCGCAACCAGGGGCAGGCGCGGATCTTCGCCATAGCGAGTGCGCCAGTGCAGATGGCTGGTGAGGCGTTCGAGCAAGCCATCGAGCGCGGTCTGGCGAACGATCTTCATTTCACCACTGTGCAGCGTTTCAAACGCAAGGCTGGTGGCGTGGGTCAGGCGCGAATCGCTGGCCAGGGTGTTGGCGAAACTCAACTCGCTGTTGTCCGGCGCGTTGTCAAACACCGCGCCTAACTCACGCTGCAACCACTGTGGGTCGAGGTACAGCATGCGATAGGTAAAACCATCAGCGGTCGGCGCCTCACCGTCGTGGATGTCGCCCGGTTCCAGCAAAAACACCTTTCCCGGCGTGCTTTGGTGTCTCGCTCGTCGACAATTGAATTGCTGCACCCCTTGCTCGGTGACACCCACCAGATAGCTGTCATGCCAGTGCGGATCGTAGGCATGGCCCTCGAAATGCGCACGCAGGGTCTCGATGCCGGTATCGGCGTCCTGGGCCAGATCGAGCCAGTTGTGAGAAGTCATGCTGCACCTGCACGGCAGATTTACCGACCCATTTAACGCCGCGCCGAGGGTGGTGACTAGAACGTTTGTGCAGCTTTCAGTTGAACAGCCCGGCGGCGATGTTGATCGAGAACCCGAGAATGGCCGTGTTGAACAGGAAACCTATCAACGACTGCGCCAGCACGATCTTGCGCAAGTCACGAGTGGCCACGCCGACATCCGAGGTCTGCACCGCCACGCCGACGGTGAACGAGAAATACAGGAAGTCCCAATAATTGGGCGTTGTCAGGCCTTCAGCAAAACGCAACGCCGGCTCCTTACCTTCCCAGGTGTAAAACAGCCTCGCGTAATGCACGCTGAAAATCACCCCGATCAGCAGCCAGGAGCCTATCACCGTCAACGCGGTGAAGCCGTAGTGGAGGAGCTTGCGCGTGGTTTCCAGGTCTTTGCCGCCGGACAGTTCGAGGGTGATGGCTGCCAGACTGGCAATTGCCGCAACGCACACCACGAACAGCACCAGCCCGGCGTTCTCGTCCTCGATTTCGGCAATGCGTTTCACATCAGTCGCTTTCGAACGCACGACGAGCCAGGACATCAGGATCAGGTAAGTCCAGACCCCGGCATTCCAGCCGATGAGTATTTTGCCGATGACCGAATCGGCCGGAACCAGGATACCCGCTGCGATACCTAGCGTCGTGGCGGCGGACAGGCGAGGGTGGGTGTGGGTGAGGTAGGGCATGAAGACTCGATGGTTGGTACTTTGCAATCACCATAGCCCAGCGTGGTCGATCGTGACCACAATCCTTAGGCCAATGAAATCGAATGTGGGAGCGGGCTTGCTCGCGAAGGGGTCATCACATTCAACATCCATGTCGACTGAGCATCCGCCTTCGCGAGCAAGCCCGCTCCCACATTGGGTAGGTGTTGTTTGTTAAATTTCTTTATGTCGCCTGCGCACCAGCTTCATCACCACCACAAAAAACACCGGCACGAACACCACGGCCAGCGTCGCCGTGATCATCCCGCCGATCACCCCGGTGCCGATGGCCTGCTGGCTCGCCGAACTGGCGCCGGTGGCGATTGCCAACGGCACCACGCCAAGGATGAACGCCAACGAGGTCATGACAATCGGCCGCAACCGCAGGCGTGCCGCTTGCAGGGTCGCGTCGATCAGGTCGTGGCCGTCGTCGTACAGGCTCTTGGCGAACTCGATGATCAGGATCGCGTTCTTCGCCGACAGGCCGATGATGGTGATCAGCCCGACCTTGAAGAACACGTCGTTGGGCATCCCGCGCAAGGTCACGGCCAGCACCGCGCCGAGTACGCCCAGCGGCACCACCAGCAGCACCGAGGTGGGGATCGACCAGCTTTCGTACAACGCCGCCAGGCACAGGAACACGATCAACAGCGACAGCCCCAGCAGGATCGGCGCCTGGCTGCCGGACAACCGTTCCTGCAACGACAACCCGGTCCATTCCTGGCCCAGGCCCGCCGGGCCTTGCGCCACCAGCCGCTCGATCTCGGCCATGGCCTCGCCGGTGCTGTGGCCCGGGGTCGGTTCACCGGAAATGCTGATCGCCGGATAGCCGTTGTAGCGGGTCAACTGCGCCGGGCCCTGAGTCCATCTGGCCTGTACGAAGGCTGACAAGGGCACCATTTTTTCGTGGGTGTTACGCACGTGAATCTTCAGCAGGTCTTCCACCTGACTGCGCTGGTCGCCTTCGGCCTGCACCACGACGCGCTGCATCCGCCCCTGATTGGGGAAGTCATTGATGTAGGCCGAACCCACGGCCGTGGACAGCACGCCGCCAACATCGGCAAAGGACACGCCCAGCGCATTGGCCTGCTTGCGGTCGACGACCAGTTGCACCTGCGGTGCCTCGGCCAGGGCACTTTCGCGCACGTTCATCAGGATCGGGCTTTTTTCGGCTGCCGCGAGTAACTCGGTGCGCGCTTGCATCAACTTCTCATGGCCGAGACCACCGCGATCCTGCAGGCGGAACTCGAATCCGCTGGACGTACCCAGGCCATCCACGGGCGGCGGCAGTACGGCAAACGTCACCGCGTCCTTGATCTGGCTGAGGGCGACGTTGGCCCGGTCGGCAATCGAAGCCGCCGAGTCGTCGCTGCCTCGCTCGGACCAGTCTTTGAGCGTGCTGAACGCCAGCGCCGCATTCTGCCCGCTGCCAGAGAAGCTGAATCCGAGAATCACCACGCTGTCCCGAATGCCCGGTTCCCCGGCGTTGTACGCTTCAACCTGCTCGGCCACCTGCACCGTGCGATTCTTGCTCGCACCCGGTGGCAACTGGATGTCGGTGATGGTGTAACCCTGGTCTTCCACCGGCAGGAACGAGGAGGGCAAGCGACTGAAGGCCAAGCCCAGGCCGATCAGCAGCACGCCGTAGATCAGCAGGTAGCGCCCGGTCCGTTTCAACGCATAGGCGACCCAGCCCTGATAGCGCTCGGTCAGTTGTTCGAAGCGACGGTTGAACCAGCCGAAGAACCCGGTCTTTTCGTGGTGCTCGCCTTTGGCAATCGGCTTGAGCAGTGTCGCGCACAGGGCCGGGGTCAAGGTCAGGGCGAGGAAGGCCGAGAACAGGATCGAGGTGGCCATCGACAGCGAGAACTGCTGGTAAATCACCCCGACCGAGCCTTGCATGAACGCCATCGGAATGAACACCGCGACCAGCACCAGAGTGATGCCGACGATGGCCCCGGTGATCTGCTGCATGGCCTTGCGCGTGGCTTCCTTGGGCGACAAACCCTCGGTGGCCATGATTCGCTCGACGTTTTCCACCACCACGATGGCGTCGTCCACCAGAATGCCGATGGCCAGCACCATGCCGAACATGGTCAGCACGTTGATCGAAAACCCCAGCGCCAGCATTGTCGCAAAGGTGCCCATCAGCGCCACCGGCACCACCAGCGTCGGAATCAGCGTGTAGCGGATGTTCTGCAGGAACAGGAACATTACGGCGAACACCAGCAGCATCGCCTCGAAGAGGGTGTAGACCACTTTGGTGATCGAGACCTTGACGAAGGGGGAGGTGTCGTACGGTATCGAGTACTCGACGTTCGCCGGGAAATAGCGCTTGAGTTCGTCCATCTTCGCCCGCACCAGGGTTGCGGTGTTCAGGGCGTTGGCGCCGGGCGACAGTTGCACTGCGACGGCGGTGGACGGTTTGCCGTTCAGGCGCGTGGAAAACTGGTATTCCTGGCTACCGATCTCGACCCGCGCCACATCGCTGATGCGCACGGTCGAGCCGTCCGGGTTGGCCTTGAGGACAATGTCGGCAAACTCTTCGGGGGTCGACAACTGGCCCTTGACCAGAATGGTCGCGGTGATTTCCTGGGTGGTGCGGGTTGGCAGGTCACCGATGCTGCCGGCCGATACCTGGGCGTTTTGCGCAACGATGGCGGTGTTGACGTCCGCCGGCGTCAGGTTGAAGGCGAGCAGCTTCTGCGGGTCGATCCAGATCCGCATCGCCCGTTCGGCGCCGTACAGCTGCGCCTTGCCGACACCGTCCAGACGCTTGACCTCGTTCATCACGTTGCGCGCCAGGTAGTCGCTGAGCGCCACGTCGTCGAGCTTGCCATCGCTGGAGGTCAGGGTGATCAGCAGCAGGAAACCGGAGGAGACTTTCTCCACCTGCAAACCTTGCTGGATGACCGCTTGTGGCAGGCGAGATTCCACGGCTTTCAGGCGGTTCTGCACATCCACCTGAGCCAGTTCCGGGTTGGTGCCCGGCTGGAAGGTGGCCTTGATGGTGGCGCTGCCCAGGCTGCTCTGGGATTCGAAATACAACAGGTGATCGGCGCCGTTGAGCTCTTCCTCGATCAGGCTGACCACGCTCTCGTCCACGGTTTGCGCCGAAGCGCCGGGGTACACGGCGTAGATTTCGATTTGTGGCGGTGCAACATCGGGGTATTGCGCCACCGGCAATTGCGGAATGGCCAGCGCACCGGCCAGCAGGATGAACAGGGCAACCACCCAGGCGAACACCGGGCGGTCGATAAAGAACTGCGGCATAAAAAAGCGTCCTGCTTACTGACCAGTCGCCTGGGCAAGTGGAAGAGGGGTGTCGTCGATTTGCACTTTCTCGCCGGGGCGGGCGTGCTGCAGCCCTTCGATGACGATGCGGTCGCCTGCCTTCAGGCCGCCGGTGACGATCCAGCGATCGTTCTGCACGGCACCCAGTTCGACCGGTTGCTGCCCGACCCGCTGTTCGGCGTCGAGCAGCAGCACCTGGGCGATGCCGGCGCTGTCGCGCTGGATGGCCCGTTGCGGCACGCTGATGCCCTGCTGGTTGACCGCTTGTTCCAGGCGTACGCGCACGAAACTGCCGGGCAGCAAGTCGAGGTCGGGGTTGGGGAACTCGCTGCGCAGAATGATCTGGCCGGTGCCCGGGTCGACGGTGATGTCGCTGAACAGCATTTTGCCCGGCAGCGGATAGAGGCTGCCGTCATCCTGAATCAACGTGGCTTTTGCCTGGTCCTGGCCGACCTGTTGCAACTGGCCGGAACGGAAGGCGCGGCGCAGTTCGTTGAGTTCTCGGGTGGACTGGGTCAGGTCGGCATGAATCGGGTTCAGTTGCTGAATCAGCGCCAGGGGCGTGGTTTCGTTTTGCCCGACCAGTGCGCCTTCGGTGACCAGTGCGCGACCGATACGCCCGGAAATCGGCGCGGTGACCGTGGCGTAACCGAGGTTCAACCGGGCGCGTTCCACCGCCGCCTTGTTGCCGGCGACGTCGGCAGCGGTCTGCCGGGCGTTGGCCCGGGCGTTGTCGTAGTCCTGGCCGCTGATGGCCTTGTCGTCGATCAACCGGGCGTAGCGCTGTTCCTGCAATCTGGCCTGGAACGCGTTGGCTTCAGCCTTGCGCAGCGCGGCTTCGGCGCTGTCCAGGTCAGCCTTGAACGGCGCCGGGTCGATGCGGAACAACACTTCGCCCTGTTTCACGTCACTGCCTTCACGGAAGGTGCGCTGCAAGACAACGCCAGCCACCCGGGCACGCACTTCGGCCATGCGCGGTGCGGCAATCCGCCCGCTCAGTTCACTGCTGATGGTCAGTGGCCGCGCTTCGATGGTCTCGATGCGAACCGTGGCCAGCGGCGCCTGTTCCTCGGCATTCGAGGACTTGTCACACGCGCCCAGTGTCAACGCCAGTGCAATCAGGCTGAGCCTGGCAAGCAGATTCTTCGACATGTAATACCCCAATAAAGACCCCCAGCATCCTACTGGGCGAAGGCGAGGGTAGCGGTGAAGCTTTGTTGGTGCTGTGTGAAATTGTGTAAGGGTTTTACTCAGGTGTGCGTGAGGGCGTATATCCTGCAGTCCTTGATTTCTATTGCGCCGGATAGATTGCCATCGCGAGCAAGCTCGCTCCCACAGTGGCCGGTGGTTTTCATATCATTTGTGGTCACCTCAAATCCCTGTGGGAGCGGGCTTGCTCGCGAAGAGGCCGGTGCAGACGCCAAAGTACTTTCTGGAAACACCCCATGCCCAACATCCTCCTGGTCGAAGACGACACCGCCCTCGCCGAACTGATTGCCAGTTACCTGGAACGCAACGGTTATTCCGTCAGCGTGATCGGCCGCGGTGACCACGTGCGCGAACGTGCGCGGCTCAATCCGCCGGACCTGGTGATCCTCGACTTGATGCTGCCCGGCCTCGACGGCTTGCAAGTCTGTCGCCTGCTGCGCGCCGATTCGGCGACCCTGCCGATCCTGATGCTCACCGCCCGCGACGACAGCCACGACCAGGTCCTGGGCCTGGAAATGGGGGCCGACGACTACGTCACCAAACCCTGCGAGCCGCGGGTGCTGCTGGCCCGGGTGCGGACCTTGTTGCGCCGCAGCAGCCTCAGCGAGCCGCAGACTGCCAACGACCGCATTCTGATGGGCAACCTGTGCATCGACTTGTCCGAGCGTACCGTCACCTGGCGCGGGCAATTGGTGGAGTTGTCCAGCGGTGAGTACAACCTGCTGGTGGTGCTGGCCCGGCATGCCGGTGAGGTGTTGAGCCGCGACCAGATCCTGCAACGCTTGCGCGGCATCGAATTCAATGGCACCGACCGTTCGGTGGACGTGGCGATTTCCAAGCTGCGACGCAAGTTCGACGACCACGCCGGCGAGGCGCGCAAGATCAAGACCGTGTGGGGCAAGGGTTACCTGTTCAGCCGTTCCGAGTGGGAATGCTGAGCCGATGTTCAGAATCCTCTTTCGTTTGTACCTGGTGACCATCGTCTCGTTCAGCGCGGCGATCTATCTGGTGCCGGATCTGGTGGTCAAGGTGTTCCAGGAGCGCTTTGTCACCTACAACCTTGATTACTCGCGAGGGCTGCAAACGCTGATCGTCAAACAGTTCCATGGGGTCCCGGCCGAACAGTGGCCGGCGCTGGCCGCTGAAATGGACAAGGACTTCTCGCCTCTGCACATCGTGCTCAGCAGCAATGACGACAGCAGCCTGACGCCCGATGAACAGCAGCGCTTGCGCCGCGGCGAGAACGTCGTGCGCGTTGGCGACTGGGGCTGGCGCACGCTGGCGGTCGCGCCGCTGAATGAGCGCACCGTGGTGCAAATGGTCGTGCCACCGGATCCGCTGGACGTCAATCTGTTGTACTGGAGCATCAACGTCCTGATCGGCGCGACCATGCTCGCGTGCCTGTTGTTGTGGCTGCGCCCGCACTGGCGTGACCTGGAGCGCCTCAAGGGCGCCGCCGAACGCTTTGGCAAGGGCCACTTGGGCGAGCGCACGCAAATTTCCCCGAGTTCCAACATCGGTAGCCTGGCCAGTGTGTTCGACACCATGGCCGGCGACATCGAGAACCTGCTCAACCAGCAGCGAGACCTGCTCAATGCGGTGTCCCACGAGTTGCGCACGCCGCTGACGCGCCTGGATTTCGGCCTGGCGCTGGCTCTGTCCGACGACTTGCCGGCGGCCAGCCGCGAGCGCTTGCAAAGCCTGGTGGCGCACATTCGGGAACTCGATGAATTGGTGCTGGAGCTGCTGTCCTACAGCCGCCTGCAAAACCCGGCGCGGCTGCCGGAGCAGGTCGAAGTGTCGATGGATGAATTCATCGACAGCATTCTCGGCAGCGTCGACGAAGAAATGGAGTCTCCGCAAATCGTCATCGACGTGTTGCTCCACGGCCAGCTCGAACGCTTCAGCCTGGACCCGCGCCTGACCGCCCGAGCCCTGCAAAACCTGCTGCGCAACGCCATGCGCTATTGCGAAAAGCGTATTCAGATCGGTGTGCAGGTCTATGCCAGTGGCTGTGAAATCTGGGTCGACGATGATGGCATCGGCATTCCGGATGACGAGCGCGAGCGGATCTTCGAACCTTTCTACCGCCTCGACCGCAGCCGCGACCGCGCCACGGGTGGTTTCGGACTGGGGCTGGCGATCAGCCGCCGTGCACTGGAAGCCCAGGGCGGCACATTGACGGTGGAAGCCTCGCCGCTGGGCGGGGCTCGGTTTCGTTTGTGGTTGCCGGCTTCGGCCTGACGCGCTTCGCAGGCGCTACCGCAGCGCCTGCGTTGAGCCAAGGATTCTCAGGTGCTCAGGCGACTACGCAACAGTTTCGCCATCTCCTCCAGGTCCGCCATCGGCTGATGCCCGATCAGCATCCAGGCGTGTTCCATGTCGGCCCAATACACGATGTTCAGCTCGCGCCGCTGTTCCCGGGCGAAATGGCGACTGCCGCTGTTGGAGCGGGTAACACACAGCGCCATGGGGCCATGGGCCGGATCGAGGTAGGTGATCTGGGCGATGGGTGCACCGTCATACTCGAGGATTTGCGCGCGCTTGAACTCGGCACGGGGCAGGGTCAGTTTTGCCGGCGCGAGGTTGAGGCCCAGACGCGCATCGATCGTGCGCAGTTGTGCCCGTTGGGCTGCTTCATCGCCGGGCAGGTGATCCAGGGTTTCCGGCACATAGAGCGCCATGTAATCGGCCACCAGGCCGCGCCAGCTATGTGACTGTTGGCTCGCTTGCCAGCCGAGGAACAAACGGTCCGCCAGTACGCCGCCAGCCAACAGCCCGGCCGCGGCGGCCAGGAACCAGCGTCGATTGAGCCCGGGGCGGGCGGGTG
>NZ_JAHBDE010000017.1:0-78786 GCF_019956175.1 Pseudomonas sp. BF-R-30 | reverse complement strand
GGGCTTGCTCGCGAAAGCGGTCTGTCTGATACATCAATGTTGGCTATGCCGACGCTTTCGCGAGCAAGCCCGCTCCCACAGGACCTCAACCTCAATCACTGCATTTTCGGGTCTTTATATGCGTATCAAAGTCCACTGCCAGAACCGCATCGGCATCCTGCGCGACATTCTCAACCTGTTGGTGGAGTACGGGATCAACGTGGCCCGCGGTGAGGTGGGGGGGGAGCATGGCAATGCCATCTACCTGCATTGCCCAAACCTGATCAACATTCAGTTCCAGGCCTTGCGTCCGAAATTCGAAGCGATTGCCGGGGTCTTTGGCGTCAAGCGTGTAGGGCTGATGCCCAGCGAGCGTCGGCACATGGAACTCAATGCACTGCTCGGTGCGCTGGAGTTTCCGGTGCTGTCGATCGACATGGGCGGTTCCATTGTCGCGGCCAACCGTGCGGCGGCGCAGTTGCTCGGGGTGCGCGTCGACGAGGTGCCGGGGATTCCCCTGTCGCGGTACGCCGAGGATTTCGATTTGCCGGAACTGGTGCGCGCCAACAAGTCGCGGATCAATGGGCTGCGGGTCAAG
This sequence comes from Pseudomonas sp. BF-R-30, assembly GCF_019956175.1. Lineage (NCBI taxonomy): Bacteria > Pseudomonadati > Pseudomonadota > Gammaproteobacteria > Pseudomonadales > Pseudomonadaceae > Pseudomonas > Pseudomonas sp. BF-R-30. Next base: position 78,209 of record NZ_JAHBDE010000017.1, on the reverse strand, counting down.
GTCAAGGGGGATGTGTTCCTGGCCGACATCGCGCCGCTGCAATCGGAGCATGACGACAGCGAGGCCATGGCCGGTGCGGTGCTGACATTGCACCGCGCCGACCGGGTGGGCGAGCGCATCTACAACGTGCGCAAGCAGGAGTTGCGCGGCTTCGACAGCATCTTCCAAAGCTCGAAAGTCATGGCCGCCGTGGTGCGCGAAGCGCGACGCATGGCGCCATTGGATGCACCGCTGTTGATCGAAGGGGAAACCGGCACCGGCAAAGAGTTGCTGGCGCGGGCTTGCCACTTGGCCAGCCCTCGAGGGCAATCGCCGTTGATGGCGCTCAATTGCGCCGGTCTGCCGGAGTCCATGGCCGAGACGGAACTGTTCGGTTACGGCCCGGGCGCCTTTGAAGGGGCGCGGGCCGAAGGCAAGCTCGGGCTGCTGGAGCTGACGGCGGGCGGCACGCTGTTTCTCGATGGCGTCGGGGAAATGAGCCCGCGTTTGCAGGTGAAATTGCTGCGTTTTTTGCAGGACGGTTGCTTCCGTCGTGTGGGCAGTGATGAAGAGGTCTACCTCGACGTGCGAGTGATCTGCGCGACCCAGGTCGACCTGTCCGAATTGTGCGCTCGCGGTGAGTTCCGCCAGGACCTCTACCACCGCTTGAATGTGTTGTCGCTGCACATCCCGCCGTTGCGCGAATGCCTCGACGGTTTGACGCCGCTGGTGGAGCACTTCCTCGATCAGGCCAGTCGGCAGATCGGCTGCTCGTTGCCAAAGCTGGCGCCGGCGGCCATGGAGCGGCTCAGCCATTACCATTGGCCGGGTAACGTGCGGCAACTGGAGAACGTGCTGTTCCAGGCGGTTTCCCTATGCGACGGCGGCACGGTCAAGGCCGAGCATATTCGTCTGCCGGATTATGGCGTGCGTCAGCCCCTTGGCGATTTCTCGCTGGAGGGTGGGTTGGACGAGATCGTCGGGCGTTTCGAGAAGGCGGTACTGGAACGGCTTTATTCGGAACATGCCAGCAGCCGATTGCTCGGCAAGCGACTGGGTGTTTCCCACACAACGATTGCCAACAAGTTGCGTGAATATGAAATAGGCAAACTGGAGCGTTAAAAACTCACTCAAATAATAACTCTTCTCGAGTGTCAATATTTGTCCAGTGCTGTAAGTTCGCATTTAAAGCGCTAAAGCTTCTGCTATTGATCTGAATCATGGAACTTATAGAGGAAGCCATCTAGGCTCCTCTCAAAGTTTGGCAGGAGTGCTGACCATGCCATCAATGGATGACTCTACCCAGCGAGTTCGCAAAGAAACTCGCCTCTTCTATTTCCTGATCATTGTTCTGTTTCCACTGTTATCGGTGGCGATAGTCGGTGGTTACGGTTTTTTTGTCTGGTTCCTGCAAATGCTCCTCGGGCCGCCAGGCCCTCCCAACTGATCGCCATCTATCTCTAATTCAGCAGGGAGTACGGGACATGGGAAAGACGCTGCACATTGCCAGTCTGGTAGTACATGCCCGTCCGGCCCTGTTCGAGGCGGTGAAAGCCAACTTGCGTTTGCTCAAGGGCGTTGAACTTCATCAGGAAAGCCCTGCCGGCAAACTGGTAGTTGTGCTGGAAACCGATCACGAAAGCCAGATTCTTCAGCGAATCGATCAGATCAATCGCTTGCCAGGCGTGCTCAATGCCGCCCTGGTTTATCACGAGATTCTCGATGTAACGGGAGAAAGCACATGCCTATGACGCGGCGAGAGTTTGTCAAAGTCCAGGCTGCCGGGATCGCGGCAGCGGCTGCGGGCCTCCCGGTGTTTACCTCTGCCAGCAACCTGATTACCGAACAAGACATGGTCGCCCTGGACTGGAACAAGGCGCCCTGTCGTTTTTGCGGCACCGGTTGCAGCGTCATGGTGGCGACCAAGGACAACAGGGTTGTTGCAACTCACGGCGACGTAAAAGCCGAGGTCAATCGCGGGTTGAACTGTGTCAAAGGCTACTTTTTGTCCAAGATCATGTACGGCGTTGATCGGCTGACTCAGCCGCTGTTGCGCATGACCAATGGGCAATATGACAAACAAGGCGAGTTTCACCCGGTGTCCTGGAAACAGGCGTTCGATGTGATGGAGTTGAAGTACAAGGAGGCGCTGAAGAACAAGGGCGGGGAGTCTATCGCCATGTTCGGTTCCGGACAGTGGACGATCTGGGAAGGGTACGCGGCCAACAAATTGATGAAGGCGGGGTTTCGCTCGAACAACATCGATCCCAATGCACGCCATTGCATGGCCTCGGCGGTCATGGGCTTTATGCGCACGTTCGGTATCGATGAGCCAATGGGCTGTTATGACGATATCGAAGTCACCGATGCATTCGTCTTGTGGGGTTCGAACATGGCGGAAATGCATCCGATTCTGTGGAGTCGGGTCACCGATCGCCGTTTAAGCCAGCCGAATGTGAAAGTGGCCGTGCTCTCTACTTTCGAACATCGCAGTTTTGAACTGGCCGACATTCCGATGGTGTTCAAGCCGCAGACGGACCTGCTCATTCTCAACTACATCGCCAATCACATCATCGAAAGCGGTTCGGTCAACAAGGACTTCGTCAGCAAACACACCAAGTTCGCAAAAGGCACGGATGACATAGGTTACGGTTTGCGTGCCGATAATCCGCTGGAAATGAAAGCCAAAAATGCCGACAAGGCGAACACCTGGACCGACATCGACTTCGAGCAATTCGCCGCTTTTGTAAAACCCTACACCCTTGAGCGCACCGCGAAAGAAACCGGTGTGCCGGCCGAGCGCCTCAAGGCATTGGCCGAACTGTACGCCGACCCCAAGCGCAAGGTGGTTTCGTTCTGGACCATGGGATTCAACCAGCACACCCGGGGTGTGTGGGCCAACAACCTGATCTACAACATTCACCTGCTGACCGGGAAGATCAGCGAGCCGGGCAACAGTCCTTTCTCCCTGACGGGCCAGCCTTCGGCCTGCGGGACGGCACGTGAAGTGGGCACGTTCTCCCATCGTTTGCCGGCCGACCTGGTGGTCACCAATCCGGCGCACCGCGCCACTGCGGAAAAAATCTGGAAGCTCCCGGCGGGCACCATCAAGGAAAAGGTCGGGTTCCATGCCGTGCAGCAGAGTCGCATGCTCAAGGACGGCGTGCTCAATGTGTATTGGACGATGGCCAGCAACAACATGCAGGCCGGGCCCAACATCATGCAGGAAGTACTGCCGGGGTGGCGTAACCCCGAGAACTTCGTGGTGGTGTCGGATGTGTATCCCACCGTCTCGGCACAGGCGGCCGATCTGATTTTGCCGACGGCGATGTGGGTCGAGAAAGAGGGCGCTTACGGCAACGCGGAGCGGCGTACGCAGTTCTGGCATCAACTGGTCTCGGCGCCGGGTGACGCCAAGTCGGACCTTTGGCAATTGGTCGAGTTTTCCAAGCGCTTTAAAACCGACGAGGTCTGGCCGCAGGAACTGTTGGACGGCTCACCGCAATACAAGGGCAAGACCCTGTATGAGGTGCTGTTCAAGAATGGCCAGGTCGATCAGTTCCCTGTTGAACAAATGGCGGCGGGCTATCAGAACGACGAAGCCCGGGATTTCGGTTTCTACCTGCAAAAAGGCCTGTTCGAAGAATATGCCCAGTTCGGCCGTGGACATGGTCATGACTTGGCACCCTTTGATCGTTATCACTCCGAGCGCGGTTTGCGCTGGCCTGTCGTCGAAGGCAAGGAAACGCTTTGGCGCTTCCGCGAAGGTTACGATCCGTATGTCGAGAAGGGCAGTGGCGTGCAGTTCTACGGCTACCCCGATAAGAAGGCAATCATCTTCGCGCTGCCTTACGAGCCTCCTGCGGAAGCCCCGGACGCGGACTTCCCGTTCTGGTTGAGCACCGGTCGGGTGCTTGAACATTGGCACACCGGGACTATGACCCAGCGTGTCGAAGAACTCTATAAAGCGGTCCCCGATGCACTGGTCTACATGCACCCGGCCGATGCCAAGGCCTTGAATGCCCGGCGTGGCAGCGAAGTAAAGCTGATCAGTCGGCGCGGCGAGATGCGTGCGCGGATTGAAACCCGGGGGCGCAACAAGCCGCCCCAGGGCCTGGTGTTCGTGCCGTTTTTCGATGCCAACAAGCTGATCAACAAAGTCACGCTTGATGCGACGGACCCGATCTCCAAACAGACCGATTACAAGAAATGCGCGATCAGGATTGAGTTGATCAAGACGGCATAAGGAGAGCTTTCATGAATTTTCGTTCGCTGTCCTTGCTTGTCATGCTGCTGATGTGGCTGCCCGCGACATTTGCGGCAGAACCCGGTTACCCACTGGATGCGCCGGCACCGGATGGGCGGCGAGTCGGCGGGACCCTGACCCAGGAGCTGCCGGCACCGCCCATTGCCGAAGACGAGAACAAGGACCTCAAGCGTGAGCGCAATTACCCCGATCAACCGCCCACCATACCCCACAGCATTCGCGGGTATGCCATCGACATGAACAGCAACAAGTGCCTGACCTGCCACAGTCGCGCCAACAGTGCGCGTACCCAGGCGCCGATGATCAGCATCACTCACTACATGGACCGCGACGGCCAGGCATTGGCGGCGGTGTCGCCGCGCCGATACTTCTGCAACCAGTGTCACGTGCCGCAAAAGGATGTGAAGCCACTGGTGAGCAACAGCTTCAAGAACATCGACCAGGTCTTGCAAGACGAAATCAACCACCAGCCGAAACCTTGAGGAAAGGCCATGAAATCTTTGCTTGCCTTGCTCAAGGATTATTGGGGTGTGCTGCGTCGGCCCAGTGTGCATTACAGCCTGGGTTTCCTGACCCTCGGCGGGTTTATCGCCGGGGTGATTTTCTGGGGTGGGTTCAACACCGCGCTGGAAGCGACCAACACCGAGAAGTTCTGCACGTCCTGCCATGAAATGCGCGACAACGTTTTTGTCGAGTTGCAGGAAACCATTCACTACACCAACCGTTCGGGCGTGCGCGCCACGTGCCCGGACTGTCACGTCCCCCACGAGTGGACGCACAAGATCGCCCGCAAGATGCAGGCTTCCAAGGAGGTCTGGGGCAAGCTGTTCGGCACGATCAGTACCCGGGACAAGTTTCTGGGCATGCGCCGGGAGCTGGCCGAACACGAGTGGGCACGGCTCAAGGCCAACGATTCCCGGGAGTGTCGCAACTGCCATAACTTCGAGTTCATGGACTTCACACGCCAGGGTAAACGCGCCGCCAACATGCACTCCACCTCCTTGGCCAGTGGCCAGGCGACCTGTATCGATTGCCATAAAGGCATTGCCCACAAATTGCCCGACATGAGCGGCGTGAAAGGTTGGTAGCCGGCTTTTCACGGCATTGCCGCCAAGCGGCATAACCGCGCCGGTTTTTCGTCTTCGATACATCGTTCGATTCCCTTCTGATTAGCCTCCAGCCCCTTGTTTAAAGGGGGTTGGAGCCGCTGCGCGCAAGTTGGTCTGCAAATTGCTACAACCTGCGCAACACAGCAGTGGGCGGCAAACGTCCGGCAGGCAGAGGAAAGAGTGTGGACAAGTACCTTTATGTGGCAATGACCGGCGCCAGCCAGAATGCACTGGCGCAAAAGGCTCATGCCAACAACCTCGCGAACATCTCCACCAACGGCTTCCAGAAAGACCTGGAACAGGCCCGTTCGATGCCGGTGTTCGGTGACAGCTTTCCGGCGCGTGCGTTTGCCATGTCCGAACGCCCGGCCACGGATTTCTCCCCTGGCTCACTGGTGGAAACCGGCCGCGACCTCGACGTTGCCGTGCAAGGCAACGGCTGGATTGCCGTACAGAATCCCGATGGCGGTGAAAGCTACGTGCGCACCGGCAGCCTGAATGTTGACGCCCTGGGCGTGCTGCGCGCCGGCAACGGCATGCCGGTCATGGGCAATGGCGGGCCGATTGCCGTGCCGCCGGAGCAGCAGATCGAAGTCGGCGAGGACGGCACCATCAGCATCCGCGCGATGGGCGAAGGTCCCCGGGTGATGGCGGAAGTCGATCGCATCAAGCTGGTCAACCCGGACTTCAAGAACATGACCAAGGGCCTGGATGGTTCGATCCACACCAAGGACGGCGCGCCTGCGCAGGCCGATGCCAACGTCAAGCTGGTGTCCGGGTTCCTCGAATCGAGCAACGTCAATGCCGTGGAGGAGATGACCTCCGTTCTGGCCCTGGCCAAGCAGTTCGAGCTGCACATCAAGATGATGAACACCGCCAAAGACGATGACCAGGCCATGGCTCGGGTCTTGCAGATCAGCTAATTACCAGAACGTCGCGCCGTAAAACAGGCGCACGAGGAGAATCGAATGCTTCCGGCTCTATGGGTTGCCAAGACAGGTCTGTCCGCCCAGGACACCAACCTGACCACCATTTCCAACAACCTGGCCAACGTGTCGACCACGGGTTTCAAACGTGACCGCGCCGAGTTCCAGGACCTGCTCTACCAGATCAAGCGCCAGCCAGGCGCCCAGTCGACCCAGGACAGCGAACTGCCGTCGGGTCTGCAACTGGGTACCGGTGTGCGCATCGTCGGTACCCAGAAAAACTTCACCGCCGGCAGCCTGCAAACCACCGAGCAGCCGCTGGACATGGCCATCGACGGCCGTGGTTTCTTCCAGATCCTGCAACCGGACGGCACCACGTCCTACACTCGTGACGGTACGTTCCACCTGGACTCCAACGGCCAGATCGTCAACGCCAGCGGCTTTGCCCTGGAGCCGGCCATTGTCATTCCGAACGAAGCGCAGACCTTCACGGTCGGCCGCGACGGCACCGTGTCCATCACCGTTGCCGGCAACCCGGCAGCCCAGGTGATCGGCAACTTGCAAACCGCCGACTTCATCAACCCGGCTGGCCTGCAGGCGGTGGGCAACAACCTGTTCCTGGAAACCGCCGCCAGTGGCGCGCCGCAAGTCGGCACTCCGGGCCTGAACGGTTTCGGCTCCACGCTGCAGAACACCCTGGAAACGTCCAACGTCAGCACCGTTGAGGAGATGGTCAACATGATCACCACCCAGCGCGCCTACGAGATGAACTCCAAGGTGATCTCCACCGCCGACCAGATGCTCTCGTTCGTAACGCAGAATCTGTAATCAAGTCTATGTGGTGGCCATTGGGCCGCCTGCAACACCGTGAGGTAGGGTCATGAATCGCTATGTATCTGTTCTGGCACTGAGTGGGATCACCGCGCTCGCAGGTTGCGTGCCTGCGACGCCCAAGCCCAATGACCCTTACTACGCTCCGGTGTTGCCGCGCACGCCGTTGCCGGCGGCCGCGAACAATGGCTCGATCTATCAGGCCGGTTTCGAACAGAACCTCTACAGCGACCGCAAGGCGTTCCGGGTCGGTGACATCATCACCATCACCCTGAACGAAAGGACCCAGGCCAGCAAAAACGCCAACTCGCAAATTGGCAAGAACAGCAAGGCCAACATCGGCCTGAGTTCGCTGTTCGGCAGCAGCGCCACCACCAACAACCCGTTCAGCGATGGCGACCTGAGCCTGAGTGCCAGCTACGAAGGTGACCGCGCGACCAAGGGGGACAGCAAGGCGGCTCAGGGCAACACCCTGACCGGTTCGATCACTGTCACCGTCGCCGATGTGTTGCCCAACGGCATTATTGCGGTACGCGGCGAGAAGTGGATGACCCTCAACACCGGTGACGAGCTGGTGCGGATTGCCGGCCTGGTTCGCGCCGATGACATCGCCACCGACAACACCGTGCCGTCGACCCGTGTCGCCGATGCGCGCATTACCTACTCGGGCACCGGTTCGTTTGCCGATGCGAGTCAGCCAGGCTGGTTCGACCGTTTCTTCCTCAGCCCGCTGTTCCCTTTCTAGGTGGCTACGTTGAATTTCAGAAGTCTCATGATGGCTGCGTTCCTGATGTCCGCAGCGTTCAACGTTCAAGCCGAGCGCCTGAAGGACATCGCCAGCATTTCCGGCGTGCGTTCCAACCAATTGATCGGCTACGGCCTGGTCGTCGGGCTGAACGGCACCGGCGACCAGACGACGCAGACCCCGTTCACCCTGCAGACCTTCAACAACATGCTCTCGCAGTTCGGCATCAAGGTGCCGCCGGGTTCGGGCAACGTGCAGTTGAAGAACGTCGCGGCGGTGTCGATCAGTGCCGATTTGCCGGCGTTCGCCAAGCCGGGTCAGCAGGTCGATATCACCGTTTCGTCCATCGGTAACTCCAAGAGTTTGCGTGGCGGCACCTTGCTGCTGACGCCACTCAAGGGTATCGATGGCAACGTCTATGCGGTGGCCCAAGGCAACCTGGTGGTCGGCGGTTTCGACGCGGAAGGGCGAGACGGCTCGAAGATTACCGTCAACGTTCCGTCGGCCGGTCGCATCCCCGGTGGTGCATCGGTGGAGCGCGCGGTGCCGAGCGGTTTCAACCAGGGCAACAGCCTGACGCTGAACCTCAACCGTTCCGACTTCACCACCGCCAAGCGCATCGTCGACAAGATCAACAACATGCTCGGTCCTGGCGTGGCCCAGGCCATCGACGGCGGGTCGATTCGCGTCACCGCGCCGCTCGATCCGAGCCAGCGCGTCGACTACCTGTCGATCCTGGAAAACCTCGAAGTCGATCCGGGCCAGGCAGTCGCGAAAGTCATCATCAACTCCCGTACCGGCACCATCGTGATCGGCCAGAACGTCAAGGTTTCCCCGGCCGCAGTGACCCATGGCAGCCTGACCGTGACCATTACCGAAGACCCGATCGTCAGTCAGCCCGGCCCTCTGTCCAATGGCACGACGGCGGTGGTGCCGCGTTCGAAGGTCAACGCCCAGCAGGAAGCCAAGCCGATGTTCAAGTTCGGCCCTGGTACCACCCTCGACGAGATCGTGCGGGCGGTGAACCAGGTTGGCGCGGCACCGGGTGACTTGATGGCCATCCTCGAAGCGCTGAAGCAGGCCGGCGCTCTGCAAGCCGATCTGATCGTGATCTGAGGACGGCCATCGTGGATATGCGCAAGAGCGGTCTGGTCAGCAGCAGCGATTCGGGCTCCTATTCGGACCTCAATCGCCTGAATCAGCTCAAGGTCGGCGACAAGAACAGCGACGGCAACATGCGCAAGGTGGCGCAGGAGTTCGAATCGCTGTTCCTCGGTGAGATGCTCAAGTCCATGCGCTCGGCAACCGAAGCGCTGGGACAGGACAATCCGATGAACACGCCGGCGGCCAAGCAGTACCAGGAAATGTACGACCAGCAACTGGCCGTTTCCATGTCCCGCGAGGGCGGTGGTATCGGTCTGGCGGACGTGCTGATGCGCCAGATGTCGAAGAACAAGCCATTGGCGCCGGGCGAGGCCGCTGCTGCATCGCTGGCCAGGCAAGAGGCTGCCAAGGCCGCCGTGCAAACGCCGGTGGCGGCGGGCACGGTTGCGGTCAATGGGCCGCTGTCGCGGGTCAATGGCCAGCGTCCATTGTGGGCTTCGCGATCGGTCCATGCGCCGCAAGAGGCGGGCGAGGGTGGTCATCGCAATGACATGGCTCTGATCAATCAGCGACGCCTGGCGTTGCCGCCGAAGCTGGCTGATCGTCTGTTGGCCGGGCTGGTGCCTTCGGCGACGGCCGCAGCCACGACGATCAACAAGACACCGTTGCCTGAGCGCGCGACAAGCACTGGCACCGGTCCTTTGTATAACGGCGACTGGCTGGCCAACGCGCAGCAAACCTCCGGTGGCGGTATGCAGATCTACGGTCGCGCCATGGCGCAGATTCCGCTGGCGCCGGCGAAGAAAGCCTTCGGTTCCGCCGACCAGTTCGTCAACACCATGTTGCCGATGGCCAAGGAAGCGGCGGCCCGCATTGGTGTCGATCCGCGTTACCTGGTGGCGCAGGCGGCCCTGGAAACCGGCTGGGGCAAGTCGGTCATGCGTGCTCAGGACGGCAGCAGCAGCCACAACCTGTTCGGCATCAAGGCCGGCAATAGTTGGCAGGGCAATTCGGCGCGGGCGATCACCAGCGAATTCAGGAACGGGCAGATGGTCAAGGAGACGGCGCAGTTCCGCTCCTACGACTCCTACAAGGACAGCTTCCACGACCTTGTAACGCTGCTGCAATCGAACAATCGCTATCAAGATGTCGTGAAGTCGGCCGATAACCCGGAACAGTTTGTACGCGAGTTGCAGAAGGCCGGTTACGCAACCGATCCGAACTACGCGAGCAAGATTTCGCAGATAGCCAAGCAGATGACGAGTTACCAGAACTACGCTGCGGCGGGCGTTTCAACGAATTTATAAGGTTTGAACCATGAGTTTGCTCAACATCGGAATGTCGGGTCTCAACGCCAGCCAAGTGTCGTTGGCTACCGTCGGCAACAACATTGCCAATGCCAACACCGCGGGCTACTCACGCCAGCAAACTACCCAGACCAGCAATGCGTCGAACCTGTATGGCGGTGTGTTTATCGGCAGCGGTACAACCCTGTCCGATGTGCGTCGGGTCTATAACGCCTATCTCGACAACCAGTTGCAAACCGCCACATCGCTGAGCAGTGATGCCAACGCCTACCTCGAGCAGGTGAGCCCGCTCGACAAACTCTTCTCCGACAAGACCACGGGGATCAGTGCGGTGTTGAGCAGCTTTTTCTCGTCGGTTCAGACGTCCGCCGGTACGCCGAGCGACACGGCTGCCCGGCAACTGCTGCTGACCAATGCGCAAACCTTAAGCAATCGTTTCAACGCCCTGGCGTCGCAAATGCGGCAGCAGAACGAAGGCATCAATAGTCAGTTGACGACGATGACCGAGAAGGTCAATCAGTTGACCTCATCGATTGCCTTGTTGAACCAGCAGATCTCCCAAGCCAGCAGCCCATCCGGCAGCGGCCCGAGCAACTTGCTCGATGCACGCAATGAAGCCGTCCGTACGCTAAACGAATTGGTCGGTGTTACGGTCCAGGAACAAAGCGGCAGTTACAACGTTTCCCTGGGGAATGGCCAGCCGTTGGTATTGGGCAACACGTCGAACACCCTCTCGACTGCCCGAATGGGAATCGACAAGAGCCAGCTGAGTGTCGTGGTCAACATGCCGTCTTCGGTCATTGACGTCACCTCCGTCATCAGCGGTGGCAAGATCGGTGGTCTGCTGCGTTATCGCGATGACGTGCTGGTTCCAGCGATGAATGACCTGGGGCGCACAGCCCTGGTGGTCGCCGACAAGATCAATAGCCAGTTGGGTCAGGGGCTCGATGCCAATGGCGAGTTTGGTGCGTCGCTATTCTCCAATATCAACAGTGCAACTGCGATCAGCCAGCGCAGCGTGGGGGCGTCGAGCAATAGCACCGGCTCGGGCAATCTCGACGTCACCATCACCAATTCCAGCGCGCTGACCACCTTCGATTACGCGGTGACCTTCACCGCGGCCGACAAGTACACGGTCAAGCGTTCCGACGGCAAGGACATGGGTTCTTTCGACCTGTCCCCGGCGGCAGAGATCGATGGCTTCAAACTGGGTCTGAACGGCGGTGGCCTCCAGGCGGGCGACTCGTTCAAGGTGATGCCGACTCGCAACGCAGCGGGTTCCATCACGACCCAGATGACCGACTCGAACAAACTGGCCTTTGCTGGCCCGCTGGTTGCGACCAGCAGTACGAGCAACGGCGGAACCGGTGCATTGAGCGCGCCGACGTTGTCGATTCCGATGGATATCTACGGCGGTGCCGATCTGGCCGACCTGCAAGCCGGCATCAAAAACTCCATGCCGGTGACGCTGACCTTCAAAGAGGCGGTGGGTGGGAGTCAAGCCTATGAAGTGTTCAACTCGAAAGGGCAGAGCATTGGCACGGGCACCATCGTGCCTGGCCAAAGCAATGACCTGACCATCAACGTGCCGATGCTTGACATGGCGGGCGCACCGGTCGCCGGCAAGTCGTTTTCGTTCAACACGACGGTCAGTGGGTCGCCGTCGAAGAATGACAAGTACGAAGTCGCGTTTAACGTGGATGGCAAGAAAGACAACCGCAACGCCAACGAACTGTTGGCGCTGCAAACCAAGGCAACGGTAGGTGTCACCGGTGGCAACGCCGGCATGAGCATGACCACCGCTTACAGTCGTCTGGTCGAGCAGGTGGGCGCCAAGGCTAGCCAGGCCCTGGGTGACACCACGGCCAGTGGAGCGATTCTGGCTCGGGCCAAATCCGAGGTTGCCTCGGTCTCCCAGGTCAACCTGGACGATGAGGCCGCCGACCTGGTCAAGTTCCAGCAGTACTACACCGCGTCGTCGCAGATCATCAAGGCCGCGCAAGAAACGTTCAGCACGCTGATCAACAGTCTTTAAGGGAGTCTTCGACGATGCGAATTTCTACAGCCCAGTACTTTGAGACGAGTGCGGCCAAGTACCAGAGTAATTTCTCCTCGATCGTCAAGACTCAGGAGCAGATCACGTCGGGCGTGCGGATCCAGAGTGCCGGTGATGATCCTGTGGGTGCTGCGCAGTTGCTGATGTTGCAGCAGCAGAAGGAGATGTTGGGGCAGTACAGCAACAACATGGGCAGTATCAAGAATTCGCTGATGAACGAAGAGAGCGTGCTCGATGGCGTCAACACGGCGCTGCAGCGTGCTCGCGAGTTGGCCCTGAGTGCCGGTGACGGCAGCAAGAGCGACGCCGACCGCCAGTCGATTGCCGAAGAGTTGGGTGAAATTGAAGCCAACGTGTTGAGTTTGCTCAACAGCAAGGATTCGGCAGGCAACTACATGTTTTCTGGCTCGAAAACCTCGACGCCGCCATACGTACGCAACAACGACGGCACCTACACTTATCAGGGTGACGATACCCAGTTGAGCCTGCAGGTGTCGGATACCTTGTCCATCGCCACCAATGACACCGGTAAAAGTGTCCTCGAATCGGCGATCAACTCTGGGCGTACCCAGGCCGTACTCGATCCGTCGAAACCTGACGACGGGACTGTTTCGGTATCGGCAGGGTTGTTGAAGTCGAGCGCGGCGTACACCAAGGACTTTGCTGCCGGAGAGCCCTACGAGCTGAAGTTCGTGGACAGTACGCACTACACCATCGCGGATAAGGACGGTAATGACGTCACTGCCGAGGTGTCCGGTAACGGTACTTTCGATTCGAAGAAAGAAGGTGGTTCGACCATCAGTCTGCGCGGTGTGGAGTTCGATATCACTCTGCGACTCAAGGCGCCTGTCGATCCGGTGACCAACCTGCCGATGACGCCCGACGCAGAGGTCAAGGACCATATTTTCTCATTGGGCACCAAGCCCGACACCTTCAATGCTTCCCGGACCCCGAGCAATGGCTCGACGGCTCAGATCACGGGTTCTGGTGTGACTGACCAGGCCGCCTACGTCAGCGGATTCCCCAACAGTGGCGTGGTCATAAAATTTACCGACGCCACCAATTACAAAGTGTATGCCCAGCCTATGGGTGCAGACAGCAAGCCGATCGCCGATGGTCTGTATGCAGGGGGATCGATCACGGTAGCGGGCGTGAAGCTCGATTTTACTGGCGCCCCCGGGCCGGATGATCAGTTCGTGGTGGGTGCCAGCAGCCATCAAACCCAGAGTGCTCTCGACACATTGAGTCAGTTGCGTCAGACGCTGGAAACGCCTTCCGATGGCAACGACCTGGCGCAGATCAAACTCAAGGATGCACTGAATTCGGCCGTCAGCAACCTGGCCAATGCCAGCGAACAGGTTCTGACAGTGCGCGGAGCGATAGGCGCACGTCTGAACTCGGTTGATATCCAGACCTCTGAAAACATCAGTCTGGGGCTGTCGAATAGCAGTACTCAGGCCGCTATTGGTAACACCGATGTAGCGACGGCCTCCATTGACCTGGCTTTTCAGCAATCGTTGTTGCAAGCCTCGCAACTGGCATTCGTGAAGATTGCCCAGTTGAGCCTGTTCAACAAGCTTTGATCCCCTTCGATTGCCGGTATCCATGATGCCGGCAACGCCTCGCCTGTCTGTAATTTGTTTTTCGACTCACTCACTGGTGTATTTTTCGTCATCCTTCAGGCGGTTGAGCGCTTGTTTGTGGCTGGAAGTTTGCCGCAAGCCACGCATAATGCGTGACCTGCGAGTCATAAAGCGCATCTTCACTGTATTGTGTCAAAAAGGATGGGCAGGGGGGTGACCCTTGTCGGGCGTATTTTCAGGGTTTCTGGAGCGTCTGTGCCGTATTTTTTTCGCTCGGTGAAATCCAGTATTGTCGTACCTCTCGGTCTTGCGAGCGGTGATCTCCAGCTATTTTGTATTGGGAAGCCACAATGATTGGCATAAAAAGCATTGCCAGCTACGTGCCAGCGAGCGGGCTGGATAACTATGCTCAAGGCGCGAAGTTCGAGAAGGATGAAGAATTCATCCTCGGGAAGATCGGTTCGGCGTTCCTGCCGCGCAAGGACGCTGAACAGGAAACCTCCGACCTGTGTGTCGAAGCGGCCAATGCGCTGTTCGCCAACAACCCACAGCTCGACCGTCAATCCATCGACGTGCTGATCGTCGTCACCCAGAACGGTGATGAAGAGGGCTTGCCGCACACCTCGGCCATCGTCCAGGACAAGCTCGGCCTGTCGACCAACGTCGCCGCTTTCGACATCTCCCTGGGTTGTTCCGGTTACGTTTACGGTATTTATGCGATCAAAGGCTTCATGGAGGCGGCAGGGCTAAAAAATGGCCTGCTGATCACCGCAGACCCCTATTCGAAAATCGTCGACCCGGAAGACCGCAATACCACCATGTTGTTCGGTGATGCCGCCACGGCTACCTGGATGGGTGAGGACGCTGTCTGGCAACTGGGCAAGGCCAAATTCGGCACTGACGGTTCTGGCGCACCGCACTTGAAGGTGACCGATGGTGTGTTTTTCATGAATGGACGTCAGGTGTTCAACTTTGCCTTGCTCAAAGTGCCAGCGCATTTGCACGAATTGCTCGATGAGTCCGGCCTCAAGTCTCAGGACATCGATGCCTTCTGCATTCACCAGGGCAGTGCGGCCATCGTCGATGCAGTGGCGCGCCGCTTTGAAAACGAGCCGGAGAAGTTCATCAAGGACATGGTCGAGACCGGTAACACCGTGTCGTCGAGCATTCCGTTGCTGCTGGAAAAACACATGTTCGACTCCAGCTGGAAGCGTGTGGCAATCAGTGGTTTCGGTGTGGGCCTGTCCTGGGGCTCGGCACTGATCCATCGACCCTGACGCGCCAGTTTAATAACGCCAAAAAAACGCCCATGGCCGAAAGGTCATGGGCGTTTTTGCATTCTGGGGGTGGTGAACTAAAGCCTTGAAATTCAAGGGGTGGCACGGTGCTAGTAAAAATATTCAAAAAAGCCCTCAAGCAACCTGCGTTCACGACGATAACTATTACGAAGGTTCTCTAGGCCATACCCGGCGGTTGCCAGGGCCGGAAGCCGCAGTACCCAACCAACGAGGAATTCGTCATGGCTTTATCTGTTAATACCAACATCACCTCCCTGGGCGTTCAGAAAAACCTGAACAAGGCTTCCGATGCCCTGAGCAACTCGATGAACCGTCTGTCTTCCGGCCTGAAAATCAACAGCGCTAAAGACGACGCAGCTGGCATGCAGATCGCCAACCGTCTGGGCAACCAGGTCAAAGGCTTGAACGTTGCAATCGCCAACGCCAACAACGGTGTATCGATCGCGCAGACCGCTGAAGGCGCGATGCAAGAATCCACCAACCTGCTGCAACGTCTGCGTGAGCTGGCCCTGCAGTCTGCGAACGGTGATAAAAGCGACGCTGACCGTGTTTCCCTGCAGCAGGAATTCACCGCCAAGGTGGGTGAGCTGACCCGTATTTCCAACACCACCACTTTCGGTGGTCGTAACCTGCTGGACGGTTCGTTCAGCAACGTAGGCTTCCAGATCGGTGCAAACGCCAACGAAACCATTTCGTTCGGCATGACCGACATCAGCGCCACTGGCCTGAAGGGTACCTACAGCGAAGCAAGCGTCAACAGCACTGCTTTGGCGGGTTTGAGCGCCACTGCAACTGGCTCGGTTCTGGATAAAAAAGCTACCGTAACAGGTGCAGCGAACACTGCCACTCTTGCTACCGACGCGTTCAGTATCAATGGTGTGGAGATCACTCTGACTGGTGCTGCTATTGGTGCTCCTGCAGGTGCGGATGGTTTGGCCGCAATCAACGCAAAAACTGCCCTTACCGGCGTTACAGCGACTGCCGGTGCTGGCGGTGTCTTGACCTTGACGTCGAAGTCGGACTTTACTCTTGCTGCTTCTTCTAACGGCGCTGCCACTAATGGTTTGGCCAGCCTGGGCTTGACAGCGGCTCCGACTACTGCGGTTACTAAAACAAACGCGACCACCATGGATGCTGTTGGTGGTATCACGGTAAATGGCGCGGCAGTATCGTGGGCGGCAACCGACACACTGGGAACTGTCCTGGGCGCTATTGCTGCACAGGCAGGCACAGGCGCTACAGCCGCTATCGTTGACGGCCGTGTGAAAGTGACCTCGGGTGACGGTGAAGACATCAAGCTGGCCAACACCGCTAGCGGCTCGCTGTCCCAGCTGGGTCTGTCGGCTGGCACTTCCCAGGCTAAGCTGACTGCTGATACTTCCATCGACCTGAACGGCGTAGAAGTTAAATTCAAGAAAGGCGACACCAGCGACGCGATCGTTGCGTCGATCAACAGCGCCAGCACCGGCGTGAACGCCAGCAAAAACGCTGACGGCACCCTGAACCTGTTTGCAGACAAAGACATCACAGTCAAGGACGGTAGCGCGGGCACTGGTCTGGCCGCACTGGGGCTGACCACTGTTTCCGCTGCTGGTACCAAGGCTGCAGTTACCATGGAAACCACCGTTTCCGACCTGAGCATCCTGACCAATGCTGCTTCTCAGCAAGCAGTTCAAGCTCTCGACGGCGCCCTGCAGCAGATCGACAGCCAGCGCTCCCAGCTGGGTGCGGTACAAAACCGTTTCGCCAGCACCGTAGCCAACCTGCAGAGCATTTCGCAGAACTCCACCGCCGCTAAAGGCCGTGTAGAAGACGCTGACTTCGCTTCTGAAGCGGCTGAGCTGACCAAGCAACAAACCCTGCAACAGGCTTCCACCGCGATCCTGTCCCAGGCTAACCAGCTGCCATCCGCTGTTCTGAAGCTGCTTCAGTAATCTCGGTATCGGTTGAATAACGGAAGGGCGCGTTTACGTGCCCTTTCGTTTTTTTCAGTTTGGAGGTGATGACATGGATATGAGCATTAAGCTGAACGCGCATTACCCTGCTGGCACAACCCAGGTCGGCAGCTCTTCTACACCTCAGGCGCAGCCCCCGGTCAAGCAAGAACCGGCTGTGGCTGACGAGTCCCAGCGAGTAGCACTGGAAAAGGCTGTAACCGATATTCGCGAGTTCGTTCAATCGACCCAGCGCAACCTCGATTTCTCCATCGATGACTCGACCGGCATAGTCGTGGTCAAGGTGGTTGCCACCGAAAGTGGCGAAGTGATCCGACAGATTCCGTCGGAGACGGCGCTCAAGCTTGCGCAAAATCTGAGTGATGTCAGCAGCCTGTTGTTCGATTCCAAGGCCTGAGCTGGCATGAAATGTGTTTCTGACTGCCGCTACGGCAGTATTCGCCAATAAAGCGGCAGCCACAGGACAAGGAGAACACCCATGGCGAGTTCAACGATTTCCGGCCCGGGTTCGGGCTACGACACCCAAGCCATCGTCAAGGCATTGGTAGGGGCTGAAAAGGCGCCTAAACAAGCCCAGATTACCGATCAGCAAAAAGACACGACCATCAAATTGTCGGCTGTCGGCTCGGTGAAGGGTGCGCTGGAAGCTTACCAGGCGGCAATCGCCAAGTTGAACAACGTGGCCGCGTTCAACGGCCTGGCTGCTACTTCGTCCGAAGATAAAAATGTCAAAGTCACCCTGGGTGATGGCGCCTCCAGCGGCAAGTACGTGGTGGTCGTCAACGAGCTGGCGACGTCGTCGAAAGTCACCAGCAAGGTGTTCGCGGGTGGGGCTTCGGGTTCTGCCAACTCCACCGATGAAGCCCAGACCTTGACCATCAACCAGTCAGGCAAGAGCTACGACGTGCTGGTGCCTGGTGGTGCGACCCTGCAGGAAGTGCGTGAGTCGATCAACACCCAGCTCTCGGCCCAGGGCATCAGTGCCAACGTCTTGAGCGATTCGAATGGCGCGCGTCTGGTGATTGGCTCGAATACCACGGGCGTGGACACCGATATCACTCTCAGTGGTGACTCGGAACTGACCCAGGGTTATGACAAGGGGGCGCCAGCGCAAAATGCCAAATACACCATCGACGGTATCGCGATGGAGTCCACCAGCAACAAAGTCACTTCCGCCATCAGCGGCGTGACTCTGGATCTGTTGGCCAAGGACAAGGACAAACCAGTCACTATCACCGTGTCGAGCAACACCGACACGCTGAAAACCTCGGTCCAGTCCTTCGTCACGGCCTATAACGCGCTGATGACCAGCATCAATACCCAGACCAAGGTCACCGCCACCGGCGACGCATCGACCACCACCGCGGGCGCCTTGACCGGTGATGCCTCGATGCGTCAGCTGGTCAACAATCTGCGTAGCGAGCTGGTGAACAGTTCGGGCTCGGGCGCCATGAGCAGCCTGGCACAGATGGGCATTACCACCGACCAGAAAACCGGTCTGCTGAGCCTGGATGACAAGGTATGGGACAAGGCTGTGGTCAAGGGTGCCAGTGATATTGCCAAGATGTTTACCGGTGATACTGGCCTGGTGACTCGCATGACCAAGGCGACTGCCTCGTATGTCGGTACGACCGGCTCGCTGGCTGGCCGGGTGACAGACCTCAACGAAAAGTTGACCGACCTCACCACCCAGCAGGCAGATCTGGATCGGCGGATGGAGAGCTTGCAGAAAACCTTGTCCGCCAAGTACACGGCGATGGACACTCTGATCGCCCAGCTCAACGCCAGCAGCTCCAGCATCATGACCACCCTCAACTCGCTGAATAATCCGAAATCGGATTAATGGTGGGTGGTGACATGGGTCTGTGGGCACGGATTAAAGTTTTACGTGACGCAGTCGACAAACTTGATATAGAGAAATGTCCGACTGCGGCCGGTAACGAGGTAGTAACATGAATCCAATGAAAGCCCTTCGTGCGTACCAGAAGGTCAATTCCCACGCGCAGATCTCCGAGGCCAGCCCTCATCGTCTGATCCAGATGCTGTATGAAGGCGGCCTTGATCGTCTGGCTCAAGCCAAAGGTGCGATCGCTCGCGGTGATATCGCGCAAAAGTGCCTGATGATCACCAAGGCAATCGACATCATCACAGGCCTGCGCCAGGGCCTGCATGAAGAGAAGGCAGAAGATCCGGCCGCGATTCAGCAACTGGACAGTTTGTATGAGTACATGAACTCCCAACTGCTGAAGGCAAACGTCAGCAGCGATCCAGAAATGATCGACGAAGTCGTCCGCCTGCTGACCACGTTGAAAAGTGGTTGGGACGCGATTGCGCCGCAATAGGCCTGAAGGTCTGAGGGTGATGCCATGAGCCAAGCACTGCAACGGATCGAACAAACCCGCGAAGCGCTGATCGATGCGCTGGCCGAACGTAACTGGGATGCAATCGGCGAACTGGATTCAGCCTGCCGCGAGTGCGTCGACGAGGTGCTCAGCGAAGCACCCATCGACGAAGAAGTGCTGCGCACCCATCTGGAGAGCCTGCTGGCGGTGTACAAGGATTTATTGACGGTGACGATGGGCGAGCGTCAGGTAATTGTTGATGAGATGTCGCAGATCAAACAGGCGACGAGTGCCGCAAAGGTTTACCATCTGTTTGGTTAATTAATATCTGCTTAATCCAGGCAAATCGCGCCATAAATTTGACTGTGAACGGTTTTTTGACTTAACTAGTGGCTGGTTCCAGATTTCAGTCGTCTTCAGGCATACAAGGCCTGCAAGCGTCTAGCTTGCCCCAGCATTTGGGCATTGAGTTGACTAGGGAAGTTGCTATTGCATGTGGCGTGAAACCAAAATTCTGCTGATTGATGACGATAGCGTCCGCCGCCGCGACCTGGCGGTGATTTTGAATTTTCTCGGCGAAGAAAATTTACCCTGCGGTAGCCATGACTGGCAGCAGGCTGTCGGCTCTTTGTCGTCAAGTCGTGAAGTAATCTGTGTCCTTATCGGGACGGTCAATGCTCCTGGTGCACTTCTGGGCTTGCTTAAGACACTCTCGACCTGGGATGAGTTCCTTCCGGTTTTGCTGATGGGCGAAAATTCTTCCATTGACCTGCCGGAAGACCAGCGTCGGCGAGTGCTTTCGACCCTCGAAATGCCGCCCAGCTATAGCAAATTGCTCGATTCGCTGCACCGTGCCCAGGTCTATCGCGAGATGTACGACCAGGCCCGCGAGCGCGGTCGTCATCGCGAACCCAATCTTTTCCGCAGTCTTGTCGGCACCAGCCGGGCGATTCAACACGTCCGCCAGATGATGCAGCAAGTCGCCGACACCGATGCCAGTGTGCTGATCCTCGGTGAGTCCGGCACCGGCAAAGAAGTGGTTGCGCGCAACCTGCATTACCATTCCAAGCGCCGCGAAGCGCCGTTCGTGCCGGTCAACTGCGGGGCGATCCCGGCCGAGTTGCTGGAAAGCGAATTGTTCGGCCATGAGAAGGGCGCCTTCACCGGGGCGATCACCAGTCGCGCCGGTCGATTCGAGCTGGCCAACGGCGGCACTCTGTTCCTCGATGAAATC
Organism: Pseudomonas sp. BF-R-30; assembly: GCF_019956175.1. Taxonomy (NCBI): domain Bacteria; kingdom Pseudomonadati; phylum Pseudomonadota; class Gammaproteobacteria; order Pseudomonadales; family Pseudomonadaceae; genus Pseudomonas; species Pseudomonas sp. BF-R-30. Next base: position 57,473 of record NZ_JAHBDE010000017.1, on the reverse strand, counting down.
GGTGACATGCCGCTGCCGATGCAGGTCAAGTTGTTGCGCGTGTTGCAGGAGCGCACCTTCGAGCGCGTGGGCAGCAACAAGACCCAGAGCGTCGACGTGCGCATCATCGCGGCGACCCACAAGAATCTCGAAAGCATGATCGAGATCGGCACCTTCCGCGAAGACCTGTACTATCGCCTGAATGTGTTCCCGATCGAGATGGCGCCGCTGCGTGAGCGCGTCGAAGACATTCCCCTGCTGATGAACGAGCTGATCTCGCGCATGGAGCACGAGAAGCGCGGTTCGATCCGTTTCAACTCGGCGGCCATCATGTCGCTGTGTCGTCATGGATGGCCGGGCAACGTCCGCGAATTGGCCAACCTGGTGGAGCGCATGGCGATCATGCATCCATACGGCGTGATCGGCGTGGTCGAGTTGCCGAAGAAATTCCGCTACGTCGACGATGAAGACGAGCAAATGGTCGACAGCCTGCGCAGCGATCTGGAAGAGCGCGTGGCCATCAACGGCCATACCCAGGACTTTACCGCCAATGCCATGTTGCCTCCGGAAGGTCTGGACCTGAAGGACTATCTCGGTGGTCTGGAGCAGGGGCTGATCCAGCAGGCGCTGGATGATGCCAACGGCATTGTGGCGCGCGCGGCCGAGCGCCTGCGTATTCGTCGTACCACGCTGGTGGAAAAGATGCGCAAGTACGGCATGAGCCGTCGTGATGGAGACGAGCAGGCGGATGATTGACGCCTGTTTTTTCAACTCGTTCATTTATAAGAAGTTTTTTTTAGGCACGGGTATTGCTACGTCCCTCGCAACGTTCCGTTTCACTGACGGTCAGCCAAGCGAGATTGCACGATGCCCCAAGCCGCCCAGATGTCTCCTGTCCTTGATGCTTCGGGACAACCGTCGTCCGTAGAGCTGGCGAGCCGGCTTGGCCTTGAGCAGGCATTTTCGCTGTTCAACCAGATGTCCAGTCAGTTGACCGACTCCTACAGCATGCTTGAAGCCCGGGTAACCGAGCTCAAGGGTGAATTGGCAGTGGTCAGTGCCCAGCGCATGCAGGAGCTGGCGGAAAAAGAACGCCTGGCCAACCGCCTGCAAAACCTCCTTGATCTCTTACCCGGCGGAGTCATCGTCATTGACGCCCAGGGCATCGTGCGCGAAGCCAATCCGGCGGCGTGCGAGTTGCTGGGGTTGCCGCTGGAAGGTGAATTGTGGCGCCACGTCATTGCCCGCTGTTTTGCGCCGCGCGAAGACGATGGTCATGAAGTCTCCCTCAAGGATGGTCGGCGCCTGTCGATCGCCACGCGCTCGCTGGACGCCGAGCCTGGCCAGTTGGTGTTGCTCAACGACCTGACTGAAACCCGTCACCTGCAGGATCAACTGGCCCGACATGAGCGGCTGTCGTCGCTGGGGCGCATGGTTGCTTCGTTGGCGCATCAGATACGCACGCCGTTGTCCGCCGCGTTGCTGTATGCCAGTCATTTGACCGAGCAAGAGCTACCGGTCGCTACCCAGCAGCGCTTTGCCGGGCGCCTCAAGGAGCGCCTGCACGAGCTGGAGCACCAGGTGCGCGACATGCTGGTTTTCGCCCGGGGCGAGTTGCCGCTGACTGACCGCGTGACGCCCGGTCAGCTGATGCAATCGTTGCAAGCGGCGGCGCTGACCCACGTTCAGGATCTGCCGATCCGCTGGCAGTGCGACAGTCATTCGGGGGAGTTGCTGTGCAATCGCGACACCCTGGTCGGTGCGATCCTCAATCTGATCGAGAACGCCATTCAGTCCAGTGCCGGTCCATTGCGCCTCAAGATTCACCTCTACACCCGCGGCAATTACCTGCGCCTGTGCGTCAGCGACAGTGGCTCCGGTATCGATGCCGCCGTTCTGGCGCGATTGGGCGAACCCTTTTTTACCACCAAGGCCACCGGTACAGGTCTTGGCCTGACCGTGGTCAAGGCAGTGGCGCGTGCTCATCAGGGACAATTGCAGTTGCGCTCGCGACTCGGTCGCGGCACTTGCGCGCAGGTTATCCTGCCGTTGTTCAGCAGCGCTCAAGGAGCGGAGTGACACAGATGGGTATCAAGGTTCTGCTGGTCGAGGACGACCGTGCGTTGCGCGAGGCGCTGGCCGATACGCTATTGCTCGCGGGGCACGATTACAAGGCGGTGGGTTCGGCAGAGGAGGCGTTGTTTGCCGTCGGCGGCGAGGCCTTCAGCCTGGTGATCAGCGACGTCAACATGCCGGGTATGGACGGCCACCAGTTGCTGGGCCTGTTGCGAGCGCGGCAGCCGCAATTGCCGGTGTTGCTGATGACGGCTCACGGCGCGGTCGAGCGTGCGGTCGATGCGATGCGCCAAGGTGCGGTGGACTATCTGGTCAAACCTTTCGAGCCCAGGGCGTTGCTCGATCTGGTGGGGCGTCATGCCCTGGGCAGTCTCGGCCTGGCTGAGGGTGAAGGGCCGATAGCATTCGAGCCGGCGAGCGCGCAGTTGCTCGAATTGGCAGCGCGGGTCGCACGCAGCGATTCCACGGTGTTGATCTCGGGTGAGTCGGGCACGGGCAAGGAAGTGCTGGCGCGCTACATCCATCAGCATTCTCATCGCGCCAATCAGCCATTTATTGCGATCAACTGTGCGGCGATCCCGGACAACATGCTCGAAGCGACCTTGTTCGGGCACGAGAAGGGCTCCTTCACCGGTGCCATTGCCGCGCAAGCCGGCAAGTTCGAGCAGGCCGACGGCGGCACCATTCTGCTCGACGAAATTTCCGAAATGCCCCTGGGGCTCCAGGCCAAACTACTGCGCGTACTGCAAGAGCGTGAGGTCGAAAGGGTTGGGGCGCGCAAGCCGATCACGCTGGACATTCGCGTGGTCGCCACCACCAATCGTGACCTTGCGGGTGAGGTGGCGGCGGGGCGCTTCCGCGAAGACCTTTACTATCGCCTGTCGGTGTTTCCCCTGGCCTGGCGTCCGTTGCGCGAGCGCACCGCCGACATCCTGCCGCTGGCCGAGCGTCTGCTGGCCAGACACGTCAATAAAATGAAGCATTCACCGGCCAGATTGTCCCCCGAGGCCAAGGCGTGCCTGATCGCTTATCCGTGGCCGGGTAACGTGCGTGAGCTGGACAACGCGATTCAGCGTGCGTTGATTCTGCAGCAGGGTGGCTTGATCCAGCCGCAGGATTTCTGCCTGGCCGGGCCGGTGGCTTGTGCGCCACTGCCAGCGTTGGCGCAGGCGCCGGTGCGTCCTGTGGAAGTCGAGGCCGAGTCGGCCGGTGCGCTGGGCGATGATCTGCGTCGCCGAGAATTCCAGATGATCATCGATACCCTGCGCGCCGAACGCGGTCGTCGCAAAGAGGCGGCCGAGCGCCTGGGTATCAGCCCGCGGACCCTGCGCTACAAGCTGGCGCAAATGCGCGATGCCGGCATGGATGTGGAAGCCTATCTGTTCGCCACCTGATCCTGTTCCTGTAGGAGCGAGCTCTGCTCGCGATGGTCGTTAACGATAATGCGGGGCGTCAGGATAAACGCGGCGTTCTTCAGTTCATCGCGAGCAAGCTCGCTCCTGCAGTGGCTAGCGGCGATGAGAAGGGCTTTTGTGAAACAAGGCCATGGAGCTGGCACCCTTGTTGCTAACACCTCATGACCCGCTGAGTGAGTGTCAAAAAATTGCGGGTCGTCAAAGAGAGAAACCATGAGCCAAGGTATTGAATTCAATCGGTTGATGCTGGATATGCGCGCCATGCAAATGGATGCCATGTCTGCGCCGAAATCGACTGCCGTTCCTGAAGTGTCGGGCAGCAGCTTTTCCGACATGCTCGGTCAGGCCGTCAATAAAGTGAACGACACCCAACAGGCTTCCACGCAGTTGGCCAGTGCGTTCGAAATCGGCAAAAGCGGCGTCGATCTTACAGACGTGATGATCTCATCGCAGAAAGCCAGCGTGTCCTTCCAGGCATTGACCCAGGTGCGCAACAAACTGGTTCAGGCCTACCAAGACATCATGCAGATGCCGGTTTAAAGGACGAGATTGAGTCATGGCAGAAGCAGTCGCCGATAACGTTCCGGCCAAGGCCACTCCAATAGACGGCAAACCGCCGTTGTTCGGGTTGTCCTTCCTGGAAAACCTCTCCGAGATGACCATGTTGCGTCAGGTGGGCCTGTTGGTCGGCCTGGCGGCGAGCGTGGCGATTGGTTTTGCCGTGGTGTTGTGGTCCCAGCAACCGGACTACCGGCCTCTGTACGGCAGCCTTGCCGGCATGGACGCCAAGCAGGTCATGGATACCCTGGCCTCCGCCGATATCCCGTACACCGTCGAACCCAATTCCGGTGCCTTGCTGGTCAAGGCCGATGACCTGTCCCGAGCGCGGCTCAAGCTCGCGGCCGCTGGTGTCACTCCCAGCGACGGCAACATCGGTTTTGAAATTCTCGACAAGGAGCAGGGGCTTGGCACCAGCCAGTTCATGGAAGCGACCCGCTACCGTCGCGGCCTCGAAGGCGAACTGGCCCGCACCATTTCCAGCCTCAACAACGTCAAGGGTGCTCGTGTGCACCTGGCGATCCCGAAAAGTTCGGTGTTCGTGCGCGACGAGCGCAAGCCGAGCGCTTCGGTTCTGGTTGAACTCTATTCCGGTCGCTCCCTCGAGCCAGGCCAGGTCGTGGCCATCATCAATCTGGTAGCGACCAGCGTTCCCGAACTCAGCAAATCGCAGATCACCGTGGTCGACCAGAAGGGCAACCTGCTCTCCGATCAGGCGGAAAACTCCGAACTGACCATGGCTGGCAAGCAGTTCGACTACAGCCGTCGCATGGAAAGCATGCTCACTCAGCGCGTGCACAACATCCTGCAGCCAGTGCTGGGCAACGACCGTTACAAGGCCGAAGTCTCGGCCGACGTGGATTTCAGTGCGGTCGAATCGACTTCCGAGCAATTCAACCCGGATCAACCGGCGTTGCGCAGCGAGCAGTCGGTCAACGAACAACGTACCGCCAGCAATGGCCCGCAAGGTGTGCCGGGTGCCTTGAGCAACCAGCCTCCAGCGCCGGCCTCCGCACCGCAAACCACCGGCGGCACTCCGGGGGCAGCCGGCATGGTGCAGCCGGGCCAGCCGCTGGTTGATGCCAATGGCCAGCAAATCATGGACCCTGCCACCGGCCAGCCGATGCTCGCTCCGTACCCGGCGGACAAGCGTCAACAATCGACCAAGAACTTCGAACTCGACCGATCCATCAGCCACACCAAGCAGCAACAGGGCCGGTTGAATCGCCTGTCGGTGTCGGTGGTGGTCGATGATCAGGTCAAGATCAACCCGGCCAACGGCGAAACCACCCGTGCGCCATGGAGCGCCGATGAACTTGCGCGCTTCACGCGTCTGGTTCAGGACGCGGTCGGCTTCGATGCCAGCCGTGGTGACAGCGTCAGCGTGATCAACATGCCGTTCTCCGCCGAGCGCGGTGAAGTGATTGCCGAAATTCCGTTCTACTCCCAGCCGTGGTTCTGGGACATCGTCAAGCAAGTGCTGGGTGTGCTGTTCATTCTGGTGCTGGTGTTCGGTGTGCTGCGTCCGGTGCTCAACAACATCACCGGTGGTGGCAAGGGCAAGCAGCTGGCCGGTATCGGCAGCGACGTCGAGTTGGGTGGCATGGGCGGTCTGGATGGCGAACTGGCCAACGACCGTGTCAGCCTCGGTGGCCCGACCAGCATCCTGTTGCCGAGCCCGAGCGAAGGCTATGACGCTCAGTTGAACGCAATCAAGAGTCTGGTGGCAGAAGACCCGGGTCGTGTGGCCCAGGTCGTGAAAGAGTGGATTAACGCAGATGAGTGATAACCGAGCCGTTGCCGCCAAACTGTCCAAGGTCGACAAAGCCGCAATCCTGTTGCTGTCCCTGGGGTCCACCGACGCTGCCCAGGTGCTGCGCCACATGGGCCCCAAAGAGGTTCAGCGCGTGGGTGTGGCCATGGCCCAGATGGGTAATGTGCACCGCGAGCAGGTCGAACAGGTGATGAGCGAGTTCGTCGATATCGTCGGCGACCAGACCAGCCTGGGCGTCGGCTCCGACGACTATGTGCGCAAGATGCTCACCCAGGCCCTGGGCGAAGACAAGGCCAACGGCCTGATCGACCGCATCCTGCTCGGTGGCAACACCAGCGGCCTCGACAGCCTGAAGTGGATGGAACCGCGCGCCGTCGCCGACGTGATCCGTTACGAGCACCCGCAGATCCAGGCGATCGTGGTGGCGTATCTCGATCCGGACCAGGCCGGTGAAGTGCTCGGTAACTTCGACCACAAGGCGCGACTGGACATCATCCTGCGGGTTTCCTCGCTGAACACCGTACAGCCAGCGGCCCTGAAAGAACTCAACCAGATTCTCGAGAAGCAGTTCTCCGGCAACTCGAATGCCTCTCGCACCAACCTGGGTGGTATCAAGCGTGCTGCGGACATCATGAACTTCCTCGACAGCTCGATCGAAGGCCAGCTCATGGACTCGATCCGCGAAGTCGACGAAGACCTGTCCGGTCAGATCGAAGACCTCATGTTCGTGTTCAACAACCTGGCCGATGTCGACGACCGCGGGATTCAGGCGCTGCTGCGCGAGGTGTCCTCCGATGTGCTGGTGCTGGCCCTCAAGGGGTCGGACGAAGGCGTCAAGGAGAAGATCTTCAAGAACATGTCCAAGCGTGCGGCCGAACTGTTGCGCGACGACCTGGAAGCCAAGGGCCCGGTACGCGTCAGCGACGTGGAAACCGCGCAGAAGGAAATCCTCACCATCGCCCGCCGTATGGCCGAAGCCGGGGAAATCGTTCTCGGCGGCAAGGGCGGCGAGGAAATGATCTAACACCATGGTCAAGAATGATGATGCACCCACTGACCTGATCCGGGCCAGGGATGTCAGTGGCTTCGATACCTGGGCGCTGCCCAGTTTCGACCCGCCGGAACCCGAGCCGGAACCTGAGCCTGAACCCGAACCGCCGGAAATGGAGGAAGTGCCGCTGGAGGAAGTCCAGCCACTGACCCTCGAAGAGCTCGAAAGCATTCGCCAGGAAGCCTATAACGAAGGCTTCGCGGTGGGTGAGAAGGAAGGTTTCCACAGCACCACGCTCAAGGTCCGCCAGGAAGCCGAAATGGCCCTGACCGCCAAGATTGCGGCGTTGGAGCAACTGATGATGCACCTGTTCGAGCCCATTGCCGAACAGGACACCGAGATTGAAAAGTCCCTGGTCGACCTCGTGCAGCACATCACCAGGCAGGTGATCCAGCGCGAACTGGCCATCGACTCGACGCAGATCGAACACGTCATGCGCGAGGCGCTCAAGCTGTTGCCGCTGGGCGTGGGCAATGTGCGGCTGTACATCAATCCGCAGGACTTCGCACAGGTCAAAGCCCTGCGCGAGCGTCATGAGGAAACGTGGCGCATCGTCGAGGACGAAGCGCTGTTGCCTGGCGGTTGCCGGGTCGAGACAGAGCACAGCCGCATCGACGCCACGGTCGAAACCCGTGTCGCGCGGGTGATGGACAAGCTGTTCGATCAGTTGCACGAGCAGGCCTTGCACCCGGCCGCGCCGGACCTGAGCCTTGAACTGCCGATCGAAGGTAAGCCTGCGGTCGCACCGGCTCAGGATGTTCCCGATGCGCCTTGAACGCACCAGTTTCGCCAAGCGCCTGGGCAGCTATGCCGAGGCCACGGGACTGGAGGGCGCACCGATCCTCGAAGGCCGCTTGCTGCGCATGGTCGGCCTGACCCTCGAAGCCGAAGGCCTGCGCGCCGCCATGGGCAGCCGCTGCATGGTCATCAACGACGACAGCTATCACCCGATGCAGGTTGAAGCCGAAGTGATGGGCTTCTCCGGCAGTAAAGTCTTCCTGATGCCAGTCGGCAGTGTCGCCGGCATTGCGCCCGGTGCCCGAGTGGTGCCCTTGGCCGATACCGGTCGCTTGCCCATGGGCATGAGCATGCTCGGGCGGGTGCTGGATGGCGCCGGTCGTGCGCTGGACGGCAAGGGCGGGATGAAGGCCGAAGACTGGGTGCCAATGGACGGCCCGACCATCAACCCGCTCAAGCGCGAACCGATCAGCGAACCGCTGGACGTGGGCATCCGTTGCATCAATGGCATGTTGACGGTCGGACGCGGCCAGCGGCTCGGCCTGTTCGCCGGTACCGGTGTCGGTAAATCCGTGCTGTTGGGGATGATGACGCGCTTTACCGAGGCCGACATTATCGTCGTCGGACTGATCGGTGAGCGGGGGCGTGAAGTTAAAGAATTCATCGAGCACATCCTCGGTGAAGAAGGGCTCAAGCGTTCGGTAGTGGTGGCGTCCCCGGCGGACGATGCGCCGCTGATGCGACTGCGCGCCGCCATGTACTGCACGCGCATCGCCGAATATTTCCGCGACAAGGGCAAGAACGTCCTGTTGCTCATGGATTCGCTGACCCGTTTCGCCCAGGCCCAGCGGGAAATCGCCTTGGCCATCGGTGAGCCGCCGGCGACCAAAGGCTATCCGCCGTCGGTGTTCGCCAAGTTGCCGAAGCTGGTGGAGCGGGCCGGTAATGCCGAGAAGGGCGGTGGTTCGATCACCGCGTTCTACACCGTGCTGTCCGAAGGCGATGACCAGCAGGACCCGATTGCCGACTCGGCGCGGGGCGTGCTCGACGGGCACATCGTGCTGTCCCGGCGACTGGCCGAGGAAGGTCATTACCCGGCCATTGATATCGAGGCATCCATCAGCCGGGTGATGCCGGCGGTGGTGTCGCCGGAGCACATGATGCGAGCGCAGTATTTCAAGCAATTGTGGTCGCGCTATCAGCAGAGTCGCGACCTGATCAGCGTCGGCGCCTACGTCGCTGGCGGCGACCGCGAGACCGACCTGGCGATTTCCTTGCAACCGCAACTGGTCAAATACCTGCGCCAGGGGCTCAACGACAGCATCAGCCTGGGCGAAAGCGAAGCTTACCTCGCGTCGATCTTCGCGCCCGCGGCGGGCGGCTAACCGGCCATGGCCCAGACTCGGGCAGGGCGCCTGGCCCCCGTGGTGGAAATGGCCGAAAAGGCCGAGAAAACCGCAGTCCAGCGCCTGGGGCACTTTCAGGGGCAAGTGCGTTTGGCCGAAAGCAAACTCGCCGACCTCGAAGCCTTCCGTCTCGATTATCAGGAGCAATGGATCGTGCGCGGCAGCGGCGGCGTCTCGGGCCAATGGTTGCTGGGCTATCAAGGCTTTCTCGCGCAACTGGGCACGGCCATCGACCAGCAGCGGCAAAGCCTGGCCTGGCATCAGAACAACCTGAACAAGGCCCGGGACACCTGGCAGCAGGCGTTTGCCCGGGTCGAAGGCTTGCGCAAGCTGGTTCAGCGCTATGCCGATGAGGCGCGGGCGCTTGAAGACCGGCGCGAACAGAAACTGTTGGATGAATTGTCCCAGCGCCTGCCACGGCAGGATCACCTGTAGGAGCGAACTCGCTCGCGATGAACCTGTGAGCGCACGGGGATGTCAGGCTTACAGCGATAACGATTCGACAGTCACCACAACCTGCCGCCTTGCTCCAACCTCTACCAAATGCTAAACCTTGTGCAAGCGGGTTTACAAATGACAAGGAAGCCATGAAATGTCAGTCGTTACAGAAGTCTCTCCGGATGGGCAAAAACTGACGATATCGGTCAAGGGACGATTCGATTTCGCCAAGCACCAGGAATTTCGTCAGTCCTACGAAAATAAAGAGATATCGGCGGTTGTGGTCGACCTGAAAGACGCCACTTACCTCGATAGCTCGGCCCTGGGCATGTTGCTTTTGCTGCGTGATCACGCCGGTGGCGACGAATCCGATATCCGTGTCGTCAACAGCAGTACCGACGTGCGCAAGATCCTCGCCATCTCCAACTTCGACAAGCTGTTCGACATCAGTTGATTGCCATGCAGCCACTGGAGCCGCTGACGATCCTGATTGCCGAGGACAGCGCCGCCGATCGCCTGCTGTTGTCGAGCATTCTGCGCCGCCAGGGGCACGAAGTGCTGACGGCGGCCAACGGTGCCGAAGCGGTCGAGGTGTTTCGCCAGCAATCACCGCACCTGGTGTTGATGGATGCGATGATGCCGGTCATGGACGGCTTCGAGGCGGCCCGGCAGATCAAGGCTCTGGCCGGGGAAACCCTGGTGCCGATCATCTTCCTCACGTCGTTGTCCGAAAGCGAAGCCCTGGCCCGTTGCCTGGAAGTCGGCGGTGACGACTTTCTGGCCAAGCCCTACAACCAGGTGATTCTCGCTGCCAAGATCAAGGCGATGGATCGCTTGCGGCGCTTGCAGGACACCGTGCTGCAACAGCGTGACCAGATCGCCCGGCACCACGACTACCTGCTCAACGAACAGCGTGTGGCCAAGGCCGTTTTCGACAAGGTGGCGCACTCCGGCTGCCTGAATGCCGCTCCGAATATCCGTTATCTGCAATCGCCCTATGCGCTGTTCAATGGCGACCTGTTGCTGGCCGCGTTCACCCCGGCCGGAGACATGCACGTGCTGCTGGGCGACTTCACCGGCCACGGTTTGCCGGCGGCAGTGGGTGCGATGCCCTTGGCCGAAGTCTTCTACGGCATGACCGCCAAGGGCTATGGCCTGGCGGAAACCCTGCGCGAGATGAATGCCAAGCTCAAGCGCATCCTGCCGGTGGACATGTTCTGCTGTGCCACGTTGCTGTGCCTGAGTTTTCAGCGTCGTTCGGTGGAAGTCTGGAATGGCGGCATGCCGGACGGTTACCTGCATCGCGTTGCCAGTGGCGAGCGAACGCCTCTGCCAGCGCGGAACCTGCCTTTGGGTGTGCTGAGCCCGGAATCCTTCGATGAGCGTACCGACGTGTATCCCATGGCTCTCGGGGATCGGGTGTTTCTGCTGTCCGATGGGGTGATCGATACCTGCGACGCCAATGATCAACTGTTTGGCGTGCAGCGATTGCAGCAGGTGTTTGCCGCCAATCGGCATCCGGATGTGCTGTTCGAAGAGATCGAGCAGGCGCTGCGTCATTTCGGCGGTGAAGCGCGTGACGATGTCAGCATGGTCGAAGTCAGCCTGCTGGAGTCGACGCAAATCACTCCGCCGGCGTTGGTCTACTCCGACAGCGGCCAGTCCTGCCCGCTGGACTGGTCGGTAAGTTTCGAGTTTCGCGCCGCCACGCTCAAGCGCTTCAATCCGTTACCCTATCTGTTGCAGTTGTTGCTTGAGGTCCATGGTCTTCGGGCTCAGAGCGGTGCGCTCTATAGCGTGCTGGCGGAGCTCTACTCCAATGCGCTGGAGCATGGCGTGCTGGGGCTGGATTCGAGTCTCAAGCGCGATGCCTCGGGTTTTGCGCGATATTATCAAGAGCGTAATACCCGGCTGGACGAGCTGCTGGATGGCTATGTACGGTTACATTTGCAGGTGACGCCAACGGACGATGGCGGTTGCCTGACCATTCACATCGAAGACAGCGGCAAGGGTTTCGATGTCGAGCGGGTGATGGCAAGACCGTTGGAAGACGTCCGCCTGTCGGGGCGTGGGGTCAGTCTGATCCGCCAGTTGGGGCGTAATGCCCGCTGGAGCGACAATGGTCGAAGTGCACGCGTGGAGTTTATCTGGGAGGCTCTGGCATAATCCGCGCATTCTTGATCAAGGAGTGAGCAAGTGGACGACACACATGTGGATCGCGACGTGCTGAGCGCATTGCAGGAAGTGATGGAAGAGGGCTATCCGGATCTGCTGGATATCTTTCTTGCGGACTCCGAAGAGCGCCTGAAAGTCTTGAGAACGGCTGACAGTGCTGCACTGCTGGTTGAAACCGCCCATAGCTTCAAGGGCAGCAGCAGCAATATGGGCGCCCTGAGGCTGACCGAGCTGTGCCATCAACTTGAGCTGCAGGCCAGAAGTTTGCCATGCACCGCCGTTCAGGAACTGGTCGGCGAAATCGATCGCGAGTTCGCCGGTATCCGGCCTCTGTACGAAGCTGAACGACAGCGTTGCCCGGCGAAAATCTGAGCACACGCTGCATTTGGTCCTCTTCGAGTGAAACTGGCTCGACCCTTGCAGTCAACTCATCCAACTGTACTTACGAGCCCCGTGCAGCGGAGACCGTTTCATGCCCGTTACCCCCGATATTCTGCTTCAGGCCTCCAGGCAGGCCAAGACTCAAGCTGGCTCCGCCAATCCTCCGGCGCAGACTGCCAAGCCCGGGGGCAAGGCCGCAAGCTTCGCTCATGTCTACGCCAGCCAGGCCCAGAGCAAGCCCAATGCATTGGCCGATACCTCGGTCAAGCCCGGTCGCGACAAAACCAGCGATGTTGCCGGAAGGAACGACGCTGATGACGACAAGTCTGCCGCCGAGGAACCGGTGGTTGCCGATGGCGGCAAATCCTTGCCTGTCGACAATTCGGTGCCGGCTGATGACAAGATCGTTGGCGATGATGCGTCAGATGCCGACCCGGCTCCGGTCGTCGATGCCGCACCGATAGATCCCGTTGTACTGGCACCGGTAGCCTCTTGCGTAGTCGACACAGTGCAACCTGTCGTTGATGCGCCGGTTGCGTCCGCGGCTACGGCTACGGCTGCACTCGCTCCAGCGCTGGCCACTGCCGACGGCGATTTCGATCCCTCGACCGATCCGCTCGACGCATTGCCGGCGGTGCGCCTGGCGATGGAGCAGGGCGGTCACGTATCGGCTTCCAGCCAGGCGCAGCCCAAGGCTGCGCCGACACAAGCGCAAGCCCAGGCTGACGGTGAGCTGACGTCGGCGCAAAACTTTGCCGCCGGCATGGCGACCATGCTGGAGGTTCAGGGCGACAACAGCGGCACCGGTCAGGGGGGCGACAAGGCTTTCAGCGGCTTGATCGATGACGGCCTGAAGGACCTCAAGTCCGCCAGCAGCGACACCCGTGTCGATGATTTCGCCAACCGTCTGGCAGCGCTGACCCAGGCGGCCACACCGAAGACAGCCAATGCCTTGCCGGTGAACCAGCCGATCGCCATGCACCAGAGCGGGTGGACCGAAGAGGTGGTGAACCGGGTCATGTACCTGTCCAGCGCCAATCTCAAGGCAGCGGACATCCAGTTGCAGCCCGCTGAACTCGGGCGTCTGGACATTCGGGTGAACATGGTTCCCGATCAACAGACCCAGGTCACGTTCATGAGTGCGCATCCGGGCGTCCGTGAGGCGCTGGATGGGCAGGTCCATCGCTTGCGCGACATGTTCGCGCAGCAGGGCATGGGGCAGGTCGATGTCAACGTTTCGGACCAATCCCGTGGTTCGCAGCAAGGGCAGGAGCAGGCTCAGCAGAGCCAGAGCGGGCGAACGAGCGCCAGTGGTGGTCGTCTTGAAGCCATGGATGACGAAATAGCCCCGAGCATCACAGAAGTTGCCGCAACGGCTACCAGTGTGATCGGCTCCAGCGCCGTCGACTACTACGCCTGATCAGACACAAACCCTGTGGGAGCGGGCTTGCTCGCGAATACGGTTTAACATTCAACATTAATGTTGACTGTCACAACGCATTCGCGAGCAAGCCCGCTCCCACATTTGTTTGGCGGCGCTCTTCAAAAAGGCGTCTGTCCACCCATCTCCCTCCCAACCGTTCTGGCATAACACTTGCTCTTGCCTTGCCGTGCGACTGTGAAAACCCGATTAGTGACGGATTATTGGCATGGCGAAGAGCGACGCAGCAGTAAAAGACCCCGCAACCAAAGGCAAACTCAAGCTGATTATCGTGATCGTGGTGGCCCTGCTGCTGGCGATCGGTGTGTCCGTGGGGGCGACCTGGTACTTCATGCACAGCGCTCAGAGCAAGCCTGCCGCCGCAGTGGAGCAAACCGCTCCTGTCGGCAAGCAGCCAGCGATTTTCGAGTCGATGGCGCCGGCTTTCGTGGCCAACTTCAACCAGAACGGTCGCCAGCGCTACATGCAAGTGAGCATCACCATGCTCGCGCGCAACCAGGCGGATCTGGAAGCACTCAAGGTCCACATGCCGGTGATCCGCAACAACCTGGTCATGCTGTTCTCCGGGCAGGACTTCGCGACCCTCGCCTCGCCGGTCGGCCAGGAAATGCTGCGGCAGAAAGCTACCGCCAGTGTCCAGGAAGTGGCGCAGAAAGAGCTCGGCAAAGTGGTGATCGAACAGTTGCTTTTCACTAATTTCGTACTGCAGTAGGAACACGACATGGCCGTGCAGGACCTGCTGTCCCAGGATGAGATCGACGCGCTGTTGCATGGCGTCGACGATGGTCTGGTACAGACCGATAACGCTGCCGAACCCGGCACCGTCAAAAGCTATGACCTGACCAGCCAGGATCGCATCGTCCGTGGACGCATGCCGACCCTGGAAATGATCAACGAGCGTTTCGCCCGTTATACCCGCATCAGCATGTTCAACATGCTGCGTCGCTCGGCAGACGTGGCGGTCGGCGGCGTGCAGGTGATGAAGTTCGGCGAATACGTGCACTCGCTGTACGTGCCGACCAGTCTCAATCTGGTCAAGATCAAACCCCTGCGCGGCACCGCGCTGTTCATCCTCGACGCCAAACTGGTGTTCAAGCTGGTGGACAACTTCTTCGGCGGCGACGGCCGCCACGCCAAGATCGAAGGGCGTGAATTCACGCCGACCGAACTTCGCGTGGTACGCATGGTGCTGGAGCAGGCGTTCGTCGATTTGAAGGAAGCCTGGCAGGCGATCATGGAAGTCAACTTCGAGTACATCAACTCGGAAGTGAACCCGGCCATGGCCAACATCGTCGGCCCGAGCGAGGCCATTGTGGTGTCGACCTTCCACATCGAACTCGATGGCGGTGGCGGCGACCTGCACGTGACCATGCCGTACTCGATGATCGAGCCGGTGCGCGAAATGCTCGATGCCGGCTTCCAGTCGGACCTCGACGATCAGGACGAGCGCTGGGTCAACGCCCTGCGCCAGGACGTGCTGGACGTCGACGTGCCGATCGGTGCGACGGTGGCTCGTCGTCAGTTGCGCCTGCGCGACATCCTGCACATGCAGCCGGGGGATGTGATCCCGGTCGACATGCCGGAAGAAATGATCATGCGCGCCAACGGCGTGCCGGCCTTCAAGGTCAAGATGGGCTCGCACAAGGGCAATCTGGCGTTGCAAGTGATCGAGCCGATCGAGCGCCGTTGACCGGCGCTCGTACCCATTCGCGATTAAACGAATTCTGATTTTTTGCTCGCCGAGGACACTGACAAATGAACACGCAAGACGACCAGGCTCTGGCCGATGAGTGGGCAGCGGCCCTGGAAGAAACCGGTGATGCCGGGCAGGCCGATATCGATGCCTTGCTGGCCGCCGACGCCGGCAGTTCCGCGTCCAACCGCCTGCCAATGGAAGAGTTCGGCAGTGTGCCGAAAAACAACGATCCGGTCAGCCTCGAAGGCCCGAACCTGGACGTGATCCTCGATATCCCGGTGTCGATTTCCATGGAAGTGGGCAGCACTGAGATCAACATCCGCAACCTGCTGCAACTGAACCAGGGTTCGGTGATCGAGCTTGATCGCCTGGCCGGCGAGCCGCTGGACGTGCTGGTCAATGGCACGCTCATCGCCCACGGCGAAGTGGTGGTGGTCAATGAGAAGTTCGGCATCCGCCTGACGGACGTGATCAGCCCAAGCGAACGCATCAAGAAGCTGCGCTGAGTGAAAAGGGTTCTCGGGTTTGTATTGGCGATGCCGTTCAGCGTGCTGGCGGCTGAGCCTGTCGCTACGGCGACCACGGCTGCCGCGCCGGCGGTGAGCAGCGGTGTGGCTGGGCAACTGACGCAGCTGGTGTTCGGCTTGCTGCTGGTGCTGGGGCTGATCTTCCTCCTCGCCTGGTTGCTGCGTCGGGTCCAGCAGGCCGGTCCGGCTGGCAAGGGGCAGGTGATCGAGATTGTCGGTTCCCGCGCGCTGGGGCCTCGCGACCGCCTGATGCTGGTGCAGGTCGGCAACGAGCAGATCCTGTTGGGCCTGAGCCCCGGCAACATCACTGCGCTGCATGTGCTCAAGGAGCCGGTGCAAGTGCCGAGTACCGAGAAGCCGACGCCGGAATTTGCCCAGCGCCTGTTGGAGATGCTGGGTAAAGATCAGAAGGATAAGAAGTAATGGGTGCGCTGCGCATCGCCTTGACGCTGACCCTGATGCTGGCCGCGCCGCTGGCATTCGCCGCCGATCCGTTGTCGATCCCGGCCATCACCCTGGGCACCAATGCGCAGGGTGCGCAGGAATACTCGGTCAGCCTGCAAATTCTGCTGATCATGACCGCGCTGAGTTTTATCCCGGCGTTTGTCATGCTGATGACCAGTTTCACCCGGATCATCATTGTCTTCTCGATCCTGCGCCAGGCCCTGGGTCTGCAGCAGACACCGTCGAACCAGATCCTCACCGGCATGGCGCTGTTCCTGACCCTGTTCATCATGGCGCCGGTGTTCGGCCGGGTGAACCAGGACGCCTTGCAGCCGTATCTGGCGGAAAAACTGACGGCCCAGGATGCGGTCGCCAAGGCCCAGGTGCCGATCAAGAACTTCATGCTCGCCCAGACCCGTACCAGCGATCTGGAGTTGTTCATGCGCCTGTCCAAGCGCACTGACATCGCGACGCCGGATCAGGCGCCGTTGACCATCCTGGTGCCGGCCTTCGTGACCTCCGAGCTGAAAACGGCATTCCAGATCGGCTTCATGATCTTCATTCCGTTCCTGATCATCGACCTGGTCGTGGCCAGCGTGTTGATGGCCATGGGTATGATGATGCTGTCGCCGCTGATTATTTCCCTGCCGTTCAAGATCATGTTGTTCGTGCTGGTCGATGGCTGGGCGCTGATCATCGGCACGCTGGCCAGCAGCTTCGGCGGTGTCTCGCCATGACCCCGGAAGTAGCCGTCGACATCTTCCGCGAAGCGCTGTGGCTGACCACGCTGATGGTTGCCGTGTTGGTGATTCCAAGCCTGCTGGTGGGCCTGATCGTGGCGATGTTCCAGGCCGCGACACAGATCAACGAACAGACCCTGAGCTTCCTGCCCCGCCTGCTGGTGATGCTGGTGACGCTGATCGTGGCCGGGCCGTGGCTGGTGCAGACCTTCATGGAGTACATCCTGCAGTTGTACGGCAGTATTCCGCAGGTCATCGGCTAAACCATGTCGTCGCTACTGCAGCTGACGGACACCCAGATCAGTACCTGGGTGGCGACGTTCATGTTGCCGCTGTTTCGCGTCGGCGCCTTGCTGATGGTCATGCCGGTGTTCGGCACCTCACTGGTGCCTAAACGTATCCGCCTGTATTTCGCCCTCGCCATCACCGTGGTCATCGCACCCAACCTGCCGCCGATGCCGCCAGTGAATGCGCTGGATTTAAGCGGCCTGCTGCTGATTGCCGAACAGATCCTCGTCGGCGCAATCCTCGGTTTCTCCTTGCAGTTGTTCTTTCAGGCGTTCGTGGTGGCGGGGCAGATTGTCGCGATCCAGATGGGCATGGGTTTCGCCTCGATGGTCGACCCCACCAACGGCGTGTCAGTGGCGGTGATCGGGCAGTTCTTCACCATGCTGGTGACGCTGATGTTCCTGGCGATGAACGGCCATCTGGTGGTGTTCGAGGTGCTGACCGAGAGCTTCACCACGCTGCCGGTCGGCAGCGGTCTGATGGTCAATCATTACTGGGAGCTGGCCGGCAAGCTGGGTTGGGTGCTTGGCGCGGCGCTGCTGTTGGTGCTGCCGGCCATCACCGCGCTGCTGGTGGTCAACATCGCGTTTGGCGTGATGACCCGGGCGGCGCCGCAACTGAACATTTTCTCCATCGGCTTCCCGCTGACCCTGGTGCTCGGCCTGTTTATCGTCTGGGTCGGGCTGGCGGACATTCTCAATCAGTATCAACCGCTGGCCACCGAGGCCTTGCAGTTTTTACGCGAACTGGCACAGGCGCGCTGAGTCATGGCTGAGAGCGAAAGCGGTCAGGACAAAACAGAAGACCCCACGGAGAAAAAGAAAAAGGACGCCCGTGAGAAGGGTGAGATTGCCCGTTCCAAGGAACTCAATACCCTGGCAATCATGCTCGCCGGGGCTGGGGCATTGCTGGTGTTCGGCGGGGTGCTGGCCCAGGAAATGATGGACCTGATGCGCCTGAACTTTTCCCTGTCGCGAGAGGTGGTGCTGGATCAGCGCTCGATGGGCACCTACTTGCTGCACTCGGGACAGATTGCCTTGCTGGCGATTCAACCGGTGATGATCACCTTGCTGCTGGCCGCGTTGATCGGCCCGATTTCCCTTGGCGGCTGGCTGTTTTCTGCCGGCACCATGGCGCCCAAGTTCAGCCGGATGAACCCCGGCGCCGGGCTCAAGCGCATGTTCTCCACCAAGGCCATTGCCGAACTGCTCAAAGCTTTGGCGAAGTTTTTCATCGTGCTGTTCGTGGCGCTGCTGGTGTTGGCGGCGGACATCGACGATTTGCTGCGCATCGCTCACGAACCGCTGGACCGCGCGATCATTCACAGCGTGCAAGTGGTCGGTTGGAGTTCCCTGTGGATGGCTTGCGGATTGATCATCATCGCTGCCGTGGATGTGCCGATCCAGCTCTGGGAGAGCATCAAGAAACTCAAAATGACCAAGCAGGAAGTGCGTGACGAGCACAAGGATCAAGAGGGGCGGCCGGAGGTCAAACAACGCATTCGCCAGCTCCAGCGCGAAATGTCCCAGCGACGGATGATGGCCGCCATTCCCGACGCCGACGTGGTCATCACCAACCCGACGCACTACGCCGTAGCCCTCAAGTACGACCCGGAAAAGGGTAATGCGCCGGTATTGCTGGCCAAGGGGAGCGACTTCCTGGCCCTGAAGATCCGTGAGATCGCGGCGGCCAACGAGATTCTGTTGCTGGAGTCTCCGGCGCTGGCGCGATCGATCTACTACTCGACGGAGCTTGAGCAGGAGATCCCGGGTGGGTTGTATCTGGCGGTGGCGCAGGTGTTGGCTTACGTCTACCAGATTCGACAGTACCGGGCGGGCAAGGGCAAGCGGCCTGATCCGCTGAAGGATGATTTGCCTATTCCGCCGGATTTGCGCCGCGACTCCTGAGCCGGGCGCGGCTCCTTTGTGGGAGCGAGCTTGCTCGCGATAGCGCCAGCACAGGCACAATGTGTGTCGACTGACACACCGCCATCGCGAGCAAGCTCGCTCCCACAGAATCCTTCAAAACCCCTCTGTTTCTTGCCTTTGCAAAAGTTGGAAAGCTTCTTGCAGTAGCCGCCCTGCGCCCGCTTCAGGCGTCAAAAGTTTGCTTTAAAGGAACGGGGAATACCGGTGGATCGCTCTCAGTTAATCAACAGTGCCCGCACAAACGTTGCCGACCTCAGTCGAGGCAATCTGGGCGTGCCGCTGTTGCTGCTGGTCATGCTGGCGATGATGATGTTGCCGGTGCCGCCGTTCCTGCTGGACGTGTTCTTCACCTTCAACATTGCCCTGTCCATCGTCGTGCTGCTGGTGTGCGTCTATGCCCTGCGACCGCTGGATTTCGCGGTGTTTCCGACCATTCTGC
Organism: Pseudomonas sp. BF-R-30; assembly: GCF_019956175.1. Taxonomy (NCBI): domain Bacteria; kingdom Pseudomonadati; phylum Pseudomonadota; class Gammaproteobacteria; order Pseudomonadales; family Pseudomonadaceae; genus Pseudomonas; species Pseudomonas sp. BF-R-30. The sequence continues at coordinate 37,979 of NZ_JAHBDE010000017.1, read as the reverse complement.
TGGTGGCGACGTTGTTGCGCCTGGCGCTGAACGTGGCTTCGACGCGGGTGGTGATGCTCCACGGCCAGGACGGTCATGCGGCGGCCGGCAAGGTGATCCAGGCCTTCGGCGAGGTGGTGATCGGCGGTAACTACGTGGTCGGTATCGTGGTCTTCGCGATTTTGATGATCATCAACTTCGTCGTGGTCACCAAGGGCGCGGGGCGGATTTCCGAGGTGAGCGCGCGTTTCACCCTCGATGCGATGCCCGGCAAGCAAATGGCGATCGACGCCGACCTCAACGCCGGCCTGATCGATCAGGCCCAGGCCAAGGCCCGTCGTTCGGAAGTGGCCCAGGAAGCCGAGTTCTACGGTTCCATGGACGGTGCCAGCAAATTCGTCCGCGGTGACGCCATCGCCGGTCTGTTGATCCTGTTCATCAACCTGATCGGCGGCATGGCGGTCGGTATCTTCCAGCACGGCATGACCTTCGGCGACGCCGGCAAGGTGTATGCGCTGCTGACCATCGGTGACGGTTTGGTGGCGCAATTGCCATCACTGTTGTTATCGACAGCAGCGGCAATCATGGTGACCCGTGCGTCCGGTTCGGAAGACATGGGCAAGCAAATCAATCGCCAGATGTTCGCCTCGCCCAAGGCGCTGGCGGTGGCAGCCGGTTTGATGGCGGTCATGGGCCTGGTGCCCGGCATGCCGCACTTCTCGTTCCTGAGCATGGCGGCCCTGGCGGCCGGTGGCGCTTACCTGTTCTGGAAGAAGCAGAACGTCGCCAAGGTTCACGCCCTGCAAGAGGTCAAGCGCCAGCAGGAGTTGCTGCCGTCGCCAGCCCGGGCCCAGGAAACCAGGGAGCTTGGCTGGGATGACGTGACGCCGATCGACATGATCGGCCTGGAGGTGGGTTATCGCCTGATTCCGCTGGTGGACCGCAACCAGGGCGGCCAGTTGCTGGCGCGAATCAAGGGCGTGCGCAAGAAGCTGTCCCAGGACCTGGGCTTCCTGATGCCCACGGTGCATATCCGCGACAACCTCGACCTGGCGCCGAGTGCCTATCGCCTGACTCTCATGGGGGTAATCCTGGCCGAAGCGGAGATTTACCCGGATCGCGAGCTGGCGATCAACCCGGGGCAGGTCTACGGCACGCTCAACGGCATTACCGCCAAAGATCCGGCTTTCGGCCTGGAGGCGGTCTGGATCGAAATCAGCCAGCGCGCCCAGGCGCAATCCCTCGGTTATACGGTGGTCGATGCCAGTACAGTAGTGGCTACTCACTTGAACCAGATACTCTACAAGCATTCCAGTGAGCTGATCGGTCACGAAGAAGTGCAGCAACTCATGCAATTGCTGGCCAAAAGCTCGCCGAAACTGGCCGAGGAGCTGGTGCCGGGCGTGGTTTCGCTGTCGCAGTTGCTCAAGGTGTTGCAAGCGCTGTTGGCCGAACAGGTGCCTGTTCGCGATATCCGCAGTATTGCCGAGGCGATCGCCAACAATGCCGCCAAGAGTCAAGATACCGCCGCGCTGGTGGCTGCCGTGCGGGTTGGCGTATCCCGCGCAATCGTCCAAAGCATTGTAGGCACTGAGTCGGAGCTGCCGGTTATCACGCTGGAGCCAAGGTTGGAACAGATATTGCTCAATAGTCTGCAAAAGGCAGGACAAGGCTCTGAAGAGGGCGTTCTGCTGGAGCCAAGCATGGCTGAGAAGCTGCAACGTTCGTTGATCGACGCGGCGCAGCGTCAGGAGATGCAAGGTCAGCCGGTGATTCTGCTGGTGGCCGGTCCGGTTCGCGCGATGCTCTCGCGATTTGGCCGGCTCGCAGTCCCGGGTTTGCATGTGTTGGCTTACCAGGAAATCCCTGACAACAAGCAAGTGACCATCGTTGCGACAGTAGGGCCCAACGGCTGAGGTAGTGGTTTATGCAAGTTAAGCGTTTTTTCGCCGCCGATATGCGTCAGGCCATGAAGCTGGTTCGCGATGAGCTGGGCGCTGATGCCGCCATCATTGGCAACCGCCGGATCGCCGGGGGGGTCGAACTGACGGCTGCGCTGGACTACAAGTTGTCGGCGCTGGCGCCGCGGGTTCCGAACATGGAGCTCGAAGACGAATTGCGCAAGACTCAGTCGCGGATCGTCACCGCCCAGGCCGAATTGAGCCTGCGTGGCGATGGCGAGAGCGACAATGCAACCAATCGCCAGCTGTTCGCCGGATTGCCGTTGACTGCCGCCGAGCCGCTGATCGAACCGACCTACGCCGAACCCCGTCGCCCCGCGCCAGCCGCTGCGCCAGCGTCCGGTGGCGTGGATCCACGTGCGTTCGACTCGATGCGTTTCGAGCTCAACAGCCTGCGCGAACTCATGGAAGTACAACTCGGCTCCCTGGCCTGGAATCAGCTGCAAGGCAGCCGTCCGGACCAGGCCAACCTCTGGCGTCGCCTGCAACGTATCGGCCTGTCTGGCCCGCTGTCGCGCGACCTGCTGGCAATGATCACCGAAATCGAAGAGCCTCGTCAGGCCTGGCGCATGTTGCTGGCGCACCTGGCGCGCATGATCGTTACTCCGGAGGTCGAGCCGCTGGAAGAGGGCGGCGTGATCGCCATGGTTGGCCCTGCCGGCATGGGCAAGACCACCACCCTGGCCAAGCTGGCTGCCCGTTATGTGCTCAAGTACGGCGCGCAGAACATTGCGCTGGTGAGCATGGACAGCTTCCGCATCGGTGCCCAGGAGCAGCTCAAGACCTTGGGGCGCATTCTCAATGTGTCGGTGACCCACGTCGACCCTGGCCAGTCCCTGGTGCAGGCGCTGGAGCCATTGCTGCGCAAACGCGTGGTGCTGATCGATACCGCGGGCCTGCAGGCCAGCGATCCGGCGCTGCGCATGCAGCTCGAAAGTCTGGCCGGTCGCGGCATCCGTTCAAAAAATTATCTGGTTCTGGCAACCACCAGCCAGAAACAGGTTCTAACGGCCGCTTATCACAGTTACAAGCGCTGCGGGCTCGCCGGCTGCATTCTGACTAAACTGGATGAAACGGCTAGTCTGGGCGAGGTGTTGAGCCTTGCCATCAGTCATGAACTGCCGGTGGCTTACCTGACCGATGGCCCGCGGATCCCGGATGATTTGCATCTGCCGCGCCGTCATCAATTGGTCAGCCGCGCCGTGAGTGTGCAAATGCAGGAAGAACCCAGCGAAGAAGCCATGGCTGACATGTTCGCTGACATCTACCACAGCCCGACCAAGCAGGTTGGCTGAGGTAAAAATGAACAGTTTTTATACCTACATCGATGGTCTGCCATGCATTGTTCCGTTTGTGAACGCGCAGCCAGTAATGTGGCCTCCGTCTATGCAAGACAAGGTAAAGAAATAACATGGGCAGCATGCATCCCGTACAGGTGATCGCGGTGACCGGCGGCAAAGGTGGCGTCGGGAAAACTAATGTGTCAGTGAACTTGTCCCTGGCTTTGGCCGAACTTGGCCGGCGCGTCATGCTGTTGGACGCCGACCTGGGGCTGGCGAACGTCGACGTTCTGCTGGGCCTGACACCCAAACGTACCCTGGCCGACGTGATCGAAGGCCGCTGCGAACTGCGCGATGTATTGCTGCAGGGGCCCGGCGGCATCCGTATCGTTCCGGCCGCATCCGGCACTCAGAGCATGGTGCATCTGAGCCCCGCGCAACACGCCGGCCTGATCCAGGCCTTCAGTGATATCGGCGACAACCTCGACGTACTGGTGATCGACACCGCTGCGGGCATTGGTGACTCGGTAGTCAGTTTCGTCCGTGCAGCCCAGGAAGTGCTGCTGGTGGTGTGCGACGAGCCGACCTCGATCACCGATGCCTACGCCTTGATCAAGTTGCTGAACCGCGATTACGGCATGAACCGCTTCCGCGTCCTGGCCAACATGGCCCAGAGCCCGCAGGAAGGACGCAACCTGTTCGCCAAGTTGACCAAGGTCACGGATCGCTTCCTCGACGTCGCCTTACAATACGTCGGCGCGGTGCCCTACGACGAAAGCGTGCGCAAGGCCGTGCAGAAGCAGCGCGCCGTCTACGAGGCCTTCCCGCGTTCCAAGTGCTCGCTGGCGTTCAAGGCAATCGCACAAAAGGTTGATACCTGGCCGCTGCCTGCCAACCCGCGCGGGCACCTGGAGTTTTTCGTCGAGCGCCTCGTGCAGCAGACAGCAGGACCTGTTCTATGACAGCCAGCGGCTACAACCTCTACAAGAGATCGGCGCGTGATGCGCAGTACGAGCTGATCGAGCGTTACGCGCCGCTGGTTAAACGCATTGCCTACCACTTGCTGGCGCGTTTGCCGGCCAGTGTCCAGGTCGAAGACCTGATCCAGGCCGGGATGATTGGCCTGCTTGAAGTGTCGACCAAATATGACGCCGGCAAAGGCGCCAGTTTCGAGACGTACGCGGGCATACGAATCCGCGGCGCCATGCTCGATGAAGTGCGCAAGGGGGACTGGGCGCCACGTTCGGTCCACCGCAATACGCGCATGGTCAGCGATGCCATTCGCTCGATTGAAGCTAAAACCGGCCGTGACGCTAAAGATCACGAAGTTGCGGCCGAACTCCAATTGAGTCTCGACGATTACTACGGGATTTTGAACGACACCCTGGGCAGCCGGCTGTTCAGTTTCGACGACCTGTTGCAGGACGGCGAACACGAAGGGCTGCACGAGGATGGCGCGAGTGCTCATGTCGAGCCGTCACGCGACCTGGAGGATGAACGCTTCCAGGCTGCGCTGGCGGATGCGATTGCCAATTTGCCGGAGCGTGAGCGACTGGTGTTGGCGCTGTACTACGACGAAGAGTTGAATCTCAAGGAAATCGGTGAGGTCCTGGGGGTCAGCGAATCGCGGGTCAGCCAGTTACACAGCCAGTGCGCGGCCCGTTTGCGGGGGCGTTTGGGGGAGTGGCGAGCGCGCTGAAGGCAGTGTGGGGACACTGCGAACGAGGCCGGTGTGGTGTTGAACTGCGCCGGTCGCGATCTGTTGTGCTCCAGACAGTCATTGAGTGCTTTGCCGGATTGATTGAAATGGCGTGTCCAGGTGCTGGGCGCGTTTAAGACTGCTTGGAGGTCGAATTGGACAAGAACATGAAAATCCTCATCGTTGATGACTTCTCAACGATGCGGCGGATCATCAAGAACCTGCTGCGTGACCTTGGGTTCACCAACACCGTCGAGGCCGACGATGGCACTACCGCCATTCCGGTGCTCAACAGCGGAAGCATCGACTTTCTGGTAACGGACTGGAACATGCCTGGCATGACCGGTATCGATCTGCTGCGTCACGTGCGTGCCGATGAAAAGCTCAAGCACCTGCCGGTGCTGATGGTGACCGCTGAAGCCAAGCGCGAGCAGATCATCGAAGCGGCCCAGGCCGGCGTTAACGGCTATGTGGTCAAGCCCTTCACGGCTCAGGCGTTGAAAGAAAAAATCGAGAAGATTTTCGAACGCATCGGTTGATGAGTGCGCCACGGGGGAGCTATGGGCAATAACGAAACTTCATTGGGCGATTTTGAATCGACCCTGAAAAAACACGCCCTCGAATTGGTCGAGAGCCTTGAAAAAGGCAAGTTCGGCGACGCGGTGCAATTGATCCATGAGCTCAACCAGACCCGTGACCGCGGCCTGTATCAGGAAGTGGGCAAGCTCACCCGCGAACTGCATAGCGCGATCGTCAATTTCCAGATTGACCCGCACATGCCGCAGGCCGAAGAAGTGTCGCAGATCACCGACGCCACCGAGCGCCTGGGGTATGTGGTCAAGCTGACCGAGGCTGCGGCCAACCGCACCATGGATCTGGTGGAAAGTGCCACGCCGCTGGTCAATGGCCTGGCCGATGAAGCCAAGGTGTTGAGCGCGGACTGGGGGCGCTTCATGCGTCGCGAAGTCGGCGCCGAAGAGTTTCGTGAACTGGCCCGACGGGTCGACGGGTTCCTGACGCGCAGCGGCACGGACAATCGCGCGGTGTCGGGCAACCTGAACGACATCCTGCTCGCCCAGGATTACCAGGACCTCACAGGCCAGGTGATCAAGCGGGTGACCCAGTTGGTCACCGAAGTTGAAAGCAACCTGCTCAAGCTCGTGCTGATGGCCAGTCAGGTGGACCGCTTTGCGGGCATCGAACATGACCGTGAAGCGATGCTTGCTGAAAAAGATCCACAAAAACATCTCTCTCAGGGTGAAGGTCCGCAGATTCATGCCGATAAAAGAGAAGACGTTGTGTCCGGTCAGGACGATGTGGACGATTTGCTATCCAGCCTAGGGTTTTAGAATTTTAGGCATTTTAGGTTTTTAGACCTTTAGGAGCACCCCCTTAATGAGCTTCGGCGCCGATGAAGAGATCCTTCAGGATTTCCTGGTTGAGGCCGGCGAGATTCTAGAGCAACTGTCCGAGCAACTGGTCGAGCTGGAAAGCCGTCCGGATGATGCGGATTTGCTCAATGCAATTTTTCGCGGTTTTCACACTGTAAAAGGGGGCGCCGGCTTCCTCCAGCTCAACGAGCTGGTGGAGTGCTGCCACATCGCCGAGAACGTGTTCGACATCCTGCGCAAGGGTGAGCGTCGCGTCGACTCGGAACTGATGGACGTGGTTCTCGAAGCGCTGGACGCGGTGAACAGCATGTTCAGCGAAGTCCGCGAACGCAGCCCGATCACGGCCGCGACACCGGAACTGCTCGCGGCGCTGGCCCGTCTGGCCGAGCCGCAATCGGCTGACGAGGCGGCTGCCGCACCTGTCGTCGCCGTGGTCCAAGCGCCTGTGGCTGAAAGCGAGTCGGGCGATATCACCGACAATGAATTCGAACAACTGCTGGACTCGCTGAACGCCGTCAAGGCCCAGGCCCAGGCCGAGGCCCCGGCGGCTGTTCCAGCGCCTGCTGGCAATGCCGCTGGCAGCGACGAAATCACCGATGCCGAGTTCGAGTCGTTGCTCGATCAACTGCACGGCAAAGGCCAGTTCGCCGTTGACGCGTTGGTCCCGGCACCGGCTGCGCCAGAAGCCCCGAAAGCGACTGGCGACAGTTCCGATATTACTGACGACGAATTCGAAGCACTGCTCGACCAGCTGCACGGCAAGGGTAATTTTGCTGTCGAGGCGCTGGAGTCGGCCATTGCTTCTGTGCCTGCACCCGCGGCACCAAGCGCGGTGGCGGCCGGCAGCGATCTGATATCCGATCACGAGTTCGAAGCGCTGCTCGACGAATTGCACGGTAAAGGCAAGTTCAGTGAAGTGGGCGTGACGGTTGGAACGGCAACCGGCGCCAACGCCTCGGTTGCGGCACCTGCCGCCAAGGCAACCGCGCCGAAACCGGTGGCCAGGGCCCCCGAGCCAAAAGCCGAAGCGTCGGCCCCGGCAACTGCTGCACCGGCGTCGTCCCGTGCCCCGGCCGCGCCACTGGCGGAAAAGCCGGCGAGCGAAGCCGAGACCACCGTACGTGTCGATACCGCGCGTCTGGACGAGATCATGAACATGGTCGGCGAGTTGGTGCTGGTGCGTAACCGCCTGGTACGCCTGGGCCTCAACAGCGGCGACGAAGCCATGTCCAAGGCAGTGTCGAACCTCGACGTGGTCACCGCCGACTTGCAAACCGCGGTCATGAAGACCCGGATGCAACCGATCAAGAAAGTCTTCGGGCGCTTCCCGCGCCTGGTTCGCGACCTGGCCCGCCAGCTCAAGAAAGAGATCAACCTGGAGCTGGTCGGCGAAGAAACCGACCTCGACAAGAACCTCGTCGAGGCCCTGGCCGACCCGCTGGTCCACTTGGTGCGCAACGCGGTTGACCACGGCATCGAGTCGCCGGAAGAACGCGAAGCCTCGGGCAAGGCCCGTGGCGGCAAGGTGATCCTGGCGGCGGAGCAGGAAGGCGACCACATCCTGCTGTCGATTTCCGACGACGGCAAGGGCATGGACCCGAACGTGCTGCGTTCCATTGCGGTAAAACGCGGTGTGATGGACAAGGATGCCGCCGATCGCCTGAGCGACACCGAATGCTACAACCTGATTTTCGCCCCGGGTTTCTCGACCAAGACCGAGATTTCCGACGTATCGGGTCGTGGCGTGGGCATGGACGTGGTGAAAACCAAGATTTCCCAGCTCAACGGCTCGATCAACATCTACTCGGCCAAGGGCCAGGGTTCGAAGATCGTCATCAAGGTGCCGCTGACCCTGGCGATCATGCCGACGTTGATGGTCATGCTCGGTAACCAGGCGTTCGCGTTCCCGCTGGTGAACGTCAACGAGATCTTCCACCTCGACCTGTCGACCACCAACGTCGTGGACGGCCAGGAAGTGGTGATCGTGCGGGACAAGGCGCTGCCATTGTTCTATCTCAAACGCTGGCTGGTCAGCTCCGCCGCTCACGAAGAGCAGCGCGAGGGCCATGTGGTGATCCTTTCGGTGGGCACGCAGCGGATCGGCTTTGTCGTCGATCAACTGGTGGGCCAGGAAGAAGTGGTCATCAAGCCATTGGGCAAAATGCTCCAGGGAACCCCAGGCATGTCCGGCGCCACCATCACCGGTGACGGCCGCATCGCGCTGATTCTCGATGTTCCGAGCATGCTCAAGCGTTACGCCACACGGCGTATTTGATTCTGGTGGAGCGAGGCGCCTGGCCTCGCTCCATCTAATGGAGTGTTTATGGCAGTCAAAGTCCTGGTGGTGGACGATTCGGGGTTTTTCCGCCGCCGCGTCTCGGAAATTCTTTCAGCGGATTCCAATATCCAGGTCGTCGGCACGGCGACCAACGGCAAAGAGGCGATTGATCAGGCGCTGGCCCTCAAGCCGGATGTGATCACCATGGACTACGAGATGCCGATGATGGACGGCATCACCGCCGTGCGGCACATCATGCAACGCTGCCCGACCCCGGTCCTGATGTTCTCCTCGCTGACCCACGAAGGCGCCCGGGTCACCCTCGATGCGCTGGATGCCGGCGCGGTGGACTTCCTGCCGAAGAATTTCGAAGACATCTCGCGCAACCCCGAGAAGGTCAAGCAACTGTTGTGCGAGAAGATCCTGAGCATCTCGCGCAGCAATCGTCGCGTCAGCACTTACAGCGCTCCTGCCCCTGTGGCCACACCTGCTCCAACAGCTGCGCCTTCGAGCGTCGGCAGTTACGGCAGCAGCACGCCCGTGCGTTCGACACCGATCCCTGCGCGTACGCATGCGGCCACTGCGTCGTCGCCCGCGCCGAAACGCAAAGCCTTCAAACTGGTGGCTATCGGTACGTCCACCGGCGGCCCGGTCGCCCTGCAGCGAGTGTTGACCCAATTGCCGGCCAACTTCCCGGCCCCGATCGTGCTGGTTCAACACATGCCGGCGGCCTTCACCAAGGCCTTCGCCGAGCGCCTGGACAAGCTCTGCCGCATCAGCGTCAAGGAGGCCGAGGATGGCGATATCCTGCGTCCGGGCCTGGCGCTGCTGGCGCCGGGTGGCAAGCAGATGATGATCGACGGCCGCGGCGCGGTGAAAATCCTCCCGGGTGACGAACGTCTCAATTACAAGCCGTGCGTGGATATCACCTTCGGTTCGGCAGCCAAGACCTACGGTGACAAAGTTCTGGCGGTGGTCCTGACCGGCATGGGCGCCGACGGCCGCGAAGGCGCGCGCCTGCTCAAGCAGGGCGGCAGTTCGATCTGGGCGCAGGACGAAGCCAGTTGCGTGATCTACGGCATGCCGATGGCCATCGTCAAAGCCGAGCTCGCCGACGCGGTGTACAGCCTGGACGACATTGGCAGGCACCTGGTCGAGGCCTGTATCTGATGGATGTTCTAAGCCTGATTGGCATCATCATGGCCTTTGTCGCGATCATCGGCGGCAACTACCTTGAAGGCGGTCACCTCGGCGCCCTGGCCAACGGCCCGGCAGCGCTGATCGTGCTCGGCGGCACCATTGGCGCCGCGCTACTGCAATCGCCGATGAGTGCCTTCAAGCGCGCCATGCAGATCCTCGCCTGGATCCTGTTCCCGCCCCGTGTCGATCTGGCCGGTGGCATCGACCGCGTGGTGAACTGGAGCCTGACCGCCCGCAAGGAAGGCCTGCTGGGCCTTGAAGGCATCGCCGATGCCGAGCCCGACAACTACGCACGCAAAGGCCTGCAACTGCTGGTGGATGGCGCCGAGCCGGAAGCCATCCGCAGCATTCTGGAAGTGGACTTCTACACCCAGGAAAGCCGCGACATCGAAGCGGCCAAAGTCTTCGAAAGCATGGGCGGTTACGCGCCGACCATCGGCATCATCGGTGCGGTCATGGGCCTGATTCATGTCATGGGCAACCTCGCTGATCCATCGCAACTGGGCAGCGGTATTGCCGTGGCGTTCGTCGCCACTATCTACGGTGTGGCCAGTGCCAACCTGGTGCTGCTGCCGATTGCCGCCAAACTCAAATCCATCGCGTTACGTCAGTCGCGTTATCGCGAGATGTTGCTGGAAGGGCTCCTGTCGATCGCCGAAGGTGAAAACCCTCGCTCCATTGAGTTGAAGCTTCAGGGCTTCATGGATTGATGGGAGACATGGACCATGGCACGTCGTCGTCAGCATGAAGAGCATGTAAACCATGAACGTTGGCTGGTTTCCTATGCCGACTTCATCACCTTGCTGTTCGCCTTTTTCGTGGTGATGTACTCCATCTCATCGATCAACGAAGGCAAGTACAAGGTCATTTCAGAGGCGCTGATCGGGGTCTTTACCGACTCCGACCGTTCGCTCAAGCCGATCCCGATCGGTGACGAGCGGCCGAAGACCGTGACCCCGGCCAAGCCGCTGGTAAAGGACAGTGACCAGGTCGATGCCGGCGTCGCCGGCGCCAGCGATCCGCTCAAGAGCATCGCCGACGACATCAGTGCGGCGTTCGGTGACCTGATCAGCTCCAACCAGATGACCGTGCGCGGCAACGAGTTGTGGGTCGAGATCGAGCTCAATTCCAGCCTGCTGTTCGGCAGCGGCGACGCCATGCCCAGCGACATCGCGTTCAACATCATCGACAAGGTCGCGGCGATCCTGAAGCCGTTCGACAACCCGATCCATGTCGAAGGTTTCACCGACGATCAACCGATCCGTACCGCGCAGTACCCGACCAACTGGGAGCTGTCCTCGGCACGCTCGGCGAGCATCGTGCGCATGCTGGCGATGCAAGGGGTGAACCCCGGTCGCCTGGCTTCGGTGGGCTACGGCGAGTTTCAGCCGGTGGCCAACAACGCCACCGCCGAAGGCCGCGCCCGCAACCGTCGCGTGGTGCTGGTGGTGTCGCGCAACCTCGATGTTCGCCGCAGCCTGACCGGCACCGGAACCGCCCATGCGCAACCGGATGCCGCTTTGAAGCGTGCTGGCACACAAACTGCACCGACCCCGGTCAAGTCGCCGGTACGAGAGAACGCCGTCAATTCTCCGTCACCCGCATTAACACGTTGAGCTATTTCTCGGTCGATCCGTTCGGCCGGGAGGAACAATCCGAATGAGAGTCTGGGCAGTCGCCAATCAAAAGGGTGGTGTCGGTAAAACCACTTCCTCCATCGCTTTAGCCGGTTTACTGGCGGAGGCGGGCAAGCGTGTGGTCGTGGTCGATCTCGACCCCCACGGCTCCATGACCAGCTACTTCGGCTACGATCCCGACGCCCTGGAGCACAGCAGCTACGACCTGTTCCTGCACAAGGGCAACGTGCCCCAAGGCCTGCCGGGTCAACTGCTGCTGTCGACCAGTGACGAGCGCATCTCCCTGTTGCCCTCCAGCACCGCACTGGCCACCCTTGAGCGCCAGTCGCCGGGGCAGAGCGGTTTGGGCCTGGTGATTGCCAAGAGCCTGGCGCAACTGTGGCAGGACTTCGATTACGCCGTGATCGACAGCCCGCCATTGCTCGGCGTGCTGATGGTCAATGCCTTGGCGGCGAGCCAGCAACTGGTGATCCCGGTGCAGACCGAGCATCTGGCGGTCAAAGGCCTTGAGCGCATGGTCAACACCCTGGCGATGATCAATCGCTCTCGCAAACAGGCGCTGCCCTTCACCATCGTACCGACCCTGTTTGACCGTCGCACCCAGGCGTCCCTCGGAACGTTGCGCGTGCTGCGCGACAAATTCCCCGACGAAATCTGGCAAGGCTATATCCCGGTGGACACGCGCCTGCGCGATGCCAGCCGCGCCGGTCTGACGCCTTCGCAATTCGACGGCAAGAGCCGTGGCGTTCTCGCTTACCGCGCGTTGCTCAAGCATCTGCTGGCGGCGCAACTTGTTGCGCAGGTGGCGTGACATGAGCCCAATTCCTGTAGGAGCGAGCTTGCTCGCGATGGTCGTCAACGATGACGCGGGAAACCTGACACCCCGTGGCGCTCTCAGGTTCATCGCGAGCATGCTCGCTCCTACAGGTGCGTGCTCATGAACCGGCCATTGAAGACCACTTCGCGCCCGCAACTGGCATTGCAGTCCTACCTGGACAGCTTGCTGCAGGAAGTGACCGAAGAATTGACGCTGCCCGTAGAGGCAGTGGCCGAGGAGATCGCCGCAGAAGCGGTGCTGGACGAGTTTCAGGCAGCGGTGCTCGAAGAGCAGGCCCGCGACGCCGCAGCCGCTGTGACGGTCGTCCCGGTGCAGGCATCGGTGGCGCCAGTGTTCAAGGCGCCGGTGATCGAAGCTCCGGTCCCTGTTATGGCGCCGGTCTCGACCATCGCGCCGCTGCTGCAAGCCTTGGTGCCACCACCTGTCGAGGCGCAGCCAGCAGTCGTCGAAGTGCAGCAAACCCTGGTGCCGCCGGTCGTCGATGTGCATCTACCACCGAGCAACACGCCGCCCCCGGTTGAGTCCGACGGTCGTCCGTCCTGGGCTGCCGAACCCTTCGAATGCCTGCTGTTCGATGTCGCCGGCTTGACCCTGGCGGTGCCGCTGGTGTGCCTGGGGTCGATTTACTCCCTGGCCGGTCACGAGTTGACCCCATTGTTCGGCCAGCCCGAATGGTTCCTGGGCATCCTGCCGAGCCAGGCCGGCAATCTCAAGGTGCTCGATACCGCGCGTTGGGTCATGCCCGACCGTTACCGCGACGATTTCAAGCAAGGCCTGCAATACGTGATTTCGGTGCAAGGCTACGAGTGGGGGCTGGCGGTGCATCAGGTCAGCCGCTCGTTGCGTCTGAATCCGAATGAAATCAAATGGAGAAGTCACCGAGGTCAGCGGCCATGGCTCGCCGGCACGGTAATAGAACACATGTGCGCCTTGCTCGATGTCGCCTCACTGGCCGAGTTGATCGCCAGCGGCGGAGCCCGGCACATGTCCGGCGGCAAGCCGGGCCACAAACCGACATCAGTCAAATAAACAAAACAGGCGACGTCACATCTGATGATGTTGCACAGAACACACACCGCCAGGGCGGTTTTTTGAGGGGGCAGGGTATGAATGACAAGGCAACGGCGGCAAAAGGTTCCGAAGATCCGATCCTGCAATGGGTCACCTTCAAGCTGGACAACGAGACCTACGGCATCAACGTGATGCGCGTCCAGGAAGTCTTGCGTTACACCGAAATCGCCCCGGTCCCGGGTGCCCCGAGCTACGTGCTGGGCATCATCAACCTGCGCGGCAACGTCGTGACCGTGATCGACACCCGCCAGCGCTTCGGCCTGATGAATGCCGAGATCAGCGACAACACCCGTATCGTCATCATCGAAGCCGACAAACAGGTGGTCGGGATCATGGTCGATAGCGTGGCCGAAGTGGTTTACCTGCGTCAGTCGGAAATCGAAACCGCGCCGAACGTGGGTAACGAAGAGTCCGCCAAGTTCATTCAAGGCGTATGCAACAAGAACAACGAATTGCTCATCCTGGTCGAGCTCGACAAGATGATGAGCGAAGAAGAATGGTCGGAACTGGAGAGTATCTGATTGATTCTCGAGGTTGCGGTCATTGTCCTGTTCCTGTTCTGGGCAGGTACGCTGGCAATGTTCCTGGCATACATTCGCGGTCAAAAGCAGATCGCCGCGCAACAGGCCCAGGGTGATGCGCTGCGCGATCAGCGCATCAAGGACCTGGCCAGGCGCGTCGAGGATTACCAGAACGGCAACGTGCGCATGGGCGAGGACCTGTATGAACTGCGGGCGATCGTCGCGCCCTTGCCGGACAAACTCGCCCAGCTGGAACAACGCGACCCCTCAAGCCTGTCGTTCGCCCAGGCGGCGCGACTGGTCGGGATGGGCGCCAGCGTCAACGAACTGACCCAGTCCTGCGGCTTGACCCAGGCTGAGGCGGAGTTGATGAGCAAGTTGCACAAGAACTGACAGCCTGTAGGAGCGAGCTTGCTCGCGATGGTCGTTAACGATGACGCGGGCTTCCTGAAGAAACGCGGCGCTCATACCTCCATCGCGAGCAGGCTCGCTCCTACAATGGTTCTATGTCGGACACAGAACATATGTTCACCGCAGATCACCTGTGGGAGCGAGCTTGCTCGCGATGGACGTCAACGATGACGCGGACCTCCTGAAGAAACGCGGCGCTCATGCCTCCATCGCGAGCAGGCTCGCTCCTACAATGGTTCTATGTCGGACACAGAACATGTGTTCACCGCAGATCATCTGTGGGAGCGAGCTTGCTCGCGATGGACGTCAACGATGACGCGGGCTTCCTGAAGAAACGCGGCGCTCATGCCTCCATCGCGAGCAGGCTCGCTCCTACAATGGTTCTATGTCGGACACAGAACATATGTTCACCGCAGATCATCTGTGGGAGCGAGCTTGCTCGCGATGGACGTCAACGATGACGCGGGCTTCCTGAAGAAACGCGGCGCTCATGCCTCCATCGCGAGCAGGCTCGCTCCTACAATGGTTCTATGTCGGACACAGAACATATGTTCACCGCAGATCATCTGTGGGAGCGAGCTTGCTCGCGATGGACGTCAACGATGACGCGGGCTTCCTGAAGAAACGCGGCGCTCATGCCTCCATCGCGAGCAGGCTCGCTCCTACAATGGTTCTATGTCGGACACAGAACATGTGTTCACCGCAGATCACCTGTGGGGGCGAGCTTGCTCGCGATGGACGTCAACGATGACGCGGACTTCCTGAAGAAACGCGGCGCTCATACCTCCATCGCGAGCAGGCTCGCTCCTACAATGGTTCTATGTCGGACACAGAACATGAGTTCACCGCAGATCATCTGTGGGAGCGAGCTTGCTCGCGATGGACGTCAACGATGACGCGGGCTTCCTGAAGAAACGCGGCGCTCATACCTCCATCGCGAGCAGGCTCGCTCCTACAATGGTTCTATGTCGGACACAGAACATGTGTTCACCGCAGATCACCTGTGGGAGCGAGCCTGCTCGCGAAGGCGCCCTCGAATCCTCAGTAGTCTTCCCCGCGCTCGGTAACATCCTTCTCGACCATCAGCGCATCCGCATCCTGCCCTGCCGGAAACTTCCCCTTCAAACTCCACGCAAACGCAATGATCTCGGCAATCGTCAGATAGAGTTCCTGCGGAATGCTGTCTCCCAGTTCCATGCGCGCCAACAGTCTCACCAGTTCGGCGTTTTCGTAGATCGGCACTTCGCAGTCGCGGGCAATGCGCAGGATTTCTTCCGCCAGCTCTTCGTCGCCTTTGGCGGTGAGGGTGGGGGCGTGGGTGCCGTCGTATTTGAGGGCGATGGCCTGGCGTGGGGTGTTGGGGTTGTTCATGCGGTTTCGTCCACCCAGCGTTGTTCGAGGCGGGTTTGCGGGCCTTGGGGCGGTGTACCGAGGTGGCAATCGAGGTCGCCGACGTTCAGACCGACGGACAGCAGGCGATCACGCAGCTCGGCCAAATTGCTTTCGATCAGGCTGGCGGTGTATGGCCGCTCGGCCCAGAGCTGGCCGCAGAGGCTGCCCTTGATCAGTTGCGCCTGGATTTGCAGCGGCCCCAAAGGCTCCATGGCGAAGGCCAGCTCCACACGCCACAGTTGTTGCTTGGGTTCGTGTTCTTCGCGACGTTCCTTTGGCTGTTGTTTTTCGGCGGCGTCTTCGCGCTGGAACTTGACCTGCAGTGGCACGATGTCCTGCATATTGCGCATCGGGATTTCCAGCTGCCAGGTGCTCATCAGCCGCCCGTCGGCGGTTACGCCGGTTTGTTCCAGGCTCGACAGTTGATGGCTTTGCAGGCGTGAAACCGCGGCGGCGGCCAGGCGAAGCAGGTGTTCGAGGTCGTTTTCACCGTCGGCGCCTTTTAACAGACGTTCGGGCAGCGGGAAACCGGTCGGCGATGGCTTGGCACTGACCTGACCGAGCATGCCCAGGGCATTGCGGACAAAATTCGGCATGGCCTGGGCCAGGGTATTGGCGGCGATGATCGCGCCGAGGCTGGTGTTGGCCGGCAAGCCCTGACTCAACTGCGCAACCAGTTTGAGCAAATCGCCTTTCATGTCCGGCGCGAGCGTCGGGTTTTGCCCGGTCAGCAGTTTGCTTTCGAGAAACATGCCGCTGCTGGCCAGGGCCTGGGCCAGGCCCTTGGGGGTGCTCAACTGTTGAACATCCGGCAAGCCGGCGAGCAAACGGGCAGCAGCGCTGCGCAATTCAACGGATGTCTGGTCCGAGGTCGGAAGATTCTGCAGGCGCTTGAGCAAGCTATCCAGCGAGCCCTGGCGGCTTTGCTGGTCGACCAGTTGCCGGGTCACCGCCAGTTGTTCCTGTCGGCTGCTCAGGGGCACGAACTTCACGGTCTGGGCGTCCTGCACCTGTGCGCTCAACAAGGTGCCGATGCGCAAGGGTTGCGGGCTGTCGATACTCAGTGTGCTGCCGCTCAGTGCGGTGTTGAGCAGGCCCACCATCGAGCGAAACACCATGGGCTGGCCGGGCACCTGGGGCAGCATTTGCGAGGTCAGCACTTTGCCCTGCAGCAGGGTGCCAACGGGCAGTTGCGCGGTGTCGAGGCGGGTGAGGGTGGCGACGTTGGAAGCAATGGCCTGTTGCACCGTCACGGCCAGGTTGCCGGCCGAGGGCTGGGTGACGACCAGCGTGGTGCCTTGGGCCAGCGGTTGATTGCTGGTGGTGTGGACCGTGGCCTGGCGGCCGCTGTCGAGGGTGACCTTGAGCAGCATCTGGAAAGTCTGGTCCGCCTGCTTGAGCGACAACACTTCGGCCTGGGCGGTTTGACCGACGCTGATCAGCCCTTCCACCGGCGTCAGCAACTTGAGCAACTCACCGCTGACCACCTGCGGGCGCGAAGTCGCCGGGAGGGTTTGCGGTAGCGGGAGGATGTTCATTTCGCCTGTCATACGCGGTCACAACCTGAGGAAAATGCACTCTTTAGAGTAAGGTATGGCATGTATAATGCCGCGCCGTTGTATCCAATAATGGCGAAAACTTTGCAATTCTTTGACGCAGCTCTCTAGAACAAGACGCCATTGCATCTATGCTGCATCTCTTTAACGGCCGCGCCAGAGCCGACTTGAACCGTATAAGGCCCGTGATCCCTTGACCAGTCCTGTCCTGCAAACCGTTGCCCTTGCCTGTGAGCGAGACCTTCGGCTGCTCTTCGAAAATCTCGATTTGAGACTGGCCAGTGGCGAAATGATGCAAATCAGTGGCCCCAACGGCAGCGGCAAGACCAGCCTGTTGCGTCTGCTCTCCGGGCTGATGCATCCGACCGCCGGTCAAGTGCTGCTCAACGGCAAGCCCCTTGATGAGCAGCGCGCTGAGCTGGCGCGCAATCTGCTGTGGATCGGCCATGCGGCGGGAATCAAGGATCTGCTGACACCGGAAGAGAACCTGAGTTGGCTCTGCGCCCTGCATCAACCGGCCTCCCGTGAGGCGATCTGGCAAGCCTTGGCGGCGGTCGGCTTGCGCGGATTCGAAGATGTTCCCTGCCACACTCTGTCCGCTGGGCAGCGGCGTCGCGTCGCACTGGCGCGTTTGTATCTGGACAGCCCGCCGTTGTGGATTCTCGATGAGCCGTTCACCGCTCTCGACAAGCAAGGCGTGGCGCAACTCGAAGAACACCTGGCCGGCCACTGCGAACGCGGCGGCATGGTGGTGTTGACCACCCACCACACGCTGAGCCGGATGCCGGCCGCTTATCGCGACATCGATCTGGGGAATTGGGCCGTATGAGTGTTTTTGGCCTGTTGGTCGCCCGTGAGGCCCGTCTGCTGTTTCGCCGTCCCGCGGAGCTGGCCAATCCGCTGGTGTTTTTCGCCATCGTCGTTTCCTTGTTCCCGTTGGCGGTCGGACCCGAGTCTCAATTGTTGCAAACCTTGTCTCCGGGGTTGGTCTGGGTCGCGGCACTTTTATCGGTTCTGCTCTCGCTGGACGGGCTTTTCCGCAGTGATTTCGAAGACGGATCCCTTGAGCAGTGGGTCCTTTCGCCGCACCCCCTGCCTCTTCTGGTTTTGGCCAAAGTGCTGGCACACTGGGCTTTTTCCGGTCTGGCACTGGTTTTGCTCGCACCCTTGCTGGCGCTGATGCTCGGTTTGCCTGCCGCCTGTCTGCCGGTGTTGCTGCTTTCGTTGCTGCTCGGTACACCGGTACTGAGCCTGCTCGGTGCGGTGGGTGCGGCGCTGACAGTAGGTTTGAAGCGCGGCGGCCTGTTGCTGGCACTGCTGATTCTGCCGTTGTACATCCCGGTATTGATCCTTGGCAGTGGCGCCTTGCAGGCGGCCTTGCAGGGAATGCCGGCGACCGGTTATCTCCTATGGCTTGGCAGCCTGACCGCCTTGGCGATAACCCTGACACCTTTTGCAATAGCCGCTGGCTTGAAGATCAGCGTCGGCGAATAATGAGGTCTGGTCAAAAATTGATCAGTAAAGGCCCTGGCTCTTCACAGTAAAGAGCAACCGTGATGGAAACAGTATGAACTGGACGTGGTTTCACAAGCTTGGCTCGCCCAAATGGTTTTACGGCATCAGCGGCAAAATGCTGCCCTGGCTGAGCGTTGCGGCGTTGCTGCTGATCGGCGTTGGCGTGGTCTGGGGCCTGGCCTTCGCGCCGCCGGACTACCAGCAGGGCAACAGCTTTCGCATCATCTATATCCACGTTCCGGCCGCCATGCTGGCGCAGTCCATCTACGTGATGCTGGCCGTGTGCGGCATCGTCGGCCTTGTGTGGAAGATGAAACTGGCCGACGTCGCCCTGCAATGCGCGGCGCCCATCGGCGCCTGGATGACCGCCGTGGCGCTGGTCACCGGGGCCATCTGGGGCAAGCCGACCTGGGGCTCGTGGTGGGTCTGGGATGCACGCCTTACGTCCATGCTTATCCTGCTGTTCCTGTACTTCGGTCTCATTGCATTGGGCAACGCCATCAGCAATCGTGACAGCGCGGCCAAGGCCTGTGCGGTGCTGGCGATCGTTGGTGTGATCAACATCCCGATCATCAAGTACTCGGTGGAGTGGTGGAACACCCTGCACCAGGGCGCGACCTTCACCCTCACCGAAAAACCGGCGATGCCAGCCGAGATGTGGCTGCCACTGCTGCTGACGGCGCTGGGTTTCTACTGTTTCTTCGGCGCGGTCCTGCTGCTGCGCATGCGTCTTGAAGTGCTCAAGCGCGAAGCCCGGGCCAGTTGGGTCAAAACCGAAGTCGAAAACAGCCTGGAGGTCGCTCGATGAGTTTTGCTTCATTCGGCGACTTCGTCGCCATGGGTCATCATGGCCTGTATGTCTGGTCAGCCTATGGCATCTGCCTGGCGGTATTGGCCCTCAACGTGGCGGCGCCGATCCTGGCCCGCAAGCGGTATCTGCAACAAGAGGCGCGCCGTCTGCGCCGGGAGAACGGCAAGTGAATCCGCTGCGTAAAAAGCGTCTTATCATCATTCTCGCGATCCTGGTCGGGGTCGGCGCTGCCGTTGGCCTGGCCCTGAGTGCCCTGCAGCAGAACATCAACCTGTTTTACACACCGACCCAGATCGCCAACGGCGAAGCCCCGCAGGACACGCGTATCCGTGCCGGCGGCATGGTCGAAGCCGGTTCCTTGCAGCGCTCCGGCGACTCGCTGGACGTGAAGTTTGTCGTCACCGACTTCAACAAATCCGTGACCATCACTTATCGCGGCATCCTGCCGGACCTGTTCCGCGAAGGGCAGGGCATTGTTGCTCTAGGCAAACTCAACGCTGACGGCGTCGTGGTGGCCGATGAAGTGCTGGCCAAGCACGATGAAAAGTACATGCCGCCGGAAGTGACCAAGGCGTTGAAAGACAGCGGCCAGTCGGCACCCACTCCCGCGAAAGAGGGCTAACTGATGACAGCTGGAATCTTCATTCCCGAATTGGGCCACCTGGCCATGATCCTGGCGCTGTGTTTCGCGCTGGTTCAGGCGGTGGTGCCATTGGTCGGTGCCTGGCGCGGTGACCGCTTCTGGATGAGCCTGGCCCAGCCGGCCGCGTGGGGGCAGTTCGCGTTCTTGCTGTTCGCCTTCGGTTGCCTGACCTACGCCTTCATGGTCGACGATTTCTCCGTGGCCTATGTGGCCAACAACTCCAACAGTGCCTTGCCGTGGTACTACAAGTTCAGCGCCGTGTGGGGTGCCCACGAAGGTTCCCTGCTGTTGTGGGCCTTGATTCTCGGCGGCTGGACCTTTGCGGTATCGGTGTTTTCCCGGCAATTGCCGCAGGTCATGCTGGCTCGCGTGCTGGCGGTGATGGGCATGATCAGCACCGGTTTCCTGCTGTTCCTGATCATGACCTCCAACCCGTTCAAGCGCATCCTGCCGCAAATGCCCACCGACGGTGCCGACCTCAACCCGCTGCTGCAAGACATCGGCCTGATCGTTCACCCGCCGATGCTGTACATGGGCTACGTCGGCTTCTCGGTGGCCTTCGCCTTCGCCATCGCCGCGCTGATGGGCGGTCGCCTGGACGCCGCCTGGGCGCGCTGGTCGCGTCCGTGGACCATCGTGGCCTGGGCGTTCCTCGGCATCGGCATCACCCTCGGTTCGTGGTGGGCGTACTACGAACTCGGCTGGGGCGGCTGGTGGTTCTGGGACCCGGTGGAAAACGCCTCGTTCATGCCATGGCTGGTGGGCACCGCACTGATTCACTCGTTGGCGGTCACGGAAAAACGTGGCGTGTTCAAAAGCTGGACCGTGTTGCTGGCCATCGCCGCATTCTCCTTGAGTCTGCTGGGCACCTTCCTCGTGCGTTCCGGCGTGCTGACCTCGGTGCACGCCTTTGCGTCCGACCCGGAGCGCGGGGTGTTCATCCTGATTTTCCTGCTGTTCGTGGTCGGTGGTTCGCTGACGCTGTTCGCCCTGCGCGCGCCGGTGGTCAAGAGCCAGGTGGGCTTCAACCTCTGGTCCCGGGAAACCCTGCTGTTGGGTAACAACCTGGTGCTGGTGGTGGCCGCGTCGATGATCCTGCTCGGCACCTTGTATCCGCTGATTCTGGACGCCATGACCGGCGCCAAGCTGTCCGTCGGCCCGCCATACTTCAACGCGCTGTTCATTCCGTTGATGGCATTGCTGATGGTGGTGATGGCGGTCGGCGTGATCGTGCGCTGGAAAGACACGCCGGTGAAATGGCTGGTAAGCATGCTCACCCCGGTCCTGCTCGGCAGTGCCGCGCTGGCAGTAGTGGCCGGCATCGCCTACGGCGATTTCAACTGGGCCGTGCTCGCGACCTTCATGCTCGCTGCCTGGGTGTTGCTGGCCGGCGTGCGTGACATCTTCGACAAGACTCGCCACAAGGGCCTGATCAAAGGCCTGCCAACCCTGACCCGCAGCTACTGGGGCATGCAGATCGCGCACCTGGGCATCGCCGTGTGTGCGCTGGGTGTCGTGCTGTCGAGCCAGAACAGTGCCGAGCGCGATCTGCGCCTGGCGCCCGGCGAATCCATGGACCTGGGCGGCTATCAGTTCGTCTTCGAAGGCGCCAAACACTTCGAAGGCCCGAACTTCACCTCCGACAAGGGCACCGTGCGAGTGATCCGCAACGGCAAGGAAATCAGCGTGCTGCACCCGGAAAAACGCCTGTATACCGTGCAGAACTCGGTGATGACCGAAGCGGGTATCGACGCCGGTTTCACCCGCGACCTCTATGTCGCCCTCGGTGAACCACTGGGTAATGGCGCCTGGGCCGTGCGCGTGCACGTCAAGCCGTTTGTGCGCTGGATCTGGTTCGGCGGCTTGCTGACAGGCGCTGGCGGGTTGCTGGCGGCGCTGGATCGGCGTTATCGGGTCAAGGTCAAAAGCCGCGTGCGCGAAGCACTGGGCATGTCGGGAGCCACTGCATGAAGCGTTGGTTGATGTTGTTGCCACTGGCGATTTTTCTGGTGGTCGCGGTATTCCTTTACCGTGGGTTGTACCTGGATCCGGCCGAGCTGCCTTCGGCCATGATCGACAAGCCGTTCCCGGAGTTTTCCCTGCCGTCGGTGCAGGGCGACAAGACCCTGACCCGCGCTGACATTCTGGGCAAACCGGCGCTGGTCAACGTCTGGGGCACCTGGTGCATTTCCTGCCGGGTCGAGCACCCGGTGTTGAACAAACTGGCCCAGCAGGGCGTGGTGATCTACGGCATCAACTACAAGGACGTCAACGCCGATGCCTTGAAGTGGCTGAAGGACTTCCACAACCCGTATGCGCTGGACATTCGTGACGACGAAGGCTCGCTGGGCCTGAACCTCGGCGTGTACGGCGCACCGGAAACCTTCTTCATCGACGCCAAGGGCATCATCCGTGACAAGTTCGTCGGCGTGATCGACGAGCAGGTCTGGCGTGAAAAACTGGCGGGCAAGTACCAGGCGCTGGTCGACGAGGCCAAGCCATGAAGCGCTGGATCGCTGCCGTTGTCCTGGGCTTGAGCCTGGCGGGCGTGGCCTACGCGGCCATCGACACCTACGAGTTCGCCAAGGAAGAAGATCGCGAGCGTTTCCGCGAGTTGACCAAGGAGCTGCGTTGCCCCAAGTGCCAGAATCAGGATATCGCCGATTCCAACGCACCGATTGCCGCCGACCTGCGCAAAGAGATTTTCCGCATGCTCGGCGAGGGCAAGGACAACCAGCAGATCATCGACTTCATGGTCGATCGCTACGGTGATTTCGTCCGCTACAAGCCTGCGCTGAACGCCAAGACCGCCTTGCTCTGGTTCGGCCCCGCCGGCCTGCTGCTGGGCGGTGTCGTGATCATCGCGGTGATCGTCCGCCGTCGTCGCGTGCAACGCGCCGGCACCCCGGACTCGCTTTCTGCCGAGGAGCGCTCGCGCCTCGACCACCTGTTGGATAAAACCAAGAATGATTGATTTCTGGCTCGCTGCAGGTCTGCTGCTTCTGGTTGCCCTGAGTTTTCTGTTGATCCCGGTGCTGCGCAGCCGTCGCGCCCAGCTCGAAGAGGATCGTACCGCCCTGAACGTCGCGCTGTATCAGGAGCGCGTGACTGAGTTGCAGGCTCAGCAGGAAGAGGGCGTGCTCGATGCCGCGCAAATGGACGCCGGTCGCGCCGAAGCTGCCCGTGAGTTGCTGGCGGACACCGAAGGCGCTGAAGCGCCACGGGTGTCGCGTCTGGGCAAACCCTTGCCGTTGCTGGCGGCCATTCTGGTGCCGGTGCTGGGCTTGGGCCTGTATTTGCATTTCGGTGCCAGCGACAAGGTCGAACTGACCCGCGAATTCTCCCAGGCACCCCAGTCGATGGAAGAGATGACGCGGCGCCTGGAACGTGCGGTCGCCGCTCAACCGGATTCCGCTGAAGGCATGTATTTCCTCGGTCGCACCTACATGGCTCAGGATCGCCCGGCGGACGCGGCGAAGATGTTCGAACGCACCGTGAGCCTGGCCGGTCGCCAGCCCGAGTTGCTCGGTCAATGGGCCCAGGCCCAGTACTTCGCCGATGGCAAGAAGTGGTCGGACAAGGTCCAGGCCCTGACCGACGAAGCGCTCAAGGCTGATCCGAAAGAAGTCACCAGCCTTGGCCTGCTTGGCATTGCCGCATTTGAAAGCGAGCGTTATCAGGACGCCATCGATTACTGGAATCGCCTGTTGGCGCAGCTGCCGCCGGAGGACAAGTCCCGCGAGGCGCTGGAAGGCGGAATTACCCGGGCCACGGAGAAGCTGGTGGCCAGTGGCGGCAAGGTTGCACAAGCACCGGCGGCCAAGGCCTCGGCGTTGCTCAAGGTCAGTGTCGATCTGGCCGCGGACCTCAAATCCAAGGTCCAGCCTGGCGACAGCGTGTTCATCTTCGCCCGTGCGATCTCCGGTCCTCCAGCCCCGCTGGCGGTCAAGCGCATGACCGTGGCCGACCTGCCGGTAACCGTCGAACTGGGCGATGCCGACGCAATGATGCCGCAATTGAAACTGTCGAACTTCCCTGAAGTCCAACTGGTTGCGCGCATTTCCCGTGCCGGCAAACCGACCGCCGGCGAATGGATTGGTCGCAGCCAGCCCCTGGCCAGCAGCACCACCGCGCCGCAGACACTGACCATCGACAGCCCGGATAAATAACAGGAAACGCCACCATGACCGCCATTGCTCGTATTGCCCTGCTCAGCGCTGTTTTGGGGTTAAGCGCTTGTGCGGTCCAGCAACCAACGGAACATCAGGCACCACCACCGTTCCCGCCGTCGCAGCCCAGCCCCACGCCATCGACGTCGCCTGTACCGAGCAAGCCGACCATCCCGGCCAAACCCTCCAAGCCGTTGCCACGCACTTCTGCCAGCTTCGCGCCGCCACCGGGGGGCAATAGCCATTGGGATCCGAAGCTTGGGGTGTATGTGCTTGATGACCAGCCCAATACCTTTTATCGCCAACGTACCTATTACCGCTGGGATAATGGTTGGAGTCGGTCGATTAGTCCGCAAGGGCCGTGGGAAGATACTGACATCCAGGGTGTACCGGGTGGCCTGGGGCGAAAATTCGGGCAGTAACGCAAAAAAGGCGACCTTCGGGTCGCCTTTTTTGTGCCTGCTGGAATGTGATGGGTGGGTCACTGCTCAATTCTGTGGGAGCGAGCTTGCTCGCGATGGACGTCAACGATAACGCGGGCTGTCTGAATCCCCGCGGTGTCCCGGCGTTTTTCGCGAGCAAGCTCGCTCCTACAGGGGGAACGCGTTCAATTGCGATCAGGCCGGCCAGTAGGCTGCCTCGCTTTTGCTTTGGCTTTTGATCTTCTTGCCCCCTCGAGAGGCCGAACGTGAGGGGCAAGAGCCCTTGGTTACTTGGGGATTTGCCAAGTAACCCGCCGTAATTGGATGGACTCGCCCGCGCCGAGGCGTCAATGCGCTGCGAGGACACCCTTGGCGTATACCGAGACCCGCTGGAAAACCCACTGGTGCAACCGGTGTCGGTGATGGATCATACGCCGGGCCTGCGGGCTGATCTGGCGCAAGCGCAATCAGGACGGTCTGCCGTGGATCCGGCAAACAGGGCGACAAATGAAGAGGGTGGTTTGATGGCGGGCAGGTTGATCTATCTCATCGGGCCTTCAGGTTCGGGCAAGGACAGCCTGCTGGATGCCGCGCGAACACGGTTGGCCGAAAGCGGCTGCCGTATCGTGCGGCGGGTCATCACGCGCTCGGCGGAAGCCGTGGGCGAAGCGGCGCTGGGCGTCAGTGAACAGCAGTTCGCCGAAATGGAGGCCCAGGGCGCGTTTGCCCTGAGCTGGCACGCCAACGGGTTGTCCTATGGCATCCCGCGGGAAATCGACGATTGGCTGGCCGCCGGGCAGGACGTGCTGATCAATGGCTCTCGCGGGCATTTGCAGAACACGCGCCTGCGCTATCCGAACGCGTTGGTGCTGTTGTTGACTGTGGATCAGGCAGTACTGCGCCAGCGCTTGCTGGAACGCGGGCGGGAATCGCCGATCGAGATCGACCAGCGGTTGGCACGCAATGCCAGATTCAGCGAGCAATTGCTGGCGGAGGACCCGGCCGTGCACGTGCTCGACAACTCAGGGCCGCTTGAGCAAACGGTCGAACGGTTGCTGGTCTGCATTGACGAGTAACTCCCGGCTACCTGTCAGGCCTTCCTGGCCAACAACCCCTGCACATACTCGAAGAACGCCCGAGCCTTGGCACTGGCCATTCTCCCCGTAGGGAAAACCGCCCACAAATCCAGGTCCGGCAGTGCCCAGTCCTTCATCACTTCCCGAACCGAACCGTCAGCCAGTTCAGGCGCGAACATCCATTGCGAGGCCATGGCCAGCCCTTGGTGGGCCAGCACGGCTTCTCGCAGGCCTTCGGCGGCATTGACGCGGATCCGGCCGCTGACGATGACCGATTGCTCCTCGCCGGCCTTGTTGAACGGCCGATCCACTGTGGGAGCGAGCCTGCTCCGGGCGGCGATCCGACCGGGTTTAGAGGCTTACGCCGTCGCCAGCGAAGCCTTTTGCGAAACACTCAGGAACCGCAACAACGCCAACAGCGGAAACGCGCTGCCGACGATCACGATCCACAACCAGCCACCGTGTTCGTACACCGCGCTGGCCACCGAAGAGCCGAAGGCGCCGCCGATGAAGATGCTGGTCATGTACAGCGCATTCAGGCGGCTGCGGCTTTTACCGTCGAGGGCGTAGACCGCGCGCTGGCCGAGGACCATGTTCATCTGCACGCAGAAGTCGAGCACCACGCCGGTCACCGCCAGACCGATGACGCTGTAGGCCGGATGGATAAACGCCGGCATGAAACTCAGGCTGGCAAACAGCAGAGCCAGCAACGATGCGATGCGGGTGTGACCGGCATCGGCCAGGCGACCGGCGATCGGGGCAGCAATGGCGCCGATGGCCCCGACCAGGGCGAAGATCGCGATCTCGCTTTGCGACAAACCGTGATTGCGCGCCAGTTCCAGCGGCACGGCGGTCCAGAACAGGCTGAAGGTGGCAAACATGCAGCCTTGGTAAAACGCACGCTGGCGCAGGACCGGTTGCTTGCGCAAAAGCGTCCACAGAGAGCCCAGCAACTGGCCATAGGACGCGCTGTGATCAGGCTCCCGCTTGGGAATGGTCACGGCCAGCACGATGCTGATGGCCGCCATCAACACCGCGGCAATCACAAACATCGCCCGCCAGCCGAAGTGGTCGGCCACCACGCTGGACACCGGTCGGGCCAGTAGAATGCCGAGCAACAACCCACCCATGATCCCGCCCACCACACGGCCACGGGTTTCTTCCGGTGCCAGGTGCGCGGCCAACGGAATCAGGATTTGCACCGAAACCGAACTGAACCCCACCAACAGCGAAATCAGCAAAAACACCTTCGGCTGGTCGGTAAACGCCGCACCTAGCAGGCTGACAATTGCCACCAGCGTGGTGATGATCATCAACCGGCGGTTCTCCAACAGATCCCCCAGCGGCACCAGGAAAAACAGTCCCAGCGCATAGCCGATCTGAGTCAAGGAAACGATCAGGCTGGCCATGGTGTTGGTCAGGCCAATGTCCGGCGCGATCAGGCCGATGATCGGCTGGGCGTAGTAGATATTGGCGACAATGGCGCCGCAGCAGAAGGCGAACAGCAGCACCATGCCTCGGGTCATTGTCGCGGTGCCATGGGACACCTGGGTCGCTGGGTTCATAACGGGTCTCGCTGTACGGAAAGGAATGCGCGCAGGCTAATGGGCTGACTGAAACGGCGGAAGTGGGATTGGAGTGATAGCAATCATTCCATTGCGGAATGACTGACGAACGCGTGTGTCTTGCGTCAGAACATCAAGGGTGAATGATACATTCACTTACATCTTGTTCGTGAAGATCGTGACCTTTGTGACGCCGGGCGCTGACGGCACGCTCACCGCCCAATCCATTTCGGCGGGCAAGGATGGCGTGACGCCGCCGATGTAGCGGGATGTCGCAGAACCTGTGGGAGCGAGCTTGCTCGCGATAGCATAATGGCGGTCAACGACGATGCTGACTGTTCAATTGTCATCGCGAGCAAGCTCGCTCCCACAGAAGTTGCAGTGTTTCAGCCGATTACTTGCCGCTGTAGATCTGGTCGAAAACCCCGCCATCATTGAAGTGGGTCTTCTGCACGGTGCGCCAGTCGCCGAAGGTCTTCTCGACCGACAGGAAGTCTACTTTCGGGAAACGGTCGGTGTACTTGGCCAGCACGGCTGGGTCACGCGGGCGCAGGTAGTTTGCCGCGGCAATTTCCTGACCTTCCGGCGACCACAAGTACTTCAGGTATTCCTCGGCCGCTGCACGGGTGCCTTTTTTGTCGACGGTCTTGTCGACCACCGACACCGGTGGCTCGGCTTCGGCGGAAACGCTTGGGTAGATGACTTCGAACTGATCACGGCCGAACTCGCGGGCGATCATTTCCGCTTCATTCTCGAACGTCACCAATACGTCGCCGATCTGGTTGGTCATGAAAGTAGTCGTCGCGGCGCGGCCACCGGTATCCAGCACCGGCGCTTGTTTGAACAGCTTGCCGACGAAATCTTTGGCCTTGTTCTCGTCGCCGCCGTTTTTCAGCACGTAGCCCCAGGCCGACAGGTAGGTGTAGCGACCGTTACCGGAGGTTTTCGGGTTTGGCACGATGACCTGAACGCCGTCCTTGAGCAGGTCAGGCCAGTCTTTCAGGGCTTTCGGGTTGCCCTTGCGCACGATGAACACGGTGGCCGAGGTGAACGGCGCGCTGTTGTTCGGCAGGCGCGTGACCCAGTTGTCCGGGACCAGTTTGCCATTGTCCGCCAGGGCGTTGATGTCGGTGGCCATGTTCATGGTGATGACGTCGGCCGGCAAGCCGTCGATGACCGAACGCGCCTGTTTGCTGGAGCCGCCGAAGGACATTTGCAGGGTGATGTTTTCGTTGTGCTCGGCTTGCCAGTGTTTCTGGAACGCAGTGTTGTAGTCCTTGTAGAAATCGCGCATCACGTCGTAGGAAACGTTGAGCAGGGTCGGTGCAGCCTGGGCGATGTTGCCCAGGGCCAGGCCAGCGGCGATAAGTGAGGCGCCAAAGAGTTTTTTCACTGCGCATTCCTTGTTCTATTAAAAGTGGGGCAATTTGCCAGCGACTATAACTGGGCTCGTATAGTCCTTTAAAGATTAAAAAGCTCTTTGCTTATTCCCGTTTCCTGAACAGCGCATTACCGCAACGGGAGCAGAACGACGCCTCCGGCTCATGGCTGTCCTTGGCGCACACCGGGCAGTGGTGCTGCAACTGGCCACCACGCATGGCCGTGGCCAGTTCGGCGGTGAAGATCCCGGTGGGCACGGCGATGATCGAGTAACCGGTGATCATCACCATCGACGAGATGACCTGACCCAGTGCGGTCTTGGGCACGATGTCGCCGTAACCGACGGTGGTCAACGTCACGATAGCCCAGTAAATGCCCTTGGGAATGCTGGTGAAGCCATGTTGCGGGCCTTCGACCACATACATCAGGGTGCCGAACACCGTCACCAGGGTGCAGACGCTGAGCAGGAAAACAAGGATCTTTTGCTTGCTGCCACGCAGGGCATCGAGCAGGTAATGAGCTTGCTTGAGGTACGGGCCGAGCTTGAGCACGCGGAAGATCCGCAGCATCCGGATCACCCGGATGATCAGCAGGTACTGGGCATCGCTGTAGTACAGCGCGAGGATGCCGGGCACGATGGCCAGCAGGTCCACCAGCCCATAGAAACTGAAGGCGTAGCGCAGGGGCTTGGGCGAGCAGTATAGGCGCAGGATGTACTCGCCGAGGAAGATCGCCGTGAAGCCCCACTCGATGTACGCCAGCAGGCTGGCGTAGTGCTGGTGAACGTCATCGATGCTGTCCAGAATCACGACTACCAGGCTGGCGAAGATGATCAGCAGCAGGGTGGAGTCGAAGCGTCGACCGGCGACGGTGTCGGTCTGGAAAATAATCACGTACAGGCGATTTCGCCACGTGTCGTTGCTGATCATGCACATCGCCTTGGCCGCAAATCAGCGCAGCCTAGGTTGATTCTCCCCGGGAGCGCAAGGCGCGCTTTCGACTGTGGCTTTGCCGAGCATTTGAATAACACTGCGAATCAGCCAGCCGGCAAGAATGAACGGCGCGGTCAGGGTGGGCAGACCGATGGCGGCAAACAGCGGCGTCAGCAGCAGCGCCAGGCCGATGCCAACCAGCGGCAGCCACGTTTGGCGACGCTGCGAGCTGAAGGCGAGGGCGGCCAGCACGGCGTTATAGCCACCGAGGCCGAGCAGTGCGGTATAGAAATCGTGGTTCAGCAGGCTCCAGCCCATGCCCGCGACTGAGGCCAGCAACGCCCAGCAGAATGCGCGGCGATCAGCGATCAGCAAACCGGCGGCAATCATCGCACCGGCCAGCGGATGACCGAGGAATATCACCTGGCCGAGGCCTTTGAGTGGCGCGGCGAGCATGTTCAGGGTGCTGACTTCGATCAAATGCGGCTCTGTCGAGGGCGTGGCGAAGCACAGCAGCAACCAGCCCAGCCCAACGAAGGGCGCGGTGTAGGCTGGCAGGTATTGGCTGAACCGGACGCGCTTGAGCCACTGTTGGGTGACCATCGCGCTCAGGCCACCGGCGGCCAGAATCAGTGGCGGCATCATCGCCGACCAGGGGAAATACAGGCTCAGCAACAGTCCGAGCAGCACGCCGTTGTAGCTGAACAACCCGGCCTGACGATCAGCCTTGGCATAGTTTCGGCGTTGCGCGGTGAGCAGCCCGGCAACACCACCGAGCAAGGCGCCGCCGAGCAAGGCGGGCGCAGTGAACAGGATGGCCAGGACGCACAGCAGACCGCACAGCGGATTGCGCTGGAGAAAGATCTGGCTGAAGCCGTTGAGCAAGGCTTCGGCCCAGTCGGGGCAGTGGGTGTTGAAGTGATTGGCAGGCATGATGAAATCTGTGGTGTTTCCAGTGAATCGTGTCGCCTGCTTCGCGAGCAAGCCCGCTCCCACACTGAATCTTTGTTCAGTCATTGATTCTGTGGTGCACATAGATCAACTGTGGGAGCGGGCTTGCTCGCGAAGAGGCCAGTTCAGGCGCTAGATCAACGTCTCAATGCGCAAAGAGTTAGTCGATCCCGGCTGCCCAAAGGGCACACCGGCGGTGATCAATAACGTGTCGCCACGCTGCGCCATGCCTTGGGCCTGGGCAATTTCCAGTGCCGTCGAGCAGACTTCATCGACCTGACGCAGGCGGTCGTTGACCACCGAGTGCACACCCCACGCCACGCTCAGACGACGGGCGGTCTGCAGGTTCGGTGTCAGGTTGAGGATTGGCACCGTCGGCCGCTCCCGCGCCGCACGCAGGCTCGACGCACCGGACTCGCTGTAGTTGACCAGCACCGCCACCGGCAGCACGTTGCTGATACGGCGAATGGCGCAGCTGATCGCATCGGAAACAGTCGCCTCGGCTTTCGGCCGGCTGACGTCCAGTTGAGTCTGATAGTCCGGACCGTTTTCCACCTGGCGGATGATCTTGCTCATCATCTGCACGGCTTCGAGCGGGTATTCGCCGGATGCGGTTTCCGCCGACAGCATCACCGCGTCCGCACCTTCGGCCACGGCGTTGGCCACATCGGTGACTTCGGCGCGGGTTGGCGCGGGTGAGAAGCGCATCGACTCCAGCATCTGAGTGGCGACCACCACCGGTTTGCCGAGCTGGCGGCAGGTGCTGATGATGTTCTTCTGGATCTGCGGCACGCTTTCGGCCGGCACTTCCACGCCCAGGTCACCCCGGGCGACCATGATCGCGTCGCTCAATTCGGCGATCTCGCGCAGTTGCTCGACGGCCGAGGGCTTCTCGATCTTGGCCATCAGGAATGCCTTGTCGCCGATCAGCGAGCGGGCTTCGCGGATGTCATCGGGACGTTGCACGAACGACAGCGCCACCCAGTCCACACCGAGCTCCAGACCGAAGGTCAAGTCGCGGCGATCCTTGGCGGTCAGAGGGCTCAGGTCGAGCACCGCTTGTGGCACGTTCACGCCTTTGCGGTCCGACAGTTCGCCGCCATTGAGCACGGTGGTGTCGATGGCGTCGGCGTACTTGGTCACCACCCGCAGACGCAACTTGCCGTCGTCCAGCAGCAGGTCCATGCCGGGTTCCAGCGCGGCGATGATTTCCGGGTGGGGCAGGTTGACCCGGCGCTCATCGCCCGGCGTGGCATCGAGGTCCAGGCGCAAGGCCTGGCCGCGCACCAGTTGCACCTTGCCTTCGGCGAACTTGCCGACCCGCAGTTTCGGGCCTTGCAGGTCCATCAGGATGCCCAATGGATAATTGAGCTGGCGCTCGACTTCACGAATCCACTGAAAACGCTGGGCGTGGTCGGCGTGATCGCCATGGCTGAAGTTCAGGCGGAAGATGTTGACCCCGGCCAGCACCAGCTCACGGATGGCGTCGATGCCATCGGTGGCCGGGCCGAGCGTGGCGAGGATTTTGACCTTTTTATCAGGCGTCATGTTTAGTGCTCTCAAGGATCAGAATGGCGCGGAAGTCGTTGACGTTGGTACGGGTCGGCTCGGTGACGATCAGGGCGTCCAGCGCCGCGAAGTAGCCGTAGCCGTTGTTGTTGTCCAACTCGTCGCTGGCGCTCAGGCCCTTTGCCGCGGCGCGGGCGTAGCTGT
The DNA here is from genome assembly GCF_019956175.1 of Pseudomonas sp. BF-R-30. Classification (NCBI taxonomy): domain Bacteria; kingdom Pseudomonadati; phylum Pseudomonadota; class Gammaproteobacteria; order Pseudomonadales; family Pseudomonadaceae; genus Pseudomonas; species Pseudomonas sp. BF-R-30. Next base: position 5,588 of record NZ_JAHBDE010000017.1, on the reverse strand, counting down.
CCGGGGTCATGATCGCGCCGGCGTTGTCTTCGGAACCGTCGATGCCGTCGGTGTCACCGGCCAGCGCGTAGACGCCGGGCAGGCCCTTGAGGCTGTCGGTCAGGCTGAGCAGGAACTCGGCATTGCGTCCGCCACGGCCATTGCCGCGCACGGTGACGGTGGTTTCACCGCCAGAGAGAATCACGCAGGGCGCCGCCAGCGGCTGGCCATGCAGGACGATCTGTCGTGCGATGCCGGCGTGGACTTTCGCCACCTCGCGGGATTCGCCTTCGAGGTCGCCGAGGATCAGCGGGCTGAACCCGGCCTGACGGCATTTCACCGCGGCCGCTTCAAGGGATTGCTGCGGGCGGGCGATCAACTGGAAATGACTGCGGGCCAGGCTCGGGTCGCCGGGTTTGACGGTTTCCGACTCGGGGCTTTGCAGCCAGGTGCGCACCGAAGCCGGAACCTCGATGGCGTAGCGCTTGAGGATCGCCAGCGCTTCGGCCGACGTGCTCGGGTCGGCCACGGTAGGGCCGGAGGCGATGACCGTGGCGAGGTCGCCCGGCACATCGGAAATCGCATAGGTGTAGACCGTGGCAGGCCAGCAGGCTTTGCCCAGGCGGCCGCCCTTGATCGCCGAGAGGTGCTTGCGCACGCAGTTCATCTCGCCGATGGTCGCGCCGGACTTGAGCAGGGCTTTGTTGATCGACTGCTTGTCGGCCAGGGTGATGCCTTCGGCCGGCAGTGCCAGCAGGGCAGAACCACCACCGGAGAGCAGGAAGATCACGCGGTCGTTTTCGCTCAGGTCGCTGACCAGTTCCAGCACACGCTTGGCCACGGCCAGGCCAGCGGCATCAGGCACCGGATGTGCGGCTTCGACCACTTCGATTTTTTCGCAAGGTGCGCCGTGACCGTAGCGGGTCACCACCAGGCCGGACACTTCACCCTGCCAGCAGCGCTCGACCACCTGGGCCATGGCGGCTGCGGCTTTGCCGGCGCCAATGACGATCACGCGGCCGCTGCGGTCGGCAGGCAAATGGGCTTCGAGGACTTGTTGCGGATGCGCCGCATCGATGGCTGTGGCAAACAGCTCGCGCAGCAATTGTTGCGGATCGACCGACATGGCGGGCTCCCGGAATTCTTGTTATTGGGGTTGTCGCGGACCTTGTGGGAGCGGGCTTGCTCGCGAAAGCGGTGGTTCAGTCAGTATCCATGTCGACTGACACTCCCTCTTCGCGAGCAAGCCCGCTCCCACAGGTTTGATGCAGGGTGGGACAGGGCTTACTTCTTGTCGCGAATCGAGAAGTTCGCCATGTGTTCCAGGCCCTTGATCAGCGCCGAGTGGTCCCAGTTGCTGCCACCGATGGCCGCGCAGGTGCTGAACACTTGCTGGGTGTTGGCGGTGTTCGGCAGGTTGATGTTCAGCTCCTTGGCGCCTTGCAGGGCCAGGTTCAGGTCCTTCTGGTGCAGGCTGATGCGGAAGCCTGGATCGAAGGTGCCCTTGATCATGCGCTCGCCATGCACTTCGAGGATCTTGGAGGACGCGAAACCGCCCATCAGTGCTTCACGCACCTTGGCCGGATCGGCACCGTTTTTCGAAGCGAACAGCAGGGCTTCGGCCACGGCCTGGATGTTCAGGGCCACGATGATCTGGTTGGCCACTTTGGCGGTTTGACCGTCGCCATTGCCACCGACCAGGGTGATGTTCTTGCCCATGGCCTGGAACAGTGGCAGAGCGCGCTCGAAGGCGTCGGCATCGCCGCCGACCATGATGCTCAGGGTCGCAGCCTTGGCGCCGACTTCACCGCCGGAGACCGGGGCGTCGAGGTATTGCGCGCCTTTTTCGTTGATCTTTGCTGCGAAAGCCTTGGTGGCGGTCGGCGAGATCGAGCTCATGTCGATCACCACTTTGCCTTTGCCAACACCGGCGGCAACGCCATCGGCGCGGAACAGTACATCATCGACCTGTGGGGTATCCGGCACCATGACGATGATGAATTCGGCTTCCTGGGCGACTTCCTTCGGGTTCGCCAGGGCAACGGCGCCAGCGGCGACCAGGTCGGCAGGCGCAGGGTCGTGGTGGGCCGACAGGAACAGGCTGTGACCGGCTTTCTGCAGGTTCAACGCCATTGGGTGGCCCATGATGCCGGTGCCGATAAATCCGATTTTAGCCATGAGAAAATCCTCTTGTTTTTATTGCTGCTTCAAGCAAATAGGGGAGTACTGCTCTTTGTGGGAGCGAGCTTGCTCGCGATGGGGCCATAACATTCAGCATCGATGTCGACTGTCCCACCGCTATCGCGAGCAAGCTCGCTCCCACAGGGATCTACATCAGATTGCGTTATGGGTCTTGAGCCAGCCCAGGCCCGCTTCAGTGGTGGTCAGCGGCTTGTATTCGCAACCGACCCAGCCCTGGTAACCGATGCGGTCCAGGTGTTCGAACAGGAAGCGGTAGTTGATTTCACCGGTGCCTGGTTCGTTGCGCCCCGGGTTGTCCGCGAGCTGCACGTGGTTGATCTCGCCCAGGTGCGATTGCAGGGTGCGGGCCAGATCGCCTTCCATGATTTGCATGTGATAGATGTCGTATTGCAGGAACAGGTTGGCGCTGCCGACCTGCTCGCGAATCGACAGGGCTTGCGCCGTGTTGTTCAGGTAGAAACCTGGAATGTCACGGGTGTTGATCGCTTCCATCACCAGTTTGATGCCCGCCGCTTGCAGCTTGTCGGCTGCGTACTTGAGGTTGGCGACGAAGGTTTTCTCCACGGTGGCATCGTCAAAGCCCTGCGGACGAATACCGGCCAGGCAGTTGACCTGGGTGTTGCCCAGCACTTGCGCGTAAGCGATGGCCAGGTCGACACCGGCACGGAACTCTTCGACCCGGTCCGGCAGGCAGGCGATACCGCGTTCGCCCTTGGCCCAGTCGCCGGCCGGCAGGTTGAACAGCACTTGGGTCAGACCGTTGGCGTCGAGCTGGGCCTTGATTTCGGCGGAGCTGAAGTCGTACGGGAACAGGTATTCGACACCACTGAAGCCGGCTTTGGCGGCCGCTTCGAAACGGGCAAGAAAGTCCTGTTCGGTGAACAGCATGGACAGGTTGGCTGCGAAACGCGGCATGGTGGTCTCCCAAATATGAGTGTGCTTCCCTGTGGGAGCGATCAACAGTTAATCGAGCAACGAAATCGCAGTCGGTGCGTCGTCGCCGACCAGCGCCAGGTCTTCGAATTCGTTGACGGCGTTGATCTCGGTACCCATGGAAATGTTGGTCACGCGCTCCAGGATGATCTCGACGATCACCGGAACCTTGAACTCTTCGATCAGCTCCTGGGCCTTGCGCAGGGCAGGCTGGATCTGAGCCGGTTCGAACACACGCAGTGCCTTGCAGCCCAAGCCTTCGGCAACTGCGACGTGGTCCACACCGTAGCCGTTGAGTTCCGGCGCGTTCAGGTTGTCGAACGACAGCTGTACGCAGTAATCCATGTCGAAACCGCGCTGCGCCTGACGGATCAGACCCAGGTACGAGTTGTTTACCACCACATGAATGTACGGCAGCTTGAACTGCGCGCCCACTGCCAATTCTTCGATCATGAACTGGAAGTCATAGTCCCCCGACAGGGCCACGACTTTACGGTTCGGATCAGCCTTGACCACGCCCAGTGCTGCCGGAATGGTCCAGCCCAGAGGGCCTGCCTGACCACAGTTGATCCAGTGACGCGGCTTGTAGACGTGCAGGAACTGCGCGCCGGCAATCTGCGACAGACCGATGGTGCTGACGTAGCAGGTGTCTTTGCCGAACACCTGGTTCATTTCTTCGTAAACGCGTTGCGGCTTGACCGGTACGTTGTCGAAGTGAGTCTTGCGCTGCAGGCTGGCTTTACGCTGCTGGCAGTCTTGCAACCAGGCGCTGCGGTTCTTCAGCTTGCCGGCGGCTTGCCATTCGCGAGCGACTTCGATGAACACGGTCAGCGCGGCGGCAGCGTCGGAAACGATGCCCAGGTCTGGGGTGAACACGCGGCCGATCTGGGTCGGTTCGATATCAACATGAATGAACTTGCGGCCTTCGGTGTACACGTCAACGGAACCGGTGTGACGGTTGGCCCAGCGGTTGCCTACGCCCAGAACCACGTCGGACTTGAGCATGGTGGCGTTGCCGTAGCGGTGCGACGTCTGCAAGCCAACCATGCCTACCATCAACGGGTGATCGTCCGGGATGGCGCCCCAGCCCATCAGGGTCGGGATCACTGGAATACCGGTCAGTTCGGCGAACTCCACCAGCAGGTCGGCGGCGTCGGCATTGATGATGCCGCCACCGGCCACCAGCAATGGGCGCTCGGCCTGATCCAGCATGGCCAGGGCTTTTTCCACCTGGACGCGGGTAGCGCTCGGCTTGGCCAATGGCAGTGGCTGGTAGGCGTCGATGTCGAATTCGATTTCGGCCATCTGCACGTCGAACGGCAGGTCGATCAGCACCGGGCCCGGACGGCCGGAGCGCATTTCATAGAAAGCTTTCTGGAACGCGTAAGGCACCTGGCCCGGTTCCATGACGGTGGTCGACCACTTGGTGACTGGCTTGACGATGGTGGTGATATCGACAGCCTGGAAGTCTTCCTTGTGCATACGGGCGCGGGGTGCCTGGCCTGTGATGCAGAGGATTGGAATCGAGTCGGCCGAGGCGCTGTAGAGCCCGGTGACCATGTCGGTACCGGCAGGGCCGGAAGTGCCGATGCACACGCCGATGTTGCCGGCCTTGGTGCGGGTGTAGCCCTCGGCCATGTGCGAGGCGCCTTCAACGTGGCGAGCGAGTACGTGATCGATGCCGCCGACCTTTTGCAGGGCGGAGTACAACGGGTTGATGGCGGCACCCGGGATGCCAAAAGCGGTATCGACCCCTTCACGGCGCATCACCAGAACGGCGGCTTCGATTGCTCTCATTTTGCTCATGGTTTTGTGCCTCTTTACGTTTTGTAATTGTATACAAGTGGCTTTGCGCAGAGTGTATTCACGGCGGACGGCGCAGGTCAATCCATTTTCTCAAGCGCTTGTTTCATTCGTCGGAAGCCCGTTCTGCTGTGGCTTTTCGTCGCATGTGGCGCCTTTCGATGATTATTGTATACAAAAAAATAATTCATTGTGTTCTATTTGTTGCATCGGGCTGCGGCACAACGGCGCAGTCCACCGACTTTCCGAAAAACAAAATGAGGACGGCACCATGAGCGCTTTAACCTTGAAAGTCGCAGTCAACCTGGTCAACGAGGCCATCACCGCCGGGCGTGCAATCTCTGCGGCACCCTTGACCATTGCGGTACTGGATGCCGGCGGGCATCTGATCACCCTGCAACGCGAAGACGGCGCCAGCCTGCTGCGCCCGCACGTCGCCATCGGCAAAGCCTGGGGCGCCATCGCGCTGGGCAAGGGGTCGCGCCTGCTGGCGCTGGACGCCCAGCAACGCCCGGCGTTTATCGCCGCGTTGAACAGCCTGGGGCAGGGCAGCGTCGTGCCGGCACCGGGTGGTGTGCTGGTTCGCGATCAGGACGGGAACGTGCTGGGGGCGGTGGGGATCAGCGGCGATCTGTCGGATGTCGACGAGCAGTGCGCGATCAATGCCATCG